>JBBREA010000092.1:0-12681 GCA_038203385.1 Acidimicrobiales bacterium | reverse complement strand
GATCTCAGACACCACGCAGCGTCACTGCTGATCGCGTCAGGGTGCTCACCCCGAGCCGTGGCGTCGTTCCTTGGGCACAAGAACGCCAGCGAGACGCTGAACACCTACGCCCATCTGTGGCCGTCCGACGAGGACAGCATCACTGCTGCGATCGATGCGGGCCTCGGTGCACATGTGCACGAAATGTGCACGAGCGACGAGGCGGCGACCTCGTAGGGTCACATAACTCCTGCTAGAGACCCGGAGGCAGCAGGCGGTTGACGTTCTCGAAGAAGAAATAGAGGCACAACGTGAACGGCACGACGCCCGCCGCGAAACCGATGGAGTCATGGCGAGTTCTGCGACTGATGAGGTACGCGCCGATCGCAATGACCGACAAGAGAGCGCCCCAACCCGCGATGTGGGGCCACGCGGCGGTGTCGTCGAACCAGCTTCCCGAGAATGCGTCACCCTCGGCGGGCGCCGCCGAGTCGTCGACCCCGTTGACGGCTGATGCGACCGTCGTTGCCGGTGCGATGATCTCAGGCGAGGTAGCGACAGGTGCCGCTTCGACTGCCGTCGGGTCGTCGGTGGTGCTGGCGAAGGTCGTGCGGGGAGCTGACGTGGACGCGGCGGTCGAGCTTGGCGCGGTGGTGGCCGGCGCTGCCGCGGTGGTGGTCGCCGCCGGTGGTTCGTCGGGCAGCACGCTGGCCTGAGGATCGTCCAGCTGGGGAATCGTGGCCTGACCTACCAAACCCGACCGGGTGGGGTCGAGCTCCGCGAACACGACGAGACGCTGCGCCGACGTCGCCTTGGGGGTACAGGTGATGAGCGTAAGCGTGGCGAGATTCGGGTCCTCGTTCGAGATCACCCAGTAGTCGCTGGGGTTGACAACGGTGGTGCCAGTGATGACGTACGTGTACTGCTCGCCGTTGTTCATGGTGATCACGATGTCTTCGCCAGGGTTCACCTTGTCGAGGTTGCCGAACGGGGCCTTGTAGGTGGTGCGGTGTCCTGCGAGCGCACTGTTGCCGAGCTGGCCCGGCAGTTCGGTGTCGGGGAAATGACCCACTCCTGCTTTGAGGTCCTCGTGGTTCACGCCCGGCACGAACAAGAAGTTCACCCCGATGTTCGGGATCTCGATGCGGCCGAGCACCTCGCCGCGTACGTACTCGGGCAGGTTCTGTTCGGCGGCGGGGACGACCGTCTCGTAGGGGGTGGTCGGGGGCGGTGGCTCGGCGCCGGAGTCGTCACCCGCGCCGTCGCCGGAATCATCGCCGGCGGAAACATCGCCGCCGGAACCCTCGCCGGCGGAATCATCAATGGTCTGTCTGGGGAACGGCAACACCTGAAAGGCAGCACCGTTACTAGTCGGATCCACGACGACGCCGTCGTCGGTGACGATGTTGGGCGTCCGCTCGACGTCGGTCACCGATTCGGCTGCGACGAGTTCTTGGAACTGGTCATCGAGCTTGTTCTGCGCGCGTGCGGTCTGGATGCCTGTGCCCCACAGCTGGTACGCCACGAACAAGAACATCATCAGCCCGGTGGTGATGAGTACCCGGCCGAGATGGCCGACGAAGAAGCGCCAGTCGTGAGGCTCGGGTGGTCGGTCCCACTTGCTCACCCGTTGCTTGCGGCGAACTCGACGAGACAGGTGTGTTGGCGCGGTCGGTGCGGCAGATGACGCGACTGGTGGGTCAACCGGAGCATCGACCGCCGTGTCGTCAACTGCCGTGTCGTCAACTGCCGTCCCGTCATTCACCGGGCACAGGCTAATGCCGATTCCGGACTCCGACCTGGCAGTGAGCGCTTGATCGCCGGTTAGCGTGGGAATCGGCATGGATGGCGGCAGCGATCGAGCGAGCGAAGGAATCGATGCACGAACCACCGCTCATGATGCGACGGCTGGTGTGACGGCCGACCAACCGGTGGTGGAGCTGCGCGACGCCGTTGCGGTCCTGGGCAGTTTTCCCGCCCTTGCCGGTGCCACGCTCAGGGTCAGCACCGGCGAAATCGTATTGCTGCGAGGCCCCAACGGGGCAGGAAAGACCAGCTTGTTGCGCCTGTGCGCCGGCTTGCTACCTCTCGCCCGCGGCGAGGGCCGAGTGTTCGGGTTCGATCTGGCCACCGACGCTGCAGCGGTTCGTCCTCGGGTAGGAATGCTCGGGCACCGAAACGGTCTGTACGGCGACCTCTCGGTCGTGGAGAACGTCAAATTCTGGGGCGCCACGGTCGCCGCGACGACCACCGAGATCCACGAAGCGATGAAGCGGCTGGGGGTAGATGGGCGGTTGCGAACTGTGCCGGTGTCGCGCCTGTCGGCCGGGCAGAAGCGGCGCACGGCCCTTGCCTGTTTGGTGGCGCGGCGGGCCGAACTCTGGCTGCTCGACGAGCCGCATGCCGGGCTCGATGCGCAAGGTCGCGATGAGCTCGATGCCGTGCTGCAACAAGCGGTTGCATCCGGTGCAACGGTGATCATCGCAAGCCATGAACTCGAGCGAGCCGGTTCGCTCGCACACCGCGTCGTCGATGTGGTGGCCGGCCAAATCAACGGCCCCACGGGGGATCGGTCGTGAGTTCGCTGCGCATCGTGGGGTTGATTGCCCGCAAGGATCTTGCGATCGAACGCCGAAGCAAGGTGGCGATGCATCAGGTGGTGCCGTTCGCAGCGATCACGATGGTGCTGTTCGCGTTCGCCCTCGATAGCTCGGGTGGGGATTCGGGCTCGGTCATCGAAACGGTTGCGGTGACCGACCCGCCGCGTGTGATCCGTGCCACCGATGTGCTCGAACTGGTGGCCCCTGGTCTCATCTGGTTGGCCGTTCTGTTCAGCCTGTTGATCCTGGTGCAACGCTCGTTCGCCGTCGAGAACGACGACGGTGCGCTCGACGCGTTGCGGGTTGCTGGCGTCGACCCGGCCGCTATTTTCTGGGGGAAGGCGATCGCGCTCGGGCTGCAACTCTTGGCCTTGGAAATTGTCCTCTTGGCCATTGCCCTCGTGCTGTATCGGGCCGACCTTCCGCCCTCGGGACTCGGAATGCTTGCGATCACACTGATTACCGCGACCGGTGGGCTCGCGTTCGTCGGTACGCTTTACGGCGGTCTCACTGCAGGGTTCTCCGGCCGGGAATCGTTACTCCCGCTCCTGGTTCTCCCGGTGGTGGCGCCCGTCCTGATCGGGGCGACGAGAGCGGTGGAATCCGCCTTCGGCACCGACGGGGTGGCGCTCTCGGAGGGCTGGCCGTGGATCGGTCTGCTCACCGTGTTCGCCGTCGCGTTCGCCGTGGGAGGCGCGCTTGCGTTCGGCCCGTTGATCGACGAATCCACCTGAACATGCGACCCGATGTGAACGGCAGCACATGACGAGTACCAACACACTCCCCGAAACAACTCACGCCACCCTCAAGCGTGCGGGCACGGGCACACGCGCCACCCGGATCCTCGGTATTGCCACCATCGTGATGATGGTGTGGCTCATCGCATTCGGCCTCGGCTTCTCGCCCGCCGATCGCGACCAGGAAGAGGCCGTGCGCATCATGTACGTCCACGTGCCCACGGTGTGGCTGGCGTACCTGGCGTTCGTCGTCACAGCCGTCTGTTCTGCGTTGTACTTCTTCACGAAAAAACACTCGCTCGGCTTCGACCGCGTCGCCGGTGCCAGCTCCGAGATCGGTGTCACGTTCATGGCGCTCACGCTGGTGTCGGGCATGTTGTGGGGTCGGATCACATGGGGTGTGTTCTGGCAATGGGACGCGCGCCTCACCACCACGGCGCTGCTGTTCGTCAGCTATATCGGCTACCTGTCGGTGCGTCGCCTCGGCGGCAGCCATCATCAGCGAGCCAAGCGGTCCGCCATCATCGGCATGCTCGCCGTGATCGAAATTCCTTTGGTGCACTGGTCGGTGAAGCTGTGGCGCGGTCTCCACCAAGAGGCCACCATGGCAAGCACCGACCTGGATCCGAAGATCGACGGCCTGATGTTGTTCAGCTTGTTCGTCGGCATCATCGCATTCACGTTGTTGTACGTGTGGTTGCTGTTGCACCGCACGCGGTCGATGGCGCTGGAAGACCTGCTAGACGATCAAGGCCTCGACCGGGCCCTCGACGCCCGCCGCGAGGAAGCCGCAACCTCAGGAGTGCCATCATGATGGAAAACGCCGGGTACATCATCGGTAGCTACGTCATCACCCTCTCTGTGATCGCGGCGTTCGCCGCACGGGTGCTGGTGAAGGCGCGCCAACTGGCGGACCAAGTCGACGACGACGCGAAGTACTGGACCTGAGGCCGATTTCCGATGACTGACCTCACCCCCCGAGATCATGGTGAAGCGGGCGGCGCTCCGAGCAAAAGACGCCGCTGGGCGCCGATCATCATGGTCGCTCTCGTGCTCATCGCCGGCGGCGTCATCGTGACGCAGTTTCTCCGATCGGCAGTGGACTATTACTGCAACGTCGACGAGGTCGGGTCGCGCTCGGGTTGCGAGGCCGACCGGCGACTCCGAATTCAAGGCGTGGTCGAACGTGGCACAGTCGTCAGCGATGGGGCGACCACGACATTCACGATCGAGTTCGGCGGCGAAGAGCTCGACGTCGACTACAACGGCGAGCCGGGTGGCATCTTCAAAGAATGCATCCCGGTCGTTGTGCACGGCCGGCTCGACAGTTCGAGCAACGTGTTCCACGGTGATCGTGTGGAAGTGAAGCACTCGAATGAATACGTTGCGGTGAACGACGAGCGTTTGGAAGACGCCGAGGAACTCGCAGACGCCTGCGACGCCGAGGCCGCGTGAACCTGCTCGCCATCAGTGCCAACGGCGCCATCGGTAGCGCCGGTCTGCTGGTGGTGTTGGCTGCTTCGAGTCTTGGCGCCCTCACCACTGGATTCGCCATTGTCACCGGCAACCGGGCTGGGGTGCGGCAGGCGACGAACTACGCATGGCTCATCGTGCTCGGCGCAGTGCTGAGCGTCATCGCCATGCAGCGAGCTCTGCAGACCAGAGATTTTTCCCTGGCGTACATCCAGCAAGTCGGTTCGTCTTCGACCCCCACGCTCTACAACATCGCCGCCATGTGGAGTGCCCTCGAAGGGTCGATCCTCCTGTGGGTGCTCGTGCTCGCGATCTTCACCGGTGCTGTGGCGTGGCGATTCCGATCGCTGCGCGACGACCCCTTGGTGGCGTGGGCACTCGTGGTGATGTTCGTGGTCTGCGCGTTCTTCGCATTGTTGAGCTTTGGTCCTGCCAACCCGTTCGCCGCGGGCGCACTGGTGCCACGCGGATTCGACGGCCCGGGGCCCAACCCGTTGCTGCAAAACCACATCCTCGTGCTGTTCCATCCGCCGATTCTGTACCTTGGCTACGTCGGGTTCACGGTGCCCTTTGCGTTCGCGATCGCTGCGCTGATCACCGGGCGAGTGGGCGAAGGATGGCTGGTCGAGACTCGCCGTTGGGCGCTGTTCTCGTGGGGGTTTCTCACCATCGGCATTCTGCTCGGCGGCTGGTGGAGCTACGAGGTGCTCGGCTGGTCAGGTGTCTGGGCGTGGGACCCCGTGGAGAATGCGTCGCTGTTGCCGTGGCTCACCGGCACCGCCTACATCCACTCGGTCTTGGTGCAACAGCGGCGCGGCATGTTGCGGGTGTGGAACCTCAGCCTGTTGGTCGCCACGTTCTCGCTCACCATCCTCGGTACGTTCATCACCCGCTCGGGCATCATCGGCAGCGTGCACGCGTTCGGTGCTGGCGAGGTAGACGGCTATCTGTTGACCTTCTTCGCGTTGGTAGTCGTCGTGTCGCTGGGCCTCATTGCCTGGCGCGGTGACCGGCTCCGTTCGCCCGGAGTGATGGACTCACCGATCTCGCGTGAGGGCGCATTTCTCGCCAACAACGTGGTGTTCACGGTGTTCGCGTTCGTCGTGCTGCTGGGCACCGTGTTCCCGTTGCTCGTCGAGGTGGTCGAGGATCGCCAGACCGTCGTCGGTGCGCCGTACTTCGACGGTCTCACCATGCCGATCGGCATGGTGTTGCTGTTCCTCATGGCGGTGGCCCCGGTGTTGCCGTGGCGGAAAGCGTCGATGGAACTGTTGCGGGATCGCCTGTTCTGGCCGGCGTGGTGTGGCGCAGGTGCTCTCGGTACAGCGGTCGTCGT
Source organism: Acidimicrobiales bacterium (assembly GCA_038203385.1). Lineage (GTDB taxonomy): Bacteria > Actinomycetota > Acidimicrobiia > Acidimicrobiales > Ilumatobacteraceae > Ilumatobacter. Next base: position 6,556 of record JBBREA010000092.1, on the reverse strand, counting down.
TGGCGCCGACGGTTGGGCGCCTCTCATCGCCTTCGGTCTGGCTGGCTTTGCTTCCGGTGCGGCGCTTCGACAGATCGTGCTCGCCACCCGTCGTCAGGGCCTTCGTGGATTCCTGGGACGCGCCAACGGAGGGATGGTGGTGCACCTCGGTGTCATTCTGGTCGCAGTTACGCTGGTTGCGTCCAACGCCTACACCACCACTCGCAACCTCACGTTGGCCGCCGGAAGCCCTGTGGAGTTCAGCGGTCACACGTTCGAGTTCGTCGATGTGGTGGTTCGCACCGATTCCCGGTCGGAGGCCACCATCGCACGCACATTGGTAGACGGTGACATGCTCGAACCGGCTGCCACTCGGTACACGCGCCAAGGCGTCACCATCCCGACGCCCGGCGTGCGAACGAGCTTCACCCACGACATCTACCTCACGTTGCCCGAGAACAATCCGCCTGCCGTCGGGGCCACCGAGATTCTGATGCGGGTGCAGGTGAAGCCGTTGATCATGTGGATGTGGATCGGTGGCTCACTGATGGCCGTGGGCACCTTGCTGGCCGCTTTCCCCGGCAAGCGGCGTCGGAATCCACTCGATCCGGTGTCTGCGCCTGCGCCCGACGGTGCACGACACGCACCCGACGACGCGAGCGACGCCGACGACAACGAGACGGAGTTGCAGGGTGTCTGAGCAGGTATCGGAGCAGGTATCTGAGCGCGTGCCAGGCCGGCGACGTGTCGCCGCGCCGGTCGCTGTGTTGGTCGCGTTGCTGTTGGGGGCGCTCGTGTTCTTGCTCGCCTCGGGTGGCGACGAGGGTGACTCGGCATCGACCCCACTGCTCAACCAGGTGGCTCCCGACTCGTCGGGCGTGTATGCGGACGGTTCGACCTTCGAGTTGTCCCGCCGGAAAGGAAGCTGGGTCGTGCTCAACTTCTTCACCCACGACTGCGTGCCGTGCATCCTCGAACACGACGATCTGATCGCGTTCGTCGATCAGCAGCGGTCGCTCGGTACCGAAGGCGCTGAGTTCTACTCGATCGTCCAGAACAGTACTCGGGAGCAGACCACCGAATTCTTTGCCGAACGCGGTGGCGATTGGCCGATCGTGTACGACGACGATCACGAGTTCCAGATCGACTTCGGCGTCAGCCAAGTGCCGGAAACGTGGGTGGTCGACCCGTCGGGTATCGTGCGGCTGCGCCTCATCAGCACCGTTGAAGCAGACACGCTCAGCCGCACCATCCAGTCGTTCCGCGAGGCAGGGCTATGACTCGTTCCCGTTCGGTCAAGCGGTGGCCGGCTTGGGCGCTGTTGCTGCTCGTCGTGGTCGGGTTCATGGCGGTCGGAATCACTCGCGACACCGGGCCGCGGAGCGAAGAAGAGCGCATCGAGTCGATCTCGAAGCGGGTTGCGTGCCCCATCTGCGATGGCGAGAGTGTGTTCGAGTCACGCAACCCGTCTTCGCAGTCGATCGTCGAGGTCATCGAAGTCGAAGTTCGACAGGGCGAACTCAGCGACGACGAGATCATCGAGCGGATCACTGCCGCCAGCCAGGGAAAAGAACGGCTGGTACCGTCGGCGAGCGGTATCGAAGCATTGGCGTGGGCGCTTCCGGCCGCCGCGTTCGTCATCGGCGTGACCGGTCTGACCATTGCGTTCAGGCGTTGGCAAGACACCTCCCGACAGCTCGGCGTGGCCACCGACGACGACTACGCGCTGGTCGCCGCAGCGATTGCAGCTGAGGAGTCTGTCGCCGCCCAAGAAGGGGAGCAGCCAGGTGACGCGGACCACTCCTGACGAGTTGGCCGAGTTGGAGGAGGAGCGTACGTTCCTGCTGCGTTCGTTGGCGGACCTCGAACGCGAACATGACGCTGGCGACGTGGACGACGTCGACTACCAAGAACTGCGCGATGGTTACACGGTGAGGGCCGCGCACACGTTGCGTGCCATCGAATCCGGCCGTGCGTCGCTGTTGCCCACGCCCGCCGTCAACTGGAAACGTCGGGCTATCGCAGCCGGGCTGGCGGTCGCCTTGTTCGGCGGCACGTGGTGGGCGTTGTCGGAATCGTCGGCCCAGCGAATCCCTGGCGCTCAGATCACCGGTGCCGATCCTCGATCAGAGCGTCAGCAGCTGCTGGCGCAGGCCCGTCAAGTGCAGTTCGAACAGCCCGGTGCGGCAGCCGCGCTGTATGCCGAGGTCTTGAAGCTCGACCCAGAGAGTGTGGAAGCGCTCACGTACCGGGGTTGGACGCTCGCTCTCGACACCACCCGGCTGGACGACTCGGAGGTGGCAGCGGCGCAGCTTCGTGAGGCGATCAGCTCGCTGAATCAAGCGGTGCAGATCGATGCTGCGGATCCCGAGCCGCACTGCTTCCTCGGCATCATCCAAGTACGGTTTCTCAACGACCCAGAGGGCGCCCGAGCCGACCTCGATACGTGCTTGGCCGGTAATCCGCCAGCCGATGTACGAGGCCTCATAGAAGGCCTCCTCGCCGAACAACCCTGATCAGGTGGGTGGTGGCCAAACGGTTGCGTGGACGATGTCTCCATGCTTGTTGCGTTTGAGCACCCAGGTAGACGCCTTGCGCCAGTCGGGTTGGGTGCGAATCTTGGTACCGCGCCGCTGCAACGCCAACAGGGTGTCTGGGATGAGATCTCCGTGGCTGCACAACACCGTGTCATCGGCGGCTTCGGCGAGGAGTTCGAGCACCGGCTCGAACGGCGCCCCCTCGGTGAGTCGGTTGTCGATGAGTACCGGCAGCCCTAAACGCTTTCCGGTGGGCTCGAGGGTTTGAACGCATCGCACGTATCCGCTCGACAGCAGCTGATTGGCCGGCACCTTGGCAAGGCGCTTCGCAAGCAGCTCGGATTGTCTCCAGCCGGCCTTGCTGAGGGGACGGAGCATGTCGTCGTCGGTCCATTGCCGACGTTCGCCGGCTTTGGCATGTCTGACGAGGTACAGGTGAGCCATGTGGGTCAGCCGATGACTTCGCCGGTGAACCGTTGATGGCGAGCGGTCAACATTCGGCACAAGGCGATGAATGCGACTGCCCCGGCGACACCGATCGCGGCGGTGATCCAGGAGCTGGTGGAGCTCCCTGCGATGTGCTCGGCGAGTTCGCGTTCAGCTCCGCTGATCGACGTCAGCGATTGATCTCCGGTGCTGACCAACATCCCCAACGGTGCGACGCTGTATAGCAGGAACCACGCGATCATGACCGGGGGAAACCGCTTCGATCGCCAGTTGCCGTCGCTGGCGGACGGATCGGAACCGTGCCAGAGCTCGCGGAACATCAGCAGCGGAATGATGTACAACATCGGCGGCAGGAACCAGCCCCCGATGGCCCAGCCCGGCCCCCAGGTGCCGCTGCGTCCCAACCGGCGGAGGTTCGAGGCGATTCGATACATCCACACGATCACCAGTACGACGGTCGCGAGCACCGCAACGCTTTGAACGAACGTCACCAAGGCGTAGGGCGTGACTGCGGAGATGAACTCACCGTCGCTGAGTTCGCCGTTGAGGTACGCGTTGGCATCGGCGCTCGACGTGCCCTGCAACACGGCGGTGAGTATGAGCCCGAGTGCCGCCACGCCGCACATGATGGAGGCTGCGATTGCCAGGCCGCCGATTCGCTGCGCTTGCGGCGCGCCGAACGATGTTGCAAACACTGGGTTCGCGACCAATCCGGTGGGCGGTGGTGGTGGCGGTGGTGGTGGCGGCGGTGGTGGCGACGGTGCGGTAGGGACAGGAGGCAGCGGCACGTCAGACAGGTCGCTCACAGCGTCAGAGTAGTGCTCGGTGTCGATCTCCTGGCGATCATGCCCACCCGAGCTCGTGGAGGCGGTCGTCGTCGATTCCGGCTGCGTGTGCAACCTCGTGCATCACGGTGATGTAGACCTCGTCGAGCAGCTCGTCGAGGTCCTCGCACGATTCGCACAGAGCGTGCCGGTAAATCGAGATCACGTCCGGTGCCTCATCGCCCCATCGCTCAGTGTGCGGTGTGCCTTCGTACAGCCCGAGCAGATCCGGTTCGTCGGGGTTTCGATCGACGACCTGGATGACCACGTTGTCGAGCACCGGCACGAGTTCGTCTGGCAAACGGTCGAGCGCGTCCGCCACCATCCGTTCGAATCTGTAACGAGGCACGATCTCCACACCGCCAGTCTGGTCTGAGCACGGGCTCACCAAGACGATCTGACAAACTTCGCAAATGGGGAATCTCGAGGGAGCATCCGAGCCGATCGTTGGCTGTGTCGAGCGGTGGCATCAACAGGTGCGCGGTGAGTTCGCTCCCGGGCTCGACGGGTTGTTGCACGACGACTGCGTATTTCTTTCGCCCATCGTCTTCACTGCCCAACGCGGCAAGACGATCACCAAGATGTACCTCACGGCTGCGGGCACCACGTTCGGCGGAGGTGGAGATGCGGCAGCCGAGTCGGGCGATTTGAATGCGAAGGTCGGCGGGCCGTTCCGTTACGTCACCGAAGTGCTGCAGGGGAACCACGCCATGTTGGAGTTCGAAACGGAGATGAACGGCGTGTATGTGAATGGCGTAGACATCATCACGTGTGACGACGATGGCATGATCACCGAGTTCAAGGTGATGATCCGACCCCTGCAAGCGGTCAACCTGGTCCACGCCCAAATGAAAGCAATGCTCGAGCTGATGAGCGGCCGCACCAGCGGCTGAAGGAGTGGTTTGTGTCTGACACAAACCACTCCTTTGTTAGATGACTTTGAGTTGGGGGCTGAAGATCTTCTTCGGCTTCATCTCGACTGCGATGCGATGCGCGATTGCCCGGAAGACGCCGGCAGCTTCGCTGTCGGGGTCGGTGACCGTGATCGGGCGGCCGGTGTCGCCACCCTCACGCAACGCGCTCACCAGGGGCAGCTGACCGAGTAGCGGAACGCCAAGCTCCTCGGCGAGTTCGGCGCCGCCGCCCGAGCCGAACAGTTCATAACGCTTACCGTCGTCACCGGTGAACCACGACATGTTCTCGATGATGCCCTTCACCGGCAGGTTGACCTTCTCGGCCATGGCCGCCGACAGGCGGGCAACCTTCTGCGCGGCGGGTTGCGGAGTGGTGACCACGTAGACCTCGCCGCGAGGGAGGTACTGGCTGAGGCTGATGGCGATGTCGCCAGTACCTGGTGGCATGTCGATGAGCAGGAAGTCGGGCTCGTCCCAGAACACGTCGGTGAGGAATTGTTCCAGCGCCTTGTGCAGCATGGGTCCGCGCCAGATGACCGCTTCGTTCTCGGGGGCGAAGTAACCCATGGAGATGCAGCGCACGCCGTAGTTCTCTGGCGGCAGCAACATCTGGTCGATCACGGTTGGCGGGTGCTCGGTGCCCAACATGCGTGGGATGGAATAACCGTAGATGTCGGCGTCGACCACCCCCACGGTGTGCCCCGCCTGTGCCAAGGCAACGGCGAGGTTGACGGTGACGCTGGACTTTCCGACCCCACCCTTTCCGGATGCGATGAGCAGCGGGCGGGTCTTCGACCCTGGCTGGGCAAACGGAATCGCGCGGCCTTGTGCGTGACCGTGGGCTTGTTGGGAACCGGCAGTGCCAGCGGCGTCACCGTGCAATGTCTTGCGGAGATTCTCGCGTTCGTCGTCGGTCATCACGGTGAACTCGAGCGTCACATCGTTCACGCCGGGCAGTTCGCGCACCGCCCCCTTGACCCGGTTGGTGATCTCGGCTCGGAGCGGGCAGCCGGCAACGGTGAGTGCGACCAGGATGTCGGCGGTGCCGTCGGACTTCAAGTCGGCGCGCCGCAACATACCGAGGTCGACGATGGATCGGTGCAGCTCTGGATCTTCGACCGGCCGGAGGGCCTCGAGAAGCTGGGGGTGCAAGACGCCGGTGTCGCTCATACGCATTCAGTCTGGCGGCAGACAGCCCGGATTTCTCCTATGTGCATAGGAGAATTGTGCACGGTAGAGTCTCGTCGATGGGGACGAACGCCTCGTTCAACGCCACCGTGTCGGCCATCACCGATGCCTTTGGCGACCCAACACGGCGAGCGATCTACCTGTACGTCCGCGACCAGGCCAGCCGGGGTGCCAACACGGCTGCCAATTCGGTCGGCGGATCCGAAGGCGTCACCACTGCGGCGGTTGCTGACGAAGTGGGCGTGCATCCCAATGTGGCCCGGCACCATCTCGACAAACTGGCCGCCGGTGGCTATCTCGAGGTGCGCAGCGCCAAAGTGGTCGGCAGTGGCGCTGGCCGCCCGTCGAAAAGGTATGTCGCGGTTGCCGGTGCCATCACCGAGTTCCCGGTGCGCAGCGATGACTTGGTGTTGTCATTGTTGGGTCGGGCGCTCACTCGCATGCCTGCCATCGAGGCCGAGCAGATGGCCGAAGAGATCGGCGCCGAGTACGGCCGTGCCATGGCCGCCGGCCTCCAGGGCGATGCGCTCGACGCCGGCCATCGTTCCATGCGGTCGGCCATGCAAGCCGTGGCCGATGCGCTCACAGCGCACGGGTTCGCGGCGCACACCGATCACCGCAACGGCTTGCGAATCATCAACGACCATTGCCCGTTCGGCGACGTGGC
>JBBREA010000091.1:0-12842 GCA_038203385.1 Acidimicrobiales bacterium | reverse complement strand
TGCCTCGGTGTCGAACCACACTTCTGCCTTGGTGACCGCGTAGTAGCGGCTCTCGGGGGTGTGGTACAGCATCGAATCGGCGTTGCCCTTGATGGGGTGGGTGTCGGGTCCGTTGCCATCGGCATCGGGCAGCACGCCGCCCGCAAACTCCGCTGCGGCGAAGTCTCCTGACGCTTCGACAGCATCGTCGTCGCCGGCTTCTTCGGTTGCGTCATCTTCCGACACTTCGGCGAACGCCTGCACTTCGATGGCGTCATCTGCGTCGGCGGCGTCGTCTTCGGTGTCGGGCACGTCGACGCCGGAGTCAGTTTCGGTCGCTGCACCTTCGGCGATGTCGGCGTCGTCTTCGATCGTCTCGTTGGCTTCCACTGCGTCGACTCCGGCCTTGGCGGCCTCGGCGCGCTTGCGGCTGCGCTCGACGCGCTGGCGACGGTTGGTTGCTGCTCCGCCGCTCGCGCCTTCAGCGCGGGCACGCACGATCTCGACGCGATCGTCGCTCATGCGAGCAACGATCACGGTGATGTGGCAGCTGCGCTTGCGGATGCGGCTGGCGCGCCCACGTGAACCCGGCTTGAACCGCTTCATGGTGGGGCCTTCGTCGGCGAAACAGGCGATGATGAACAGCTCCTCGGCCTCGCCGAGGTATGCGCCGTTGGTCTCGTCGGTGGCGTTGGCCACAGCGCTGGCGAGCACCTTGCGAATGTCGTGGGCGATGCCACGGTCGGTGAACTGCAACACCTCGTCGGCGCGACGGACGTCGAGCCCACGGATGAGGTCGAGCACCACTCGCGCCTTGTAGACCGACGAGCGGACGTACTTGGCGGTTGCTTTCGTGCCGGAGCGCACACCGACCTGGGTGGCGCCTTCATTGAGCTTCGGGCCACGCATCAGCGCTTCGCTCCCTTTTCTTGACCTGCATGGAACTTGAACGTGCGGGTCGGGCTGAACTCCCCGAGCTTGTGGCCGACCATCGACTCGGTGACGTACACCGGGACATGCTTCCGGCCGTCGTGGACGGCGATGGTGTGACCGACGAAGTCGGGGATGATGGTCGAGCGGCGCGACCAGGTCTTTATGACCTTGCGTTCGCCCGCGGCGTTCTGGGCGTCGACCTTCTTCAACAAGTGGTCGTCGACGAACGGACCTTTTTTGAGACTGCGAGTCATAGTTCTTTCTCCTGGCCTGTTCTGCCGCGACTAGCGGCGGCCCTTGCCGGTACGGCGACGACGGACGATCATGCTCTGGCTGGCCTTCTTCTTCGAGCGGGTGCGGCCCTCGGGCTTGCCCCACGGCGACACGGGAGGCCGACCGCCAGAGGTACGGCCTTCGCCGCCACCGAGAGGGTGGTCGACTGGGTTCATGGCGACACCGCGGGTCTGCGGCTTGACGCCCTTCCAGCGGTTGCGGCCGGCTTTGCCGATCTTGACCTGCTCGTGCTCGGAGTTGCCGACTTCGCCAATCGTTGCGCGGCAATCGATCGGCACCCGACGCATTTCGGTGGAAGGCATACGCAACGTGGCGTAGTCGCCTTCCTTGGCGACGAGCTGAACGGCGATGCCGGCCGAACGGCCGATCTTGCCGCCCTGACCCGGGCGCAACTCGACGTTGTGCACGGTGGTACCGACGGGGATGTAGCGCAGCGGCATGGCGTTGCCGGGCTTGATGTCGGCGCCGTGGCCGCTCTCGACGCGGTCGCCGACGCTCAGCCCGCGTGGTGCGAGGATGTACGCCTTCTCGCCGTCTGCGTAATGCAGCAGTGCGATGCGACAGGTGCGGTTGGGGTCGTATTCGATCGCCGCGACCTTGGCGAACACGCCGTCTTTGGTGCGTTTGAAGTCGACGATGCGGTACCGCTGCTTGTGACCGCCACCACGGTGACGTGATGTCTTGCGACCGTAGACGTTGCGACCACCGGTCTTGGACTTGGTGGCGAGCAGCGACTTCTCGGGCGCAGTTTTGGTGACCTCTGAGAAGGTGGACGACGTCTGGAAGCGACGTGCCGGGCTGGTGGGCTTACGGGAACGAATTGCCATGATGAATCCGTCTTCCTTAGTTCTCGAACAACGGGATTTCGCCCGATGCCAGGGTGACGATCGCTCGCTTGGTGTCGGGCTTGGAGCCCTTGCGGTTCGAGTTGCGAACGCGCGTGGCCTTGCCCTTACGGTTGAGCGTGTTGACGTTGAGTACCTCGACACCCCAGATCGCCTCGATGGCGTCTTTGATTTCGGGCTTGCTGGCCTTGGGGTGCACCTTGAAGGTGTACGTACCGGCTTCCATGAGCTCGTAGCTCTTCTCGGAGACGATCGGAGCAACGATGATGTCGCGTGGGTCCTTCATCAGGCTTCTTCGCTTTCGGTGTCGTCAACTTCAATGTCATCAGCCGGGCGCTGTGAAGCGGGCTTCTGGAAGCCAGCGGCTTCTGCGTGCTCTTCGGTGTCGAACCACACCTCAGCGATGGTGCGGTCGTAGAACTGGCTACCAGGCACGTGGTACAGCATGGAATCGGCGTTGCCTTTGATCGGGTACTCCGCCGGCTCGAAGCCGTCATCGAATGCCTGGACCGCACCGACCCAAGATGCATCGTCATCGGCTTCCACGTCGTCGACTTCCACGTCGTCGACTCCCACGTCGTCGACTTCGGCGGGCTTCGCCACATCGACTGCGGCGTCGGCTTTGGCGTCGGCTTTGGTGTCGGCTTTGGCTGGCTTCACCGCGCTCGACTTGACGGTATTTGCTGCGAACTCGTCGACGCCGGGAAGCGTGGCTTCGGAGAAGACGATGTATTCGTTGCAGAGCACGTCGTAGGCGTTGAGTTCGCTGATCGCCACGAGTTGCACGCTGGTGAGGTTGCGGAAGCTCAGCGCTGCGGCCGCTTCATCACGGCCGACCACGACGAGCACCTTGCCGGTGGCGCCGATGCTGGCGAGCGCAGCCTTGGCCGCCTTCGTGCTGGGAGTGTCGAACTTCCACCCATCGATGACGATGACCTTGCCTTCTGACGCACGGTCGGACAGTGCCGAACGCAGCGCAAGCTTGATCATCTTCTTGGGTGTCTTCTGCACGTAGCTGCGGGGCTTCGGGCCGAGGGCGATACCACCACCGCTGTAATGCGGTGCACGAATCGAGCCCTGGCGAGCGTTGCCGGTGCCCTTCTGGCGGAATGGCTTGGCGCCACCACCGCGGACTTCGCTGCGAGTCTTGGTGCTCTGCGTGCCGGCACGACGTGCGGCGAGCTGAGCGGTGACGACCTGGTGCATGACCGGCACGTTGGGCTGGATGCCGAACGTGGCGTCATCGAGATCGATCGTTCCGGCTTTGGCGCCGGTCGAGCTGAACTTCGTGATCTGTGCCATGTGAATCAGCCTCCCTTGACCGCGTTGCGAACCGAGACGAGACCACCGTTTGGCCCCGGAACCGAACCCCTGATGAGCAACACATTGCGCTCGACGTCGGAGTCGACGATTTCCAAGTTGAGGGTGGTGACCTGCTCGTGGCCCATGTGGCCCGACATTTTCAAACCCTTGAAGACCCGACCCGGAAACGAACACTGGCCGATGGAGCCAGGGGTGCGGTGGTTGCCGTGGTTACCGTGGCTGGCGCCTTGGCCCTTGAAGTTGTGACGCTTCATGGTGCCGGCGAAACCCTTGCCACGGCTGGTGCCGGTCACATCGACGCGGCTACCGGCGGCGAGCACCTCGACGGTGATCTCCTGGCCGATTTCGTAGCCGTCGACCGAGTCGAGACGCAGCTCCACCAGACGCTTGCCGGGTTGGACACCCGCCTTCGCGTAATGGCCGGCATCGGGCTTGTTGAGCTTTTTGGCGTCGCGGTGCCCGTAGGTCACCTGCAGCGCGTTGTAACCATCGCGGTCTGCTGTCTTGATCTGAACAACGCGCATGGGGTCGACACGGATCACCGTGACGGGGACGACCTTGTCGTCCACCCATTTCTGCGTCATCCCGACCTTCTCGCCGAGAATCACTGTTGAGGCCATTGCGGCTGTTCCTTGCTGTTGATCGAGCCACCAAGTTGCCTTGGCAGCTATCCACTGCTGTTCCAATTACTTGGTCGATTGTGCAGTTGTCGTGAACACCGGTTTGCCGGTGCTCACACAAATGCTCCGCAGCCGGACTGGCAGCGGAGCACTCGGTCTAGTTGTTGCCGTATGGTCCCTACCGGCCGGATACCGGAGGCGCATACGAACATCGATTGCGAACGTTTGCTCGAGCCAGAGCAAGCTCTGGGCACGGCTATGAAACGCTACCGGTCCATCAGTCGAGCGCCAACCCCCGCGACGATTGACTCGGGGCCGCGGGGTCCTAACCTGGCGCGCATCAGCGCCACGCCCCAACCCTTCACCACTGCGTCGCCAGACTCCACCAGCATCGCACTCGCCACGTGGGCGTTGTTCGCTGGGCTGGCGTTGCTGCTCGGTGCGGCAGGTGTGTTCACCACGCTCATCGGCGTGCGCGCCGAACTGGACGGCTTCACCGACGCACAGATCGGTCTGGTCACAGCCGGGTACTACGCCGGGTTCATCGTTGGTTCGCGCCTCGCGAGCGCGGCGATCTCCAGAGTGGGACACATCCGCGTGTACGCCGCACTCGCTGCCATCCTCACCGCCGCAATAGTGACGTCAGGCATGCTGAACGGTCCGTGGTGGTGGCTCGGGCTGCGGTTCGTCGCGGGAGCATGCTTGGCCGGCCAGTACGTCGGAGCCGAGTCGTGGCTGAACCAACTCACCACCAACGAGACTCGCGGACGTCTGCTGTCGATCTACCTCGTGGTGAGCGTGGTCGCGTTCGGAATTGGCCAGGTCGGTTTCGGACGCCTCGACCCAGAAGCGCTCACCGGCTTCGGTGTCGCCGCCGTTCTCGCCTCGCTCGCCATCGTGCCGGTGGCCCTGTCGGTCGAGGCCGCTCCCCCACCAATTCGCGAGCGCCTGCACGTGGGCTTGCCGGAGATGTGGGCCACCGTGCCGACCGGCATGGTGACGTCGGTACTCGTGGGTGTGACCCACGGGGCATTCATCGGGTTGGGAGCGGTGTACGCCACCCGCGCCGGCTTGTCGGCAGCGATGGTCGGTGTGTTCGTGGCCATGCCCACCGTTGGCAACCTGTTGATGAGCGTTCCGGTAGCGTCAGCATCGGACCGGGTCGACCGACGAATCGTGGGGGCGATCGCTGCGCTCTCCGCTGCCGGCGCCGCTCTCGTGCTCGTGCAGGTCGAACCCGACAGCGTCGTGGGTTTGGCCTGCATGGTGGTGATCGGCGGCACGACCTACCCGCTGTATTCGATCGCCGGTGCATACACCACCGACAAGATCCCACCCGCTCAGATGACGGCGGTGGCCGGGCAACTCGTGTTGCTGTACGGAGTGGGGGCCATGATCGGTCCGCTGCTCGGCGCGGCCGCAATGTCGCGGTCGGTAGACGGCTACATCTGGACCACGATGGTCGCACATGCTGCCATCGCCTTGTTCTTGATGGTGCGAGTGGCGCAATACCCGGACCGCCACAAGCGAACCCAAGCGGTTCAGCTCGACGGGGTCACCGGAGAGTTGCCCGTCACAGCCGGCCGCCGCTTCGACTGAGACAGGCCAGCCTGGAGCCCAAAGTCGGTGCTGACACGCCTTTCAAAGGGACGCTTCAATCCGCGGCGATCGCTTCGAGGATGTCGAGCCTGGCCGCGCGGCGGGCTGGTCGAGCAGCTGCCAGCACACCGGCCACGATGGCAACGACCAGCACGACACCGAGTGTCGTGATCGACGGTGCGAACGATCCGAAGCCTTCGGTGGCTGCGATTGCTCGAAACAGTCCCCAGCACATGAACGTGCCGAGCGCTAGGCCGCCCACCGTGCCGAAGACCGCGATGATGACACTCTCCCAACGAACGGTGCTGCGAACACCGCGCCGGGATTGACCCACCGCCCTCAGCAACCCGATCTCGCGGGTGCGCTCGTGAATGCTGAGCGACAGCGTGTTGGCGATGCCGATCAGCGCAATGATGACAGCCAAACAGAGGAGTCCGTACACCAGGCCGAGCATCTGGTCGATCTGAGCACCCTGGGACTCCAAGTACTCGTCGCTGTCTTGCACGTTCGGCGAGCCATAACTGGCTGCGATGTCTTCGATCTGTGGTCGCACGGCGCCCAGGTCAGCGCCGTCTGCAAGGCCGATCATCACGACGAAATCCTCGGGGGTGTCGGTGTGACGTTCCCAAGCTGCCGCGCTGACCAAGAGGTATCCGAACAGGTTTTCGTTCTCGAAGATCGCGCGCACGGTCAGCGTTTCGGACGATCCGTCGATGAACTCCCCCGACACGGGGTCGCCCACTGCCAGTGCGTGCTCCTCGGCATAGCTGCGGCCGATCACCAACGCATCGTCGCCGGCCGCTGACAGGTCGCCCTCGACCGCTCCCAAACTCGCAACATCCAGCAAGGTGGAGAAGTCGGTCGCCAGTGGTTCGTCGTTTCGGCCGTCGACGAGCATCGCCGCAAGCGACAGCCGCGCGACCGCGTCCACCTCTGGAAGGGCGTCGATGTTCGCAGCCATCTGTGGCGAAATTGCGGCGCTCGAGAAGCCCTTCGGCGTGATCACGAGGTCGCCACCGAAGCTCTCCGAAATCAGGTCGTCGAGAGATTTGGTCAACGACGAGCCGATTGACGCAAACAGGGCCACCACGGCCGTGCCGATCATCAGCGCCGATGCTGTGCCCGACGTGCGTTTCGGGTTGCGCATGGCGTTGCGCCTGGCGAGCACCCCGCTCTGGCCGCGCAACGCCGCTACCGGAGCACCGATCGCTGACGACGCTACGCGAGCAACGACGGGCCCGAGCAGCACGAAACCGACGAACAGCGCCAACGACGACAGCCCGGCGATCTGCATGGGCGAGTCGCCGATTTCGGTGACGAGTGCCATCCCAACGATTCCCATGCCGACCACCAACGCTCCCAACCCAGCGCGGATCATGGAGAACCCCGAGCGATCGACCGCAACATCGCGGAGTGCCGCCAGGGGCGCCACGCGAGACGCACGAAACGCTGGAACGATCGAAGCGAGCAACGTGACTGCCAACCCGACGATCCCGCAGATCACTGCGGTCGACACCGACAGACCCATCCGTGCGGTCGGGATGCCGAAACCCGCCGCGGTGAGCAGAGCATTGAGACCGTACGCAACTCCCACACCAACGCCGAGGCCGATGGCGGTTGCGAGCACCCCGACCATCAACGCTTCAGCGGTCACAGAGCCGAGCACCTGGCGCCGTGATGCGCCAATTGCTCGCAACAGAGCAGACTCCCGTGTCCGCTGCGCGACGATGATGGCGAAGGTGTTGCTGATGCTGAACGTTGCGACGAGCAATGCGACCACAGCGAATGCCAGCAGGAAGGTTTTGAAGAACCCGAGGAAGTCGGCGTCGAGCGCTGCCGTGTTCTCGTCGATGAGCTGTTGCTCGGTCAGGGCCGCTAGCTCTGCGGGCAGCTCACGCTGCACCGCCGCCTGAAGCTCGGTGTCAGAGACACCCGGTGCTGCTTGCAGGTCGACGCCACTCAGCACGTCCTCGCTCGCGAGAAGCAGGGATTGCGCAGTCGTCGTGTCGAACCAGGTGAAGGTCACTCCACCCAATTGGTCACCGCTTGCGAGTTCGGCGATGCCGACGATGGTCACCGCTGCAGCAGCGCGCACTTGCACGGTGGTGCGATCACCGACTGCGAGACTGCCCGTGTCAGCCGTGCCGCTGTCGATCACCACTTCGCCAACGGATTCGGGTGCACGGCCCTCGATGAGGAGGTATGGGTTGCGATCGAACTCGACCCAGTTGAGACCTACCGTCGGCGGACCGTTGCCGCCAATGGGATCGCCATCACTGCCGACCATCGTGGCGAGCCCTTCGACTCTCGGTTGCGCGCCGGCAACCTCTGGGAGGCGTTGCAGATCGTCGAGCACCGAGGCGTCGATGGTGTTGCGAGCCTCGATCTCGCCGTTGGAGATTGCAGTGGCACTGCGAACGTGCACATCGGTGCCAGAGAATCCCTCGGTGAACAAGTTGTCGATTCCTTTGGTCATCGCATCGCCGAGGATCATGGTGGATGCCAGGAACGCAACGCCGATGATGATGGCCATCGATGCCCCGATGACACGCCGTTTGCGTGCCCAGAGTGATGAAAGTGCAAACTTCTTCACGATCAGTCTCCGATGTGCTTCATGCGATCGAGTACACGGCTCGCCGTTGGCGCCGACATCGAGTCGACGATTCGGCCATCGGCGAGGAAGAGCACCGAATCAGCGTGAGCGGCGGCTGCCGGGTCGTGCGTGACCATCACGATGGTTTGGCCGAAGTCGCGAACGGCTGTTGCCATGAACGACAAGATCTCCGATCCAGCTCGACTGTCGAGGTTGCCCGTTGGTTCGTCGGCGAAGATCACTTGCGGGCGGCTGGCCAGGGCGCGAGCTACAGCGACGCGTTGCTGCTGGCCGCCCGACAATTCGCTCGGACGGTGCTTGAGACGGCTGCCCAAACCGACAGTGGACACGACGTCGTCAAGCCAGGCGGGATCGGGTCTGCGACCCGCCAACGTGAGCGGCAGCACGATGTTCTCGAGCGCCGTCAGCGTCGACAGCAGATTGAACGACTGGAACACGAAGCCGATCTGCTCGCGTCGAACTCGGGTGAGCTTGCGGTCACTGAGCTTGCTGAGCTCGATGTCGCCCAAGAAGATGTGACCGGACGACAGCGTGTCGAGCCCGGCCAAGCAATGCATCAACGTGCTCTTGCCACTCCCCGACGGCCCCATGATGGCGGTGAAGTGAGCGGCGGCGATGTCGACGCTCACCGAGTCCAGCGCCGTGACGGCGGTGTCACCGGATCCGTATCGCTTGACTGCGCCGACAGCGCGGGCGGCAGGCGGACGCATCTCGATGGCGAGCGGCATCGGTGGGGCAAACAGCTTCGTGTCGTACATGCAGCCCAGCTTGAACATTCAGCCGCCCTGCTTCGATATGGCCGGCTGGCGAACGTGAGGTAGGGGAAACCCCACCGCCCGGTTGCCGTAGCCGTGCAGTTGGGCCGTTTACTCGGTCTCGCAGAGATGCAACACTCCGGGTATGTCGTCCCCTTCCCGGCTTGCTACCGCCCGCCGACGCATCACCGCTGCTGCGGTGGTGCTCGCCGCTTTGTCGGGAACCTGCGCCGCAATCGTCGCCGAGCCAGCGATCGCCACATCGGTGGGGACGTACCGTGCGCTGGAAGTGCCACAACGCCTGGTCGACACACGACCCGGTGAGTCCACCGCCGATGGTCAACTGGCCGGAGTCGGCACGGTGTCGGCTGGAATCCCGTTGCGAGTGCCCGTCGCCGGGCGCGCTGGACTGCCGGCGAGCCTGGTGGCAGTGATGTTGAACGTCACCGTCACCCAGCCAGCCGCCGACGGCTTCGTCACGGCATATCCGTGCGAGCAGCCACCGCCCACCGCTTCGAACGTGAACCACCTGGCGGGCCAGACGGTGGCGAACGCGGTCGTTGCGTCGGTCGGCACCGGCGGTGCAGTGTGTTTGTTCTCGTTGTCGAACGCTCATCTCATCGTCGATGTTTCGGGATGGTTCGACACCGGTTCGTTCGCGCCACTTCCCGCACCTGCACGGCTGCTCGACACGCGCGCCGGTCAGTCGACCGTCGACGGGCAGTTCGCAGGCGTGGGCCGGGTCACAGGTGGAGCAACGTTCGTACTCCCAGTCGGTGGGCGGGCTGATCTCGCCGCCAACCCCGGTTCCGTCGCACTCAATGTCACCGCGACGGGTGCAAACGCTCCCGGATTCGTCGTGGTGTACGCCTGTGGCGCCCCGCCGCCGACCGCCTCGAACGTGAACTTCTTTCCCGGCCAAACGGTGCCGAACCTCGTGATCACGAAGGTCGCCGATGATGGAACCGTGTGCCTCTTCAGCCCGACCGCTGTCCATCTCATCGTCGACGTCGCAGGCGCCCTGCCAGCGTCGACGTTTGTGGCGTTACCGGCCCCAGCGCGCCTGCTCGACACCCGACTGGATCAACTCACTGCCGACGGGCGCTTTGCGGGTGCCGGGGCGCAACTGGCCGGAGCCACGCTGCAACTGGCGGCGGCCGGACGAGTCGGTATCCCGACCGATGCGTCCGCGCTGGTGCTCAACGTCACGGTGGTCGGTCCTGAGGCTCCCGGTTTCGTCACCGTTCATCCTCGTGGCACCAATCGGCCTCTGACATCCAACGTCAACTTCGCTCCGGGCGCCGTCGTCGCCAACAGCGTCGTTGTTCGTGTCGGCGGTGCCGGTGAGGTGTGCCTGTTCAACCTTGCCCGCACCGACATCGTCGTCGATGTCGCCGGTTGGCTCACCGGGCCCCCGCCAACGGCAACCGGTGACGACTGCCCGTCGCTCGTTCCGACAGACCCGTTCGCGCCACTCAAGCTGCTCCACCGGCCCGCAGTGGGCGTGGCCGTCGGTGTTGATCGAATCGCGGTGCTCGCGTGCGATCTTCCGGGTGGGCCGTCCGACGTCGATCCGGTGGCAGTGGCCGAGTGGGCCAACGCTGAAGTCGCGCCATGGTTCGTGGAGGCGTCGCGCGGGCGGTACCAACCGATTTTCGAGGTGCATCCGCTGGTGAGGATCAGCCGATCGAATCAGGGTTCGTGCGTTTACGAGGGGCCGGATTTGACCGAGGCTCCGTTCACCAACGTCCTCGTCGTCGACAACAGCAGCTACGGCGGTGGGCAGGCGACTCCCGGCTTCGTCATCGACGACGACGTGAACCGCACGTTGTCATTGCCGCCGTGGAGGTCGGGGCGCGGTGCCTGGGTCGGCGGGGCGTCAGCGTTGGTGAGCCCGAGCGTGTTCATCCACGAGATCGGACACACCATTCACTGGCCCCATAGCGGCATCGATGTCAACGGGTACGACAATCCGATCGACCTGATGAGTGGCTTTCCGATCGATTTCGACACGTTCCCACCACCGGGCTACTGCCTCGGTGCCGGCGGCTTTTATAACTGGTGTGCGGCGCAGAACACGCTGGCATTCAACCGGATGTCGGCGGGCTGGCTCGACGGCACCCAGGTGGCCATTCACCCTGGCGGTCAAGCCAACTACACCCTCGACCGCCCGCACGCCGATGGTCTCCAATTGGTTGCAGTGACCAATCCATTCTCGTACGGAAAGGTCATCGCCATCGACGCACGGCCGGCAATAGGCCGCGACGACATCCTCAGGAAGGGTGGCGTCACGGTGCACCTCATCGATCAGCGCAACGGCAGTTTCAACGGCATCAGTACCCAACGTCGGCAACGCCAGGCGGTCGGAGAACCTCAGAGCTACGACCACGTCCTCGCTCCGGGCGAACAGCTCAGTGTTCACGGAGTGACAGTCCGCGTGCTGGCCGCCGTGGGCGACGGCTACCGAATCATGGTGACCGGGACGTATGCCCCGCCCACATCGCTGGGGTGACCACCGAACAGCCGCAACCAAGGGCTACGACGGATTGACGAACGGCTTGACCATCAACTCGATCACACCGTCGTCGATCGACGAGTGCCACGGTTTTGGATCCGGGTCGGACTCATCGAAGAACACCAGCATTGGACACGCCTCGTCGCTGGCGTCGACCGTCTCAGTGAGGAGCACCTCGGCAGTGGTGGCGACACGCAGACTTATTTCGTAGCTGACATCGAACACCTGCACCGATGATTCGCCAGCATCTGGGTTGTCGTCGTCGATGTAGCCGGTGCACAATTCTTGAGGTGTCGTGCTGACCACTGTCTCGCAGAGCACCAGCTCTGCTGACGCAAGGTCGGGGTACAGCAGCGACCAGCCGTCTGGCAGCGTCGTCGTGAACGAGCCGGTGTACTCCACCCCATCTTCCGAGGACAGCGATACGAGAGGATGCACTCCAGCGCCGGCCTCATAGGCGCTTGCTTGCGGCAAGCCGGTGCTGCGGCACACCTGCGCGAAGTCGCTGTCGAACAGTTCGGCCCCGACTGGCACGAACATCGTGGTCGCCGGGGTCGTCCCGGGGATTGGGGCAGCCAGGGTGGTGTCGGAGCTGCCGCCAGCCGCAATCGTCGTCGGCGCATCGGACGCAGACTGATCGACGTCACCGCCGCCGCCGCAAGCAGTGAACACCATTGAAACTGCACACGCCGCCGCAACGAGCGACGTCCTGGAATTCAATCGAGCCATAACGGCAGTATTGCAGTCCCGAACGCACCGCGAGAGAGAAATCGGGAGCGGGAAACGCAGAAGCCCGGGCCGCGCCGGCCCGGGCTTCCATCACGTTCGTCTGGCGCTACATCGCTCGGCGCTGAGGCCGAACGACATCAGCCTTGCTGAATCTTGATTTCGATGTCGACGCCCGCTGGCAGTTCGATGCGCTGCAGTGAATCGATCGTCTTTGCGTTGGGATTCACGATGTCGATCAACCGCTTGTGGATGCGGATCTCGAAGTGCTCGCGAGAGTCCTTGTCGACGTGCGGTCCACGGATCACCGTGTAACGGTGTTTGTCCGTCGGCAACGGAATCGGGCCACGAATGGTGGCATCGGTGCGATTGACGGTCTCGACGATCTTCTTGGTCGATTGGTCGATGATCTCGTGATCAAATGCTTTGAGTCGGATGCGAATGCTTTGTGCCATGTCAGTCAGCCTTAGTCAATTGGTGGGTGGTCACTTGATGATGGTGACGACGCGACCGGCACCAACCGTACGCCCACCCTCACGAATAGCGAACCGCAGACCCTCATCCATAGCAATCGGCTTACCCAACTCCACCGTCATCTCAACATTGTCACCAGGCATCACCATCTCCGTACCAGCCGGC
>JBBREA010000090.1:0-12847 GCA_038203385.1 Acidimicrobiales bacterium | reverse complement strand
GATGGCAGTCAAGCTGCGCCTCACCCGAGTCGGCAAGAAGAAGCAACCCCAGTACCGCATCGTTGCGGCCGACGAGCGCGCACCGCGTGACGGTCGCTTCATCGAGATCCTCGGGCACTACCACCCGATGCAAGAGCCGTCGGGTCTGGTGGTCGACAACGACAAAGCCGTGAAGTGGCTCAGCCAAGGCGCGCAGCCCACCGAGCGCGTCGCCAAGCTGCTCCAGATCTCCGGAGCGATCGACGAGTTCAAGGCAGCCAAGGCTGCTGCCAAGTGAACTCGGCACCCACCGCTGCTGCGGTGCTCGAACACATCGTCAAGTCCATCGTCGACGACCCGTCAACCGTTGAGGTCGAAGAGGCGCTCGAAGACGGCCGCCTGCGACTCGACGTTCGCGTCGGTCCCGGTGAACTCGGACGTGTGATCGGCCGTCGGGGCCGCACCGCCGCGAGTATCCGCACCGTTACCCGCGCCGCAGCGTCCAAAGACGGCGTAGAATTAGACATCGAATTCCTTGATTAACCCGCTTGATTAACCCGCTTGATTAACCCGTAGTGGCGCCGGTTTGCGCCCGGGCTGCGTTGCAGTTCAGCTCGTTGCCGAAAGGCAACGTCGCTTCCTGCGCCTTGCCATGACACAAACCGATCCCTCCTTTGTGTGATGAATCGAGTGTGCGGGCGAGACGTCTGGCTCGCTCGGACAACCTGACTCTGCTGTTTCCCTCAGCCGTTTCCAGGAGATGAGGGGTGAGGGGCAACGCGGCCGTGGTGCAAACCGCCGTCACTCAGCGGTACGTTGACAGGCTTATGGTAGGTACGGATGGGTTGTTGGATGTTGGGCGTGTGGGGCGGCCGCACGGCATCCGGGGGGATGTTTTCATCAACCTCACTACCGATCGCGCCGAGCGTGCCGCGGTTGGCAGCCGACTGTTCATTGGTAAGAAGTGGATGACGATTCAGACGTCGGCGGCGTCGAACGGTCGCTGGCGAGTGCACTTCGAGGGTGTCGACCTGCGCGATTCGGCCGCCGCACTCACCGGGCAGGCAATGTTTGCCGAGCCGATCGACGACCCGGACGTGATGTGGATCCACAAGCTTCGCGGCGCACGCGTCGTCGATGCCAGCGGCGCTGACCGGGGCACGTGCGTTGCAGTCATCGACAATCCGGCCGCGGACATTCTCGAACTCGACACCGGAGCGCTCGTTCCGGCGACCTTCATCACGTCGTTCGATCCGGAGACCTCTCTCATTACCGTCGACCCGCCCGAAGGGCTGTTCGAGCTGTACGAGGAGTAGGTCGATTCGTCGTGATAATCGATGTCTTCACGCTGTTTCCGGCGCTCGTCGACGGCTTCTGCTCGGAGAGTTTGCTCGGCAAGGCTCGTTCTGCCGGTCTGGTCGACCTACGATTTCATGACCCGCGCGAACACACCAGCGACGTGCACCGCACGGTTGACGATGCTCCCTTCGGTGGGGGAGCGGGCATGTTGATGCGAGCTGAGCCGCTGTTCGACTCTGTGGCGGCCGCTGATCCGCCCCGACCGCTGTTGTTGCTCGGACCGGGAGGACGCACCTTCGACCAGAGCTATGCACGGGAGTTGGCCTCACTCGAAGGTTTCAGTTTGCTATGCGGGCGGTACGAGGGCGTCGACCACCGAGTGCGAGAGCACTTGGTCGACGGTGAACTCAGCGTTGGTGACGTGGTACTGAACGGGGGAGAGGTTGCTGCGTGCCTGGTCATCGAGGCTGTGACTCGCCTATTGCCCGGGGCTATGGGGAACGCGGACAGTCCGGTGACGGAGAGCTTTGGCGAGCGAGGGCTGCTGGAGGAACCGCAGTACACCCGGCCCGCCGATTTCCGAGGGCACCTGGTGCCCGAGGTGTTGCGGAGCGGTGACCACGGGAAGATCAGCCGTTGGCGGCGCGCACAAGCGTTGCATCGCACGATCGCTGTGCGTCCAGACCTCATCGAAGCACGCGGCGGACTTCGCGATGATGAACTCGCGTTGTTGGAAGAGTTCCCTGCGGTCCCCTATCCTTGACAAGCCCCCGCAATCGGTGCTGGGCATGAGTACGACCTCGTTTCCGAGATATCTGAGAGTGACGCCATGAAATCGACTGACTTCATCGATAACGATTCGCTGCGCGATGACATCCCCACATTTGGCCCCGGCGATGAGCTCAAGGTTCACGTACGGGTCGTCGAAGGCGGCAAAGAGCGTATTCAGGTATTCCAGGGCAATGTGTTGAAGCGTCAGGGCACTGGCCTGCAAGAGACCTACACGGTCCGCAAGCTCAGCTACGGCGTCGGAGTAGAGCGCACGTTCCCGTTGCATGCACCAACGGTGCAGAAGATCGAAGTCTTGCGTCGTGGCGATGTGCGTCGCGCCAAGTTGTACTACCTCCGTGACCGCGTCGGCAAGGCCGCGAAGGTCAAGGAAAAGCGCACCTTCTGATCGATCATTCGCGCCAAGCGCGTGGCCGGTGGGGAGAAGACCAGGCTGCCGCACACTTGGTGCGATCGGGTTTCACGATCGTCGAACGAAACTGGTTGCTTCGGCGGCCCGACGTACGAGGTGAAATCGACATCATCGCTCGCCGGAACGATTTGCGGAGCGATTTGGTGGTGTTCTGCGAGGTGAAAGCCCGGAAGACCTCTGGCTACGGTGGCGCGGCAATCGCAGTGGATGCTGCCAAACAGGAACGACTGCGGCTGGTCGCCCAACTGTGGTTGATCGAAACCGGGCTGGCCGATGTCGACATTCGGTTCGACGTGATCGCGATCACCGGACCCGACCTCACCCACTACGAAGCTGCTTTCTGATCGAGCGACGGGTTTTCGTAGCCTGCCGACATGAGCGACCTGACCAACATCGAGTTCAACACCGTGAGCGGCGACACGAAGACGTAAACCGATTTCGCTGGCGAGGTCGTGATGGTGGTGAACGTGGCATCCAAGTGCGGACTCACCCCTCAGTACAAGGGTTTGCAACAGATGTACGCCGACAAGCATGACCAGGGCTTCACGATCCTCGGTTTCCCCGCCAACAACTTTGGCGGCCAGGATCCTGGCACAGACGACGAGATTGCCGATTTCTGCGGCACCAACTACAGCGTGGCGTTCCCCGTGTTGTCGAAGATCAGCGTCGTCGGCGGCGACCAGCATCCGCTGTACTCGGCGTTGACCGCTGCGATTCCCACCGCCGACGGCAACGAAGCGAGGCGTGAAAGGTTGCGTGGCTTGAACATGACGCCCAACGAAGATCCTGATGTGGTGTGGAACTTCGAAAGGTTCGTCATTGCCAAAGACGGCACGGTTGCCGGCAGGTTCGCGCCGGCCGTCACGCCCGACGACCCGGTGCTGCTGGCGCTCATCGATGCGGAGTTGGCGAAGTAACGGACGATCAGGCGAACAACGCCCAGAACACCAACGCTGCCGCGATCAGCAGGGCAGCAGCCACGAGGGCGTAGTCGGCCGGTCGCGCGCTGTACTTTCGATTCGGGTTGAATCCCATGGCGGCACCGTAACGGTTGACCTCTGTCGTCAGCCATTACGGTTGGGTGGTGCGATGGATTCGATCGGTGATACTCATGCTGGTCGCGACGTTCGCGCTGTTGTGCTCCCCGCTGGCTGGTGCGGCGAGTGTGCCCACGCCCACCGACCCTCCACCCCCAGGCCCACCAACCTCTGAGCCGCTACCAACCGACCCGGTCGATGAAGACGGCGGGTCCACTGACGACATCGAAGAGACGCCGACGGTGGTGACGCTTCCCATCATCCCGCTGCCCGCCGGTTGCACGGCGCCGACTCAGCCGCTGGTGGTCTTCCTCGGCACAGTGGTCGAACGGGACGACCGAACAGCTCGCTTTCGCATCGACGACATTCGTGCCGGCTCGACGTTTCCGTTTGGCGCAATCAACGACGACGGAGACGAAGAGATCGACGTTCGATATGGCCTCGACGTGCAGTATCTCCAAGCGGGCGAGCAGTATTTGGTTGGGGCGGTGGTCGACCCCGACTTGGGTTTCCTGGTGTCGCGGACCAGCGAACCTACCCCCAACTTCGGCGGTGACGAAGTGATTGGCGTGTCGGAAACCGACGTGTCATGCCCCACCTACGAAGACCCCATGGCCACGCTGCATCCAGATGGCGCGCCGATTGAAGGGTCGATGTTCGAACCGTTCTTCGACGCAAGGGTTCGGATCCTGGCTGCGTTTCTGGTGCCCTTCGGCATTGTCGTTGCGGCGATCTTCGTCTTGGCGTCGATGAGACTCAGCGTGGAAGGCGCATACCGCAGCGTGATCAAGCAGCAACGGCGAGCGCCGCACTAGACAAATACGGTGGCCGCTGCTCGGGCTTCAACCAATGCTTCGGCCCAGTGAGGGATGTCGATCTGCTCCGCCGGGCCGTCGGGCCGGCAGCGCACCAGCACCCCCTGGGAGGGAGCAGTGCCGAGCACCTCTTCGAGCGCAATTGCGTACGCCGCGAGTTGTAAGCGGTAGCGCTGGATCCGGGTGGCGCGTTCGCCATCGTCTGGCCACTGGTCGGTCTTGTAGTCGACGACGATACCGCCGTCGGGCGAGTTGACAAACAAATCGATGTACCCCTCTAGCACACGACCGCCGATGGGGGCCGCGACGAACAACTCGCGGTGATGTGCGGTGGTGATTGCCTGCCGTACCACCGGCGCCGCGAGAGCCGATCGGGCCAGGTTGGCGACGGTGTCGTCCATTCCCAGAATGCCTTCGGCCGCGCACTGGGATGCCGCGTGCTCGTTGATATCGAGGCCGAGATCAAGGTCTGCGTATTGCAACACCGCGTGGACCGCTCGGCCGACTGCGGTGCCGTAGCGGCCTCGCTGCCACGGCGGCAGGTCGAGGTCGACCGGCTCCTTTTCGAGCCCAGAATCGGCGTGGTCGCCGCCATGTGCGGCTCCCGCACTGTCGGCGAGCCGGGTGGCGCTGAGGCTGCTGGGTCGACTGGCGTGCGTGAACGCCCGGCTGCGCTCGGTACTCCAATCGACGATGTCGGCCCATGCCAACTCTGGAGCGGCGGCGGCGGAGGGAACGTACCTGCGGCCTTGATCGCCGAGCATCGACGTGAGCGTGGTGTTCGCCGCATCGACGTCATTCAGCAGTTCGGCACTCGTCATCTTCTTGCGATCGATGACGTTGCGCGGCTTGCGGTGCAGAGACACGACGAGATGATCCACCGCACGCGTGCACGCGACGTACAACAGGCGTCGCCGTTCGGCGTCGCTCATCTGCTCGTCGACGGGTTGGAACTGATCGAACACGTTGTCGTGCAGCGAGGCCATGGTCCACGTGTCGTTGGGCCACACCACGCTGTAGCCACCAGCGCGTTTGGGCTGCGTGCTGAGCCCAGCCACGATGGTGATCGGGAACTCGAGCCCTTTGGCTGCGTGCACCGTCATGATGCGCACGGCGTCGTGATCGTGCTCGGGAAGGATGGTGTCTGCAGCTCTGGCCTCGATGGCTTGGAGTCGCGCCCACGCGAGGTAGCGGCGGAGCCCGTGCCCTCCCGCGTCGCTCCAGGCGCGCGCTTGTTCGACGACAAATCGAACCCGCCGCCACACGTCGCGGGCATCGACGTCGTCGAGCGCAGCGTCCAGGAGGCGCCGTTCGTCGACCAGTGCTGCGATCAGATCCGCGGGCGAGCTGACGATGGAACGGTCGGCCAACGACCGGAGGTGGGCGATACCGCGCGCCACACGGTGCTGCTCGAAACCGGAAGGAGCGGGTGCGTGAGTGGACCACGCGCCGCCAGCGCGCTTCCACTCGTACAACTCGACATCGCTGCAACCGTAGAGCGGCGACCGCAAGGCGGCGGCAAGGGCAAGCGCGTCGCTGGAATCGTCGGCGGCGCGCAACGCCATCAACACGTGGCGTATCTCCTTGGTCACGTACACGACGGAACTATTCTCCGCCCGGTACGGCATTTCCGCCTCGCGCAGCGCGGCTTCGAGCGCCGGAAGCGGCGTTCGTGACGGCAACAGGATGGTGATGTCACCGGGGCGACACGCGCGCAGCTGCGGGTGGCCGTGCTCGTCGCGGCAACCGACCTGCCAGCTTTCCGACAGCGCCGTCTGCACTGCGGCAACGACCTCTTCGGCCTCGCGTTGGCGAATGACGTTGGCGCCACCCCGCCCGGCGATGTCGCCGTGGGCTGTGCGGCCAAGGATGGTGACGGTGCCGTGGTCGACACTGCCTTGTCGGGCGACGTCGAGCGCCTGATACCGCGGCTGCACATTCTCCACGAACGTGATTGCCTCGGCGAACACGTGATTCACCCAGTGGATGACCGCTTTGGACGAACGGAAGTTGGCGGTGAGTTGCGCATCTTCTGAGCCGAGTTGTTGTGACGCGCTGAGGTACTGAGCGATGTCGGCTCGGCGAAATCGGTAGATCGACTGTTTGGGATCACCGACGATGAACAGACGTCCCGGAAGTGGCTTGAGGTCGCGACCGTTCAGGTCGTGCGCCGGGGCGTCTGGCGCAGCCGTGAGTCGAACGGCAATCGCGAGCTGAATCGGGTCGGTGTCTTGAAACTCGTCGAGTAGCACCCGCTGGTAACGCTCGTGCAGCTGAGCGCGAACGTCGGCGTTGTGGGCCAACAGTCGCCGAGCGAGCACCAACAGGTCGTGGAACTCAAGGGTGCCGTCGGCCGCCCGACCAACTGCCGATTGAAGGACCCAGCCGCCCAGGATTGCCCCGACCAATGCTTTGCGGTATTCGTAAGCTGCGTCGGTGATGGCCGACACGTCGTGGGCCAGCTGTTCAGCTTCGGCGCGAAGGTTCGCCAAGTCTGTCTCACTGCAGAACCGCTTCCAGTTGGCTTTGTTACCGCCGCGCCCGACTGCCTTCGCCAGCTTGGCGATGGCGTCGAGTTGGGCGAGGCGAGCCGAGAGCGAGCTGATGGTACGCAGCGCGTGACTGCCGCTGACCAGTTTGGCGAGGTGGTCGTTCTGTTTGTCGGTGGGAGGGCAGCTCGTGTTGGCGAGTCGGTCGACCCGCATCATCAGTTCGTCGATGTGGCTCTTCGTGAGTTCCCAAACTGGGGGGGCGTCGAGGTTGACACGTTCTTCCACGAGGTCCCAGTTGTCGTGGAAGTCGTTGGCAACACGCCGCAGCGCCTTGTTGAGACCGAAATTTCGAAACTTGCAGAGCTGCACGAACGATGCACCACCTGCGAGAGCGCCACG
Organism: Acidimicrobiales bacterium; assembly: GCA_038203385.1. Classification (GTDB taxonomy): domain Bacteria; phylum Actinomycetota; class Acidimicrobiia; order Acidimicrobiales; family Ilumatobacteraceae; genus Ilumatobacter. The sequence continues at coordinate 5,625 of JBBREA010000090.1, read as the reverse complement.
TGCTGGAGAAGCCTCCGCAAGCAGGCTGTCGAGCAGTTCTTCCCAGCGTTCGTCGAAGGCCAGATTGCTTTCCAGTTCGTCGAGCACGGTGAACCCTGGTGGCAACCCGGCTTCGATGGGGAACTCATTGAGGATGCGGCGGGCGAAGGCGTGCAACGTACCGATGGGCGCATGGTCGAGGCGGTCAAGCGCTCGCTCGTACACCAGCCCATCGAGCGAGTCGGCGCGTTTGTTGGCCTCTCTTTCGAGCTCGTTTCGCAGACGGTGGCGAAGTTCGGCAGCTGCCTTCTCGGTGAAGGTGATCGCGGCGATCGTGGTGATGTCGATGCCGCTCGCAACGAGCGCGACGATGCGTTTGACCAAGCTCGTGGTCTTCCCAGCCCCTGCCCCTGCTTCGACGAACAGGTTGACGCGCAACCCGGAGCTATCGCCTGGAACTGTAGTGATGCGATCACGATGGGCTTGGTCGATCGGCTGTTGCGAAATCTGGGTCACGACGGTGCTCCGCTGAGGTCATCGAGGTCGTCGCCGTCGTGGGAGTTGCCGTCGTGGTCGTCCTCGGCATCGCCTGAGAACCACCGTGCACCGCGGGGGTCGGCGCGTTTGGCCAACCATTCAGAGTGCCGCTCGGCCGTGCCCAACTCGTCGGGCTGGCAATAGATGCATTTGGCCCAGAGCTGGAAACCAGGGGCATCGGGCAATGCGGGGAACAGCCCTGACTCGATGCCGTCGACCACCTCGGCCAGTTCGGAGGAGACCTGTTGCCAGACCTCGGGGGTGAAGAGGTAACCGATGCGCCGGTAGGTGCCCCGACTGAAGAACGAGTACTCGGCGCGAACCGGGCTGTCTCCGGAGTTCAAGAGGTGCGCCGCCCCCGCGGCATACGCGGGCAGCTGGAACAGTGTGCTGGCAGAGGTGGGCAAGGCCTCGGTGATGTCTTTGTAAGTGTCGATCTTCCCGGTCTTGTGGTCGACGACGAGCAGCGCACCGTCCGCCGTGCGATCGACGCGGTCGATCTTGCCTTTGACCGCAATGCTTCGGCCGTTCGCGAGCGGCAGAGTGACCGAGCCGTCGTCGCCGAACGACGCCTCTGAACTCGCCACGGTGAGGCCCAAGCGAGCGACGTTCTCGCTGTCGGTGAGAATCCAGCCCGCCAGATCGACGCGCATGTCTTCGCGCTCGACCACCCAAGACGCTTCGCGCCCGGTGCGACCGGTGGCTTCGTAGTCGTCGGCGACCTCGTCGAAGATTGCGAGCAGCCGTACTGCGTGCTCGTGCGACCAACCGCCAATGGGCTGCGGCAATTGGCCAGCGATCACCTCGCGATGGAAACGGTCGAGTGCTTCGTGCATGGCGTTGCCGCGATCGGCTGAGGAGATTTCCATCTGGTCGCCGGGCTCTTCGATGGCGTAGATCCCCAACAGGTGTTTCATGAAGAAGGCGTGCGGGCAGCTCACCCACGACTCGATGTGGGTGGGGGCGATGGGACGTTCGAAGTGGACGAGGTTGAGATTGGTGAGGTCGCCGTCGTACTCGGTGAACGTGTCGCCGCGGCGAGCAGCGCGCAGGGCGAGCGAGTCGATGAGCACGTCGTCGCCGACCACGTCGGGACTGGTTGCCGTGAGCAGGCCGACCGTTGCGCCCGCGAGTCGCCGTCGCAAACGGTACTCAGAATCGTGAACCGGAAACGCCGTGTTGAGCAAGGCCGCGTGGTGGCTGGGCAACGTGTGGCTGTCGGTGATGCCGAGAGGCGCCAGCCATCTCGAGGGTTCGCGGACGCTCGTAGCACGAAGGTCGCCACGAGGTCGTGTGACGACAACGGTTCCGGCTGCGGCCAGGACCGAGAGGAACTGGCGATGCAGGCGCAACGAGACAGCATCGGAGAGTTCAAGACCCGCCCGCTCGCGATCGGCATCACTGATGAGTGGGCCGGAAGACGGTGAGCCGGGCATGAGCCCTTCGGCCGCCCCGAGCACGATTGCCAGGTCGACGTCGAGGCCGACCGCGCCGGAAACCGAGCCGATGGTGACGCCGCTGCCGATGCGACCCTGGCGTCCGGGAGCCATGTCGAATTCGGCAGCGAAGACCGCCCGAAACTCGCCTCTCGTGGCCGGGCCGCTGACCGAGTCGAGCGACTTCAGCCGGTCGAGCACACGGCTGGTGTGATCGAGCGCCATCTGTTCCGTCGGCCCCAGGGAACGGATGAACCCGAGCCCGAGCCGTTTGTTGATCTGGTGGACTGACCAGTCGGCCCACTCATCCCATCGGCGTGTGGCGCCGCGATGTCCGAGGTCGCGTCGCAGGTCAGTCAGGAAGTGGAGGAGCTCGTCGGCGTCGTCGGCGCGCCGAGAAGTCGCCTCGCCGTCGGCGAGCGCGCGTTGACGTTGCCCGGCCGCGTATCGGTTGAGTCGGGGTTTCCAATCGGTGTCTTTCGTGACGCCAGCGTCTCGGCTGACTCGTTCCCAGCGGTGCACCGAGGACCGCCCGTTGGGGCCGCGCAGCGGCAGATCAGCGAGTAAGTCGAACAAGTCGCGGCGCCGCAGACCGCGGCGGTCGACGTCGAGCAGGTCGAGCAGAAATCGCGGTGCGACTCGCTCGGCGACCGTGGTGCCCGGCCGGCCGTTCCACTCGATGCCTGCCGCATTGAGATGATGCTCGACCAGACGGGCATACGGCTGGTCGGCCGGCCACACGATGGCCATCCGTTGAAACGCGACTCCGGTGCGGGCCGAGTCGACCACCATGCGAACCGCGTGGCGAACTTCCTCATCGGCATCGGTAGCCGACACGAGTTGTACTGGCGGCTTGGAACTCGGCTGGCCCGCCGGGTGGGTGACAGGAGCGCCGAGGAGTGCGCACATGGAAGTCAGTTGGCGGTCGACGGCGTGATGACCGGTGGACGCCACCAGTAGCTCGACGTCGGCGTGTTGCGCCAGGGCTTGGAGCAGCGCCACTTCTCCGCCTTTGAGTGAGTGGGGGAGGAACACCACGATGCGCTGCAGCTGGGATGGCAGTGGCTGAGACTCAGCGGCCGCAGCGGCGGCAACGATGAGATCACCCTCGTCGTACCAAGCACGCAAACGGTCGGTGACCTGCGTGGAGATGTTGGCCGCTTCGCGACCGCGCACCGACTCCGCGAGCTTGCGGGGGGCGTCGGGACCGGCCTGCCGGATCTCGCGATGGAGATCGCGCAACGCCACGACCGTGGAGGGATGATCGGCCACGGCAGCAAACGACCCGGGTCGATCGCGCAACACCGCCCGCACCGAAAGATCGATGACCGGGGTGGACACGGGTTGACGGCCCGCTGCTGCAAGCGCTGGGCCACCCAACACTTCGGCCACGCGGTACAAGGTGAGCATGTCGACGGCGGCGATTCCGCCATGGGCTCCGAGGTACCGGCGAGCGGTCACGCCGGTTGCATTCGTTGGCACGACCACCGTGACCGGCGTGAGCGGCGACTCGCCTTTGATACGACGAACCGTGTCGCCGAGGCGTTCCAGCGCAACATCTGGAGGAACGGCGACGGAGCGGATGGGCATGTGGTCGATAGTACGCGAGGGGTACGACAACGCAGTCGGGCGATCGCTCAGGAAACTGTGTCACACCGGTCGGGCACTATGGGGAACATGCCCGGTGACCACCATTCCGCTTCGTCGACGACGGCTGTTGCGTCTGCGACGTCGGTCGACTTTGCGGCAGCGGCGAGAATGCTCACGAGGGCAGCTCGCGCCAAAGGGCTCATCGGTCCGAGCTTTCGTTGTCCTCCGCGTTTGGTGGGGGTTGATCGCAGTATTCGGCGACGAGGCGACGGCGCGACGGTGTCGGTTCGGTTGCGCGGGCGCCCTTGGGTAGCGGTATTGGCCGACATGATCGAAGGCGTTGTGGCCGCCAATCAGCTGCAGGCACCACACGCCGACCGTCTCCGAGCAGAGCTGTGGACGGTGTGTGGCATCGAGACTGCGGTGCCGCGCAACCTCTCAGGCGAGGTGAGACGCGTCGCGTGACGGTACGTCGAGCAACGTCTGGTCGCGTCCATTCCGCTTCGCAGCGAGCAGCAATTCGTCAGCAGCTCGCATCAGCTCGTCGAACCGGCTGTTGCGAGTCGTGTCGGAAACTCCGGCAGAAACGGTGAACGTCGGGGTGCGACCGTCAGACACGGCGACGGCCAGTTCGAGACGAACACGATCGAATGCATCTGCAGCCGCGGATGCTGTCGAGTTCGGGCAGATCACGACGAACTCTTCGCCCCCGTACCTCGCGGCGAGATCGCCGTCGCGCATGTTTCGGCTGAGTATTCGGGCGAACAGTCGAAGCGCTCGATCGCCCATTTCGTGCCCGTACGTGTCGTTGAGGTGCTTGAAGTGGTCGAGATCCGCGAGCACCAGTGCGTACGGCGTGCCGTCGCGGGTGAGGTCGCGCACAGCGTTGTCGAGTCGACGGCGGTTGGCGAGACCGGTCAACGGGTCGGTGTCGGCCTGCAGTCGCGACTCGGCCATCGACGAGATCATGCCGACTCGGGCGCCGAGCTGGCGTGCGACGAGTTCCAATCCGTCCACGCTGCGAGGGCTGACCGGGTTGTCGAGGCGATACGCCACATGCACCACGCCGACGGTTGCGCCCATGATGCTGATGGGAGCGCAAACGGCTCCGCACGGCTCACGTTCGGCGAGCCACGAACAGGTGTCGAGTTGCGAGTTGCTCGTGAAGTGCATGGTGTGACTACTGCGCACGGCCGGGCAGCTGTTCGGCATGAGCACTTGGCAACCGGCGGGCGAGTCCTCCGGTCCGCGGGCAGTCTGCAACGACAGGTGGGCGCGACTGGAGTCAGCAACCATCACCTCGATGCGCTCATCGGGAAAGAGCTTGGCGGTGGCCTGGCGCGCCAACGCGTAGGCGGCCGGCTCGTCATCGGCCATGTCGAAGCCCCGGCTGACTTGCGCGCTGAACTCGCGGAGACTGGCTTCGTCGAGGAGCATCTGTTCCCGACGAATCGCTTGCTGTTGTTGACGTTGCAAGAAGAATCTGAGTGGTAAGGCAAGGCCGACGAAGATCACAAGCGCAGCGATGGCCCAGAACACCGGCCACAGCCAGCCGGCAGGAGCGATTTGCTCGGCAAGCAGCAACGACAAGCTCGACAGGATGATGACGATGCACACGTCGAACGCCACGATCGGCCAATCACCCGACATCGGGTCGAACCTGCCCCTGTGCGGCGAGCCGTGTTGGGCTGAGTCGTCCATGGTTTTGGAAGAGTCGTGGTACAAAGTTCGCTCCATCGGTGCGACACGCGTGGGCGCGAGGTGCCTGCCTGTTCAGGTCAACATCGGCAGAACTTCAATGATTCTTGAGTTTTCTGAAGGTTCGAACATTGGAGGTAACGTCGGAAAGGGTGGCCCGAAGGCTCCCGAAAGCCCGGGTGGCGGAACTGGCAGACGCGGGGGGCTTAAACCCCCCTTCACCGAAAGGTGAGTACGGGTTCAAGTCCCGTCCCGGGCACTATTTACCAGGTGTTTTATGGTGCTTGATCTCGCAAGGAGTCGAGCCCTGAGGCGATTCCTGCACAGATCCTGCACAGAAAATTGCTAGAGTCACTCCATGGCGAGGGGTTCGATCCGCAAAATG
>JBBREA010000089.1:0-13602 GCA_038203385.1 Acidimicrobiales bacterium | reverse complement strand
CAACCACGACCACGCGAATCCGGAGTTCCCCTGGCGCTCGCTCCACGGGGCGAAGTGGTCGCTACACATCGCAGCCTCGAAGCCGGCCTGCTCGGCAGCGACCACGTCGGCCAACAGTTGCGACGGCGGCGCCTGCTCGTGGGACGCATGGAAGCCGATCATGGCCCCGGGCCTACCCCGCAAGAGCGGAGAACAAACCGTCAGTAACCACGTTGTGCCTGGCACAACGTGGTTGCTGGGTCTTGTCACTTCATGGTGTCGCGGGCGTTCTTTGCTCTTGCTGCTCCGATGGCAGTCTTGACGTCTTTTTGTTCCTCGGGTGGCGGCAGCACTGCCGGCATGCCGAGGGATTGCACCCACAGCTCGCGGGTCCACCCGGTGGAGTGATAGAGGTGTTCGTCTTCTTCGTTTTCCACCGCGGCGACCGCTTCACGCAGCACCATCGCGATGGCCTCGTCGGCCTGCTCTGCGACCAACGCCATCAACTCCCAGTTCAGGTGATCCTTCGTCTCGGCGTGCACCACGCATTCGCCTGCGACGAGTTCGGCGCCCTCCGGTGGTGCCGACGCCAACGCCATCTCCATCGCTGTCACCAAGGACGAACCGATGTGGCGAACCACGGCGCGCCCCGGGGTCTCCTTTTCGGGGTCGATCCCCAGCTGCGTCAGCACGTTGGTCATGATCTCCTGGTGGCGAACGGTCTGCTCGAGGTATTCCTCCCACTCCTTCTTCAGATCCTCGTTCAGCACGCATCGCAGCGCGGTGGTGTAGATCTGAACTCCGCCTCGTTCCGTCTCGAGACCTTGTAGCAGTAGTTCTTGGAGTTCCATCTTCATGATGTGCCTTTCGGTTGGTTCGTGTCGGCGAGGTGCTCGCGCAACCTCACATGAGTTCGTGTCGGAGTCGTGGCGTCCGGAGTTCGAGAAAGCCGTCGTCATCCGGCCCGATCTGGTGCCACGTATTCGTCGACGGGCCCCTTGATGCGGGTGTGTCTGGGATGCGGGTGTGTCTGGGCCACACGGAATCTTTTGGCGACCTCACCGATCGGCCCGCCGAGTGGCTGGGATGAGGTCACTCGGCGGGCCGAACAGGAGCTGTGCCGATGGAGTTGGCAGTGCTCTGCAACAGCTAGGGCAGTTGCGTTAGAGGAGTAATACCCAGAAGCGGGAATCCTCAAACACGTATTCGGCAAACAATTGTCAATCCTTTCGTATCCGGGTCGCCCGTTGCGGGCAACAGACGCGCATGACAACTCCACAGACTGATCCCGTTCGACGAAACGAGGCCCAGCACACTTCCGAGGATCGCCAGCCGCACGATCACGGACCAGACACATCGAACGACAACGCGATCGAATCGAGCGACCAATCGATCGATGAATCGATGGCAGAGGCAGACCGGACCAACGGTGAAGGCGACCCCGACGACGCGAGAGAGACCGACAGCGAACGCTGAGCGCAACGGTCAGAACAAGCCGAAGCCCACGCGGCGAGCGGAGTGAGTTCACCGAACTCGAGGCGACCGCGACGCCACATCGCGTGAGCACGGGGGAACTCGAAGTTGCGACGTCTTGCACCTGACGCACACCGTGTCAGGCTGTTCTGGGACCGCATGGTCCCAGAACAGGATGCGACAACGAACTGCGGTTGGTGGATCCCGCCGTGAGAGCTGCCACCAGCCGCAGATCGTGATCCATCGTTCGGCCTCAGCCGACGCGTTGTTTGGCTTGCAGAATGCGGGCGCCGAGCTCGTCGAGCTGGTCAGGCGTCGCCACCCGCGCCAACTCCGGAAACAGCACCTGCTCCTCCTCGTCGACGTGGGCCTTGACCATGGCCTTCAACCGCTCGACAGCATCGACGAGCGGAGGCCCTTCCAGACCCATGACGACCTCGATCTGAGCCTTGATCTGGCCATGGGCGGCGGCGCACTCGGCCACCATCTCCGCGTCACCGAGCAAGCGCGAACACATCGGGTACAACGCCGCATGCTCTGCGTCGTCGTGAGCTTTCAGGGCGTCGACGATGCGACCGACGTTGAGCCCCTGAGTGGGTCCGCCGAAGTCGGCGAAGAGGTCATCGACGAACCGGTGGTCGGCGAGCAAGAGATCAATTCCGTTCGGCATGTTCATGCTCCTGTCTGTGAATCGAGTAGCAGGCGGGTCGGATGCGTGCCGGCACGATCCCAGTGCCGGTGAAGGGAGAGGTTCGTGAGAATCGCGGAGACCAAACTCTTGTTGGCTGTGGGAGCGGAAGCGACTCCGGCTGCACCGACGTCGATTCCGGCGTTGGCCAGTAGGTCCACACCGTCGCCCCACGCCGCGAGCGGCTTGCAGTGACGGAACGCCGATTGCACGTACGTCATGACGGCCGGATCATCGAGCAACCGGGTGCCGCCGGCGACCACGACTGCGTCTGCTTCTGCCGAACTCGACGTGTGGAAGGACCGGTCGACGAGCAGCTGGTTCTGCTTCTTGCTACCCGACGAGATGTGACCTTTGTGCGTGGCGATCACGTGCGGGACGGCGCCGGCGTCCAACAACGCTGCCTGCAATGTTCGGATGCCAGCCAAGTCGCAGCCGTCGTTTGCCAGTATGTGGACCACGCGCCCATCGACCGGATACTTGCCCGTGGTCACCATGGCCAAGGCCGGCGAACTGTCCAATCCGCCAGACGCGTCTACGCCATCACCGAGGTCGGGATCACCGGTTGCGCCGGGCGAGCTGGCAGCCGGGTCCAGCGGCTTCTGAGGAACGGTGACGCCGAGTCCGAACGCGACGCGCCCGGCGAGGGTGCGATCGATGATCGCCAGGCGGGCGACCATTCGCTCCACTACCAATGGCACCTCTACCTTGCTCAACTCGAACGTGAATGCGTCGGCGATGTGGTCTTGTTCCACCTCGGTCATGCTGCGCCAGAAGAGGCGCGCCTGGGCGTACTCGTCGTTTGGGCCGCGATCGCGCACCTTCGTACCGGCAACTGGCCGGGGAATGTGCACGAACCCTCCGACCGAAGGGTCGGCCAGGAACGGGCAACCGCCACCCACCCCGTTGGGAAGGTACGGAGTTTTGCCCTGATGCACCGCCGTCTGGTGCAAGCCGTCCCGGAAGTTGTCGTTCACCGGTGCCAGCGGCCGGTTGATCGGAATCTGGGAAAAGTTCGGTCCGCCGAGCCGGGTGAGCTGGGTGTCGAGATAGCTGAACATGCGGGCCTGCATCAACGGGTCGTCGACGATGTCGATGCCCTTCACGAGGTGACCCACGTGGTACGCCACCTGCTCCACCTCGGCAAAGAAGTTGGCGGGATTCCTGTTCAGCGTCATGCGGCCGATCGGCTGCACGGGGACGAGCTCTTCGGGCACCAACTTGGTCGAGTCCAGTAGGTCGATTCCCTCGAAGTACTGGTCCTCGCTGTCAGGCATCACCTGCACGCCGAGTTCCCACTCCGGGAAGGCGGTGGCGCCGATGGCGTTGTACAGATCCCGGCGATGGAAATCGGGGTCGACACCGTTCAGCGTCAAGGCTTCGTCCCAGACCAAGCTGTGCACGCCGAGCACGGGCTTCCAGTGGAACTTCACCAGGCTCGTCTCACCAGCTTCGTTCGACAACCGGAAGGTGTGGACGCCAAAACCTTCCATCATGCGGTACGAGCGCGGGATCGCACGGTCCGACATCGCCCACATCAACATGTGGGGCGATTCGGGGAGCAACGATACGAAGTCCCAGAACGTGGTGTGCGCAGTCTGGGCCTGAGGAATTTCGCGATCCGGTTCCGGCTTCGCAGCGTGGATCAGGTCAGGAAACTTGATGCCGTCGCGGATGAAGAACACCGGCATGTTGTTGCCCACGAGGTCGAACACACCCTCGTCGGTATAGAACTTCACGGCGAACCCGCGCACGTCGCGCACGGTGTCCGCTGATCCTCGAGAGCCGACCACCGTGGAGAATCGAGTGAACAGAGGCGTCACTCTTCCTGGCTGCAGGAAACCGGCGCACGTGATGTCGCTGGCAGTTCCGTACGACTCGAACACCCCGTGAGCCGCCGCGCCGCGCGCGTGCACCACCCGCTCGGGAATGCGCTCGTGATCGAAGTGGGTGATCTTTTCGCGCAGGTGGAAATCCTCCAGCAGCGTCGGACCGCGCTCGCCGACCTTCAACGAGTTGTCGGTGTCGGGAAGTCGCAGACCTTGCGCAGTGGTGAGGTACTCGCTGTCTTGAGCGGGAACCTTGCTTGCCCTCGGCACCAGCACTGGCCGGTCGCCCGCCTCCGCCGCAGCGGCGGGCGCCGATCTACGCGGACGCTTCTTGCTTGCGATGTTGTTCTTCTCCGTTGCCATGCGTTTCTCCTCAGTAGAGCTGTCGATGTCGCTGCTGCGCTGGGGAGGGTGGTGCCCGTTTCAGCCGACGACTAAACAGAATCTGGGAGGGCCATTCGCACCCTCGCTGCGAGCGCCGCCTGCATACAACCGCCTGCATACAAGCGGGGTGGCTCAAGTCGAGGAAACACGCAGCGCGACGAGCGGCTTCGATGGCGCACCGACCGTGGAGGACGTACAAGGCATGACGTACAAGGTATGAGCAAGGTATGAGCAAGGTATGAGGACGTACAAGAGACGTATGCCGGACGTTTGAGGATTGCCCTCCGTGGGTACGAGGCCCTGGTGAACGCCCCCGTCCAGCATCGCCTCGTGGCACTTGCCACGGTCCTGTCCATCGGTTTGATCGGCTGCGGGAGCGCCGCAGATCAGCCCGCCAACCCAGCCAATTCGACCCTGCAGCAGCCGTCGATCAGCGAGGTGCCAGAGGGGAACCCCGTCCAACCGGCCGATCCCGGTACCACCGTCGCTCCAAATTCGCCGGGTACGGGCACACCATGAACATGAACGAGCAAATGGGAACATGAACGAGCAAATGGCCGCCGACTGAGCGATGGTCGGCTTCAGGCGACGAGTTGGTCGATCTGCTTGATGGCTTCGGTGGCACCTTCCACCATCCCCATGTCGAGGACTTGCTGCATCGCATCGGCCGACTCGTACGTGCCGACGAAGCTGGCGTGAGTGACGCCGTCGACCTCGGTGAACGAGAACACGTTGTGTGACACCGGCATGTCGGGCAGAGGGTTGAAGTCGAGATCGCAGAACCCGTCGTCGAAGCTGAACGTCTTGGCTTCCTCGTCCACGTGCGTGATCAGAAAGAAGCCGGCGTGCTTCTCGCCCTCCGGACCGGTCATCACGTATGTCGACCGAGTTTCGGCCTTGAGTTCATGGCTCACGAACGTTGCCGGGTACGTCGGCGGTCCCCAGACTTTCTCGAGCTGGCGGGCGTCGGCGTAGATCGCCCAGATGCGCTCGACCGGAGCGGCGAACTCGGCGTTCATGACCAACGTCATGGTGTCGAGGTCGTGGGAAACAGAGGTAACGGGCATGGTCGATTCCTTGTCGTTGGGTTGTGTCATGTGGGTCGTGATGTCGGCTCGGTCGTGTCGTCCGGAATCGCTAGCAGTTCGTCGATTCGGGCTACCCGGCCGCGCCAAATGTCTTCGAGTTCGAGCAGCATCGATCGAACCGATCGAACCGCTTCCACGTCGCCGGTGGCCAGCTGCTCACGGCCGCTACGCCGCTTCACCAGCAATCCCGATCGCTGCAACACGGCGACGTGCTTCTGCACCGCAGCGAAACTCATGTCGTAGGACCCAGCAAGTGCCGAGACCGAATGCTCGCCCGCCAACACCCGACGCAGAATGTCGCGCCGAGTGCGATCCGCCAACGCGTGGAACATGGCATCGGCAACGTCGTCGGCGCGTGTTGCGCCATCCGCCCGTTGATCGGTGCCCTGCTTCACATCGCCAATATACAACCATTTGGTTGTAGGTTGTCAAGCCTGACTCTCCTCAACGGGAGGGGACGCGCATGCGGGTTGGCTTCTTCGGGCACAATGCAGACCGTGATTGATGCTTCGGAGATTGATGCTTCGGAAGGAGGTGCCCGGTGTCGTTGATCGAACGACTCGACGCCTACCAACGTCGTCACAAGTGGGCGAGCTTCCCACTCGGCGTGATCTACAAGTTCTTCGACGACCAAGGCCCCTACCTCTCTGCGCTCATCACCTACTACGGGTTCTTGTCGATGTTCCCCTTGCTGTTGTTGCTCACGTCGGTGCTCGGCTTCGTCTTCGAGAATCGACCTGACCTGCAACAACAGATCCTCGACTCGGCACTCAGTCAGTTCCCCGTCATCGGCGACCAGCTCGACCAACCCCAGGGTTTGCAAGGAAGCGTCGGCGCCATCGTGATCGGTGGTCTGGTCGCGCTGTACGGCGGGCTCGGCGTGGCGCAAGCCATGCAAAACGCTATGAACGTCAGCTGGGCGGTGCCTCGCCACCGCCGACCCAACCCGTTTCGCGCCCGCCTCCGAAGCTTGGGACTGGTGGCAGTGTTCGGCCTGGCGGTCATCCTCACCACGTTCTTGTCCACCTTGGGCGCGAACTCGACCGCATTCGGCACATCCATCGGCGGGCGCACCACACTCGGCGCGCTCGCAGCGTCGGTCGTGGTGAACTGGGCGGTGTTCTTCGTGACGTTCAGAATCTTCCGGCCGCGTCGCGTGCGCCGTCGCGACGTGGTGCCCGGCGCATTGTTCGCCGCCGCGATCTGGCAGCTTCTGCAGTGGTACGGCGCCACCATCGTCGGCAACGCCGTAAAGAGCGCCGGCGCAACCTACGGAGTGTTCGCGTTGGTGCTGGGTCTGTTGGCCTGGATCTTCGTCGCAGCCGCCGGGGTGGTGATCGGTTCGGAAATCAATGCCGTGCTGGCCAAGCGCCTCTACCCCCGTGCCCTGCTGACACCGTTCACCGACAACGTCGACCTCACCGAAGCAGACCTACGCGCCTACGACGACGCCGTCAGCGCTCAGCAGTTCAAAGGCTTCCAGTCGGTCACCGTGGCATACGCCAATGAGGGGCAACACGCCGCAGCCCTCAAGACCCAAGCACTGGCCGTCCGAGCGCTCGAAAACATCGTCGCTGCCCCCAAGGACAGCGAAGACAACGAAACAGACAACTCCGAATCCCCCGCCACCTGAACTCCACGAACCGAGAAGTCGTGTCGCGATTTGTGGCGGCGCCGTTCACTCCAAGACGCGACGCACTGCCTCCGACGTCCTTGCCGCTTGGTCGGCCAGGAAGTCGTCGACCAGCGGACGAACCTTGGTGCCTAGCAGTTCGATGCTGCGCATCATGGCGCCGTGGGGCAGTGACCCTGCGCTGTACTTGAGGTCGAATCGAGACAGGTCGAGCGCCGATGCGGTGTCAGCGATCTTGCGGGCGACCGTTTCGGGAGATCCGACGTACAACGAGCCGGCCGGCCCGGCCATGCGATCGAACTCGGAGCGCGAGATCGGGCCCCAGCCGCGCTCGGCGCCGATGCGGTCACGGCTGCGCTTGAAATGCGGCCACAACTGCTCGCGCGCCTCCTCGTCCGTGGGTGCCACGTGCCCCGGCGAGTGCACACCGACGGGCAACGGGTCATGGCCGAACTCGCCGAGTGCGCGGTGGTACAGGTCGACGAACGGCCGGAAACGAGCGCTGTCGCCGCCGATGATCGCCAACATCAACGGCAAACCGTGGCTGGCCGCACGCACCACAGATTCAGGGCTGCCACCGACGCCGACCCACGTCATCAGCGAACCAGACTCGGTCTTCGGGTGCACCTCGAGCCCGTGTATTGCCGGTCGACTCGGCCCACCCGGCCAGTTGACGACACCCTCGCCCCGCAAGTCGGCGAACAACGCCAGCTTGTCTTCGAACAGTTCCTCGTAACGGCCCAGTTCAAGACCGAACAGCGGGAACGATTCGGTGAATGAGCCGCGCCCGAGGATGATCTCGGCGCGCCCACCGGAGATGGCGTCAACCGTGGCGAATCGCTGGTAGACCCGAACCGGGTCGTCCGAACTCAGCACCGTCACCGCCGATCCAAGATGGATGCGCTCGGTGCGAGCAGCGATCGCAGCCAGCACCGTCTCGGGTGATGACACGGCGAAGTCGTCTCGATGGTGCTCGCCGACACCGATGAAGTCGAGGCCGACCTGATCAGCGAGCACTCCCTCATCGACCACGTCGCGAATGACCTGGGCCGCGCTCAGCGGCGCGCCGGTGTCGTCGGACGTGATGTCGCCAAAGGTGTCGATCCCCAGTTCGAGGCGGCTCGTTGCGGACAGTGCGGTCGAGGGGTACTTGATACTCGTGGTGCTCATCTTCCGGCGGATCCTTGGTGATTAGTTGCGAACACAAGTAAAACCCCGCGAGGTATCCAAGTATTCCCGTGGCCCGTGGCTTGGCTGTCGCCCGTGGCCCGTGGCCGTCGCCAGTGGCCCGGCCGCTGCGCCGCGTTCTCGGGCGCCATTCACTACGAAACGCGACACGCCTGCTCGGGCCGAGCCCATGGGTCTTTCGAGAAACGAGGGATGGACGCGTCGGATCGGCTGGCCAACGGCGACACTGTGGACATGAGTGATGAGACGACGGTCAATGAATGGTCACAATACGAAACAGATTTCGCATCGGATCGGCCTGAGACCTTCGACGCATACGTCGCCGTGTGGGAGCACAATGCCGACGTTCGCCGGGCGTTCGGAAGTTGGATCACCTTCGCACAGTGCGCGAGCGCCGATCAGCTGGCGGTTCGCCAATCCCCGGCGCTCATCCGTGACGCCGAAGCAGCCATGGCCCGCAACGGTTACCGCATGGGACCGCCCACCGAACTCGGCTCACGTCGCTGGCTGCGTACCGATGGCAAGCTGCACTCCACTTCCATTGCGAGTACGAAGACCACCACGGCAACCGCACGGAAACGAACGAGCAGAGCCTCGTCGAATCGCGCTCCGGCGAAGAAGGCACCGACGGTGGCAGCCATCATGCGGCCACGCCACAAAGAATGTCCCAACGACCCGGGGATGATGGTGCCACTCGACGGTGAATGCATGTGCGGCTGGAGCCCAGCCGACGACAGCTGACAGCCGCTGACATCGGAGCCGAGCCGACTACACGGTGATGCAGCGGGCGTCTACTTCGGCGGTGACGCTGATGTCTTGCGGGGCGAACTCCACATCGCCACCACCGCCACCCCCAGCGGCCGACATCCGTTGAAACGAAGCCGGTGCGCCGCTCGTGGGATGCAGACCTTCGCCGAGCATTCCAGCGTCGGCGATGGCCACAACCCGCACCTTGCCGGCGCCGATTGCGTCTGAGTAGGCCTGCGCCTTCTGCACCGCATTGGTCACCGCAGCTGCGCGAACTTCAGTGTTCAACGAATCCTTGTGCGCTGCCGTGAGCGCCCACTCGATACCGCCGATCGACGCACCCGGTTGTTCCACTGCGCCGGTGACCCACCTGCTGAGCTCGGAGAAATCCGAGAACTTCACTTCGAACGACACACGTGCATGAAACACCAGCGGCAGCCGCTTGCCTTCTTTGTTCCACGGGCGCGCCGCCCACGTTTGCACCTGATCGCTGGCCCACCAGGTGACTGGCCCGGCGGCAGGGTTGTGCAACCGTTCGATCGACTGCCGCAACCGGTTGGCGACCTCTACCGTTGACGAGTACACGGAGTTCGAGTCGCCCGCTTCGAGCGCCACGACCAACTTCACTGTGGCTCGTTCGGGTGGTGCAAATGCCGTGTGGGCTCCACGAACCGTTATCTCAACCTCGGACATACATCCTCCTTTGATTCCTGACTGTACGGCGCGTCGTCGGCATCGTGATCGCGGTATCGGCACAGTCGGTCGATCGAGCACGCCGTGAGGTCTCGACCGACCGGCAAACACTGTTCGGGCAGCTCAGCAACAGGCGGCTGCGTCTGACGTTGCGGGCCAGTCGCCGAACTCGACGCCGAGTGTCTTCACGAATCGACCTCTTGCGACCACACGCATGCGCGACACAATGCCGCTCAGCACCGGGCTGACAAGAATCGTGAAATCGGGGTGGCGCACCTTGTCGTATGGCGCCAGGTTCTTGCCGTCCGTGTTGGTGTCGACCGACACCTCAGCGATCTTGCCTCAACCGGTGGATCTGATGTAGTCGATCGTCATCAACCCACCCCGTTTGGCCAGCAGCTCACGCGCGTCGTCGGTGATCTCGAGTTGGATGGGCATACCGGCCACGGTACGGCCACGATCACGGAAAGCGATCACGGAAAGCGATCACGGAACCCGATCCCGGAACCCGATCACGGAACCCGATCACGGACCGGTGGGGTTGCCACACCGTGCTGTCATGCTGCGGGGATGGCCGAAGACTCTCCCGACGTTCTGCGTGATGCACTGCAGCGCCTGACGGGTCGCGCTGATGCGGATTTCCGTGACGGCCAACGCGAAGCCATCACAGCGTTGGTCGACGACCGCGCTCGCGTCCTCGTGGTGCAACGCACCGGTTGGGGCAAGAGCGCTGTGTACTTCCTCACCACACATCTGCTGCGGCAACAGGGGTTGGGCCCGACGCTGCTCGTGTCGCCGTTGCTGGCGCTGATGCGCAACCAGATCGAAGCCGCCGAGCGGCTGGGGCTGCGCTGCATGACCATCAACACGTCTACCAAGACCACCGTGCGCGAGCTGCTCGATGCGCTCGAGGCCAACGAGGTCGATCTGCTGCTCATCTCACCCGAACGGCTCGCCAACCCCGAGTTCTCCAAGCAAGTCATGCCACTGGTGCGCGAACGCCCCGGTCTCGTCGTCATCGACGAGGCACACTGCATCTCCGACTGGGGCCACGACTTCCGGCCCGACTACCGCCGCATCAGGGGCGTGGTGGAACGCATGGCCGGGTCTGGCGTGCCGGTGTTGGGTTGTACCGCCACCGCCAACGACCGGGTCGTTGCCGACGTCGCTGCGCAGCTCGGCGCCGAACTCACCGTGTTCCGCGGGCCGCTGCGTCGTGAAGGTCTCGCCCTCAGTTCCATTCGCATCGACCGTCAGGCCGAGCGCCTGGTGTGGCTGTCCACCATCATTCCCGATCTGGCGGGGTCGGGCATCGTCTACTGCCTCACCGTGCGCGACACCGAGATCGTTGCCGACTGGCTGAACCAACACGGCGTCAGTGCGCTGGCGTACCACAGCGACCTCGACACCGACGCCAAGATCGACGCCGAAGATCAGCTGCTACGCAACGACATCAAAGTGCTGGTCGCCACCGTGGCACTGGGTATGGGATACGACAAGCCAGACCTCGGGTTCGTCATCCACTACCAATCACCAGGGTCGCCGGTCGGCTACTACCAACAGGTCGGGCGCGCCGGGCGAGCGCTCCCCCAGAGCGTGGGAGTGCTGTTGCGAGGGTTGGAAGACGAGCAGATCCAGAACTACTTCATCGAGCGCGCATTCGCCGAAGAACGCTTGGTGCAAGACGTCATCGCCGAGTTCGACTCTGTCGTCGGCACCCGTGACCACGAGGTCAGCCTCATTCGCCTGCAGGTGAAACTCAACGTGCGAAAGGGAGTGCTCGACGCAGTCGTTCGCCAGCTGGAAGTCGACGGCGCACTCCGACGCATCTCCGCCCAGGTCTACGCACGCACCGGCGACGATTGGGCATATCCAACGGTTCGGGTTGATGAGGTCACTGCGGCACGGCGCGCCGAGCAGCAAGCGATGACCGACTACCTCACCACCACCGACTGTCGCATGCAGTTCCTGGCCGGCCTCCTCGACGACCCGCACGCAGCGCCGTGCGGCATCTGCGACAACTGCACCAGCGTGAGCGCCGCGGTCGCACTCGACGTGGGCGAGGTGGCCGGCGCCGAACAGTTCCTGAGAAAGCGGCCACTCATCATCAAACCCCGCAAACGTTGCTACGACTTCGTTGCCGACAAAGGCACCGCCATCGCTGCTGGCCAACAGTCCGAAGAGGGGCGCGCGCTCGCCATCTTGGGCGACGGCGGTTGGGGCCAGCTGGTACGCGACGGCCGCTCCGCCGGCACATTCGACGACCGGCTCGTCGACGCTTTGGCCGAGATGATCAGAGCATGGCAACCGGCCTCACCGTTCGCGTGGGTCACCGCCGTGCCGTCGATGCGTTCACCCGAACTGGTGTCGTCGCTCGCGACACGGCTGGCAGATCGGCTCGACGTCCCGTTCGAGCCGGTCGTCACCCGCGTCGCCGATCGCCCGCCACAGAAGACCCAAGCCAACGCCTTCCACCTCGAACGCAACGTCGCCGGGGCATTCCGGGCCAGCAAGCCTCTGGCTGGGCCCGTCTTGCTGGTAGACGACCTGTTCGATTCAGGGTGGACGCTCACCGAAGTGGGCCGAGTGCTCCGCCGAGCCGGCAGCGGCCCAGTGTTCCCAGTCGTACTAGCCAGCTCCCTCGGCCGCGACTGAGCCCAAAGGGAGTGGTTTGTGTCAGACACAAACCACTCCTTTGTCAGGTGGGGGCTTTCGGGGGGAGGCGTTTGGCGACGATCGTGGCGCCGAGGACGGCTACTGCGATGGGGGCCAACATTGCCAAACCCACGCTGGAGCCTGCACTCCACCCGGCGGAATCGCCTGCCGCCACGATTGCGCCGCTCAGCCCTGCACCGAGAGCAACGCCGAGGTTGTCGCACAACTGAAGCGATGCCGTGGCCTCGCCGTAGCGCTCAGGCACCGCAACTCGCAGGGTCGCCTGCGCATGAGCGGAATAGCCCAGCCCGACCCCGAACCCTGCGATCGTCGCGCCGACATGGATGAACCAGAACGGTGCATCGCCGACGGCCGCAGATGCGGCGATCACCGAGAGGCCGATCGAAACGAACACATAACTGATACGGACGAAGTACGCCTCGCCGGTGCGCACGATGTGACGTTGTTGAATCCAGGTGGCACTCGTCCAACCGATCGTCGCCGCGGTCACCGCCAAACCGCCGGCAAACGTCGACGCCCCTTTGCCGTTGGTGACCACGTACGGCACGAATGCGTCAGCACCGAAGAACGCGAACATCACCATCCCGCGCGACAACACGGTGGCGGGTAACCCCGGGGCAGCGACCAAGGTGCCCGGTGGCGTGAGACGACGCAATGGCCACAGTCCGACAACCACGCCCGCAGCGATGAAGGGCACCAGCGACCAACCCCCACGCGTGAGGCCGGCGACGACCAGCGCCGCGCCCGCGGCGATACGCACCGCCTCCACGAGCGGTCGCCGGGTCCACCGGCTGGTCGGTTTCTCCCACTCGTGTTCCGGCGCGCCCATTCGCATCATGGCCGGGACGATCATGGCCCCGGCCACGAGCACCAGCGGTAGGAGGCCGAGGAAGATCCACCGCCAGCTCGTCCATGACGCCACCCGCTCCGACAGCGCCGGGCCGAGAATGCCTGGCACCACCCACGCCGTCGACAGCACAGCGAACATGCGGGGCCTGGCTGTGACTGGATAGAACCTGCCGATCGCGACATAGCCAACGGCTGGCACCACTCCGGCACCGAAGCCCTGAATCAGCCGGCCGAGCACCAACACGGGCATCGACGGCGCCAGCCCGGCGATCGTGAGCCCCACCGCGAACAGGGCCAGCCCGATCACGTACGGTCGGCCAAGACCGTGCCGGTCGGCTTGCCCGCCGGCGAACACGATGCCGATCATCGTGCCCA
>JBBREA010000088.1:0-13604 GCA_038203385.1 Acidimicrobiales bacterium | reverse complement strand
TCTCCACACTTCGGTGACGGCGGCGAGGTCGATGTCGTACTGGTAATACTTGGCATCGGCAAGGGGAGCCGTTTCAGCGTCGATCGCATGTGACTCTGCCCCGATGTTCGCCTTCGCCAGGATGTTGAGCCCTTCGGCGTACGCCGCCATCAGCCCGTACTCGATGCCGTTGTGCACCATCTTCACGAAGTGGCCGGCGCCCGACGGACCGCAGTACAGCCAACCCCGTTCGGCCGCCGACGGCTGATCGGTACGTCCTGGCGTGCGTTCGGCAGCTTCGAAACCTGGTACCAACGTGTCGAAGATCGGTGCGAGTCGGTTGACTGCTTCGGCATCGCCGCCGACCATGAGGCAATACCCGCGCTCCAAGCCGTGCACGCCGCCGCTGGTGCCGACATCGAGGTAGTTGATACCAAGGCTTGCCAGTGGAGCGTTGCGGTCGACGTCGTCGCGGTACCACGAGTTGCCGCCATCGATGATCGTGTCGCCCTGAGTGATCAGCGGCGTGAGCTGTGCCACGGTGCCTTCCACGAACGCTGCTGGAACCATGACCCAGATGTTGCGTGGCGGTGCGAGTGCACCGACGAATTCCTCGAGCGTGTAGGCAGCGGCGGCACCCTCTGCGGCAAGTTCGTCGATGGGATCTCGTGCTACGTCGTACACCACGCATTCATGCCCGTCGGCCATCAATCGTCGCACCATGTTGGCGCCCATTCGTCCGAGCCCGATCATTCCGAGTTGCATCCCACCAGCTTGGCACTCGCGAAGTACGTTCGTGTCATGAGCCGTGCGATGAATGGAAACCATCGAGACCTCAGGGCAGCAATCGAGTCGGTTGCGTTGTCCGAAGCAGCGCTCGTGGGGTTCCTGAACGACGTTGGCCCGGTCGATCCGTCGCAACCGTCACGTCTACCGGGGTGGTCTGTCGGGCATGTGCTCACCCACCTCGCCCGCAACGCTGACAGCCACATGGCCATGCTGTCGGGGGCACCGCAGTACCCGAACGGCGGGGAGGGTCGCAACGCGGACATTCAGTCGGGTGCCCCACGGCCGTGGCCCGAACTCGTCGCCGACGTCGAAGCGGCGGGTTCGGCCTTGATCCAGCGCTACGCCAGTCATTCCGACTGGGAGAGCACGGCGCACGCGGTGTCCGGCGAGCGGCCGATGACGATGTTGCCGATGCTGCGTCAGCGCGAGGTAGAGCTGCACCGCATCGACTTGGGGCTCGGATACGAGTTCGCAGCGCTCCCCACCGACTACGTGCGTCGTGAACTCCGGGTGCTCGAGATGATCTGGAAGGCTCGGCAACCGATGGGTCTCACCCAGCTCCCAGCTGCAGCCCTGGCGCTCGCGCCGACCGACCGGCTCGCTTGGTTCACGGGCCGCACAGAGCCCGATGGGCTCGAACCGGCAGCCGTGTTGTAACCAACCCTTTCGATTCTGTGGGCGCGAGCGGTGGGAGTCAGATATTCGGTAACCACACCTCGCGCAGTGTGTGGAGAGCGAGCCGAGCGGTGAGGAACGCGTCCACCGCTGCCGGGTCGGGGCAACGTATCGACGCGAGTTCGTCGATTGCTGCGACAACTTGTTGGCGCATCCGGTCGTGTTCGAAGTGTTCGGTCACGTCAGACTCCCGATGTCAGGGCGACGTTGCGGGAGTGTTCGAGGTTGTCGGCGCACTGCCACATCTGGTGCGCCACCTCGCGTAGCTCGTCTGCCGCACGATGCAACTGATGGAGATTGTGATCGAGCAATTGTCGACGCAGGTACCAGTGTCGTGAGTCGGCGTGCGCAACCGATGGCGAGAGGTCTGCGACATCGATGCGAGTGACGAGCAACTGATCGATGGTGCTAGCGAACACTCGCAACGATGTCGCTCGGTGACGCAAGATCGTTGCAGTGGGATTGACGGACGGGTGTGACGGTCGTGATGACATGAGCGGTACCTCCTGCCAGCTGTGGACTGCTGCACCACGGCACAGATCGGGCAGAAGTCCCCTCGACCACTTTGTCAGTGGTCTGGGGGACCCTGGCCCGACAGCACGAGGAACATGTCGTGGTGCGGCTCGCCCGTTTCGCCATCGACGTAGCCGTCGCCCACGACCTCGAAGCCGTGCGCTTCATAGAACTCGACAGCGCTGTCGCGAGCTCGCGCCCACACCGCCTCTGCACCGCTCTCCCTACAGAGCTCGAGCCCGGCGAGCAGAACCTGCGATCCGACACCTGTACCGCGAATGGAGGGGCTGGTCACCATGCCTCGTAGCTGGTAGGAATCGATGGCCGGGCGCACATAGTACGAGCGGTGCATCCAGGTGGAAATGGCAACCACTTCGCCCTCGACCCGCCAGCCGAGGTGCACGGTGTCGGGGTCGTTGTCGCCTTCGAACTCGACGACATCAGATCGTGTGCCGTCGCGCAACACCGATTGGCGTAGCGAATACGTTTCGGCGGTGGTGAGTCGTTCGATCATCGGCGGCCTCGGTTGGTGGACCCCATTATGCGTCGGTAGGTGTGCGTGCGGGGACCGGTCCGCCAAGGTGGTCAGATGGTGAACACGATGGAGCGCGCCGCAATGGCCTGGGCCTCGCCACGATCGTGGGTAACCCAGAGTGCGGTCGTGCCGCGTTCGTGCAGCACAGCAGCCAACTCGGTGGCCAACCGATCGTGAAGCTCTCGGTCGAGCCCGGTCAACGGCTCATCGAGAAGCAACAGCGATGGGTTCGGTGCCAACGATCGAGCGAGGGCGACTCGCTTGCGTTCTCCTCCCGACAGATTGTCGATCGAACGACTGGCGAGTCCGCCAAGTCCGACGGCGTCGAGGAGTTCTTCGGAGCGGTGGCGACGCTCGGCAGGCCGAACTCCGGCGACTTTGAGGCCGAATGCGACGTTGTCGGCGACGCTGAGGTGTGGAAACAGCTGCTCGTCTTGAAACACCATGCCGACCGATCGACTGTGGGTCGGCAGGTGGGTGATGTCGCGGCCGTCGACGGTGACCGTGCCGGCGTTCGGTTCGAGGATTCCGGCGATCACGCGCAGCAGCGTGCTCTTTCCGCTTCCCGACGGCCCGAGTAAGGCCACCGTTTCGCCGCGTTCGATGTGGATCGAGACGTGATCGAGCACGACGTTGCCGTCGAAGCTCACCACCACATCACGAACGTCGAGCACGATCACCCCCGGCATCGATGGCCACGACGAGCACGATCGTCACCGCTGCAAGAATCGAGGCGAGCGCGAATGCCTGCGCCTGGAAAAGACGTCCAGTTCGCCCGAGTAGACGGTCGATGGCGATGGGTAAGGTCTCGTTGCCGGATCTGCTGAGAAAGCTCGTTGCACCGAACTCGCCGAGAGACACAGCGGCGGCTAGACCGGCGCCGGTGGCGAGCGGTCGTCGCAGCGCAGGCAACGTGGTGGCGGACCACGCCCGAATCGGTGTTGCGCCGAGCGTCGCGGCAGCGTGTCGCTGATCGGGCGAGATCGAACGGAGCACGCCGAGTGAGTTGCGAACAACGAACGGAGTGGCGACCAGGGCATGCCCAACCGGCACCAACCACCAGGCAGCGCGCCAGTCGACCGGATCATGATCGAACGTGATCAGCATGCCGAAACCGATGGTCACCGCTGACGTACCGAGTGGCAGCATCAACCCGGTGTCGAGCACTCTGCTCGAGCGCCTGCCGAGCGTGCTGATCGCAACCACTGCCGTGGCGCCGATCACCAACGCGAACCCGGTCGCCCATGCCGCAGTGGTGAGCGATGTGCGAAGTGCGGCGAGTGGATCGATGCCGATGTTCAGCCCAGGGCGAATCTCGTTGTTGCCGAGCGACCTCCACGCGACGAACGAGTAGGTCTCGCCGTTCCACAAGGACCGCTCCACCAGGGCGATCAGGGGTACGACGACGATCAGCGCTGCGACCGACGCTGCCGCTGCGACGCGCCGGCGTGTCTGCCCGGTGGGTCGGACGCTGAATCGATGTGTACCGGCGGATCCGAGTGTGGTCGCGGTTCGGCGTTGCACCTTCGAGCTCCATGCCACCACGGCGGCGAGGGCAACGAGTTGCACGATCGTCAACGTCGCCGCACCGGAGATGTCGCCGAGCTGTGTGGCACGGCGCCAGATCTCGACCTCGATCGTGTTGCGGTTGCCGCCACCGAGCACCCGTACGACTCCGAACGACGTGAATGAGAAGAGAAACACGATCGCCCCTGCCGCAGTGATCGCAGGGCGCAAGACCGGCAGCGTGATCGACCGAAATGTTTGCCACGGCGAAGCGCCGAGGGTGCGTGCGGCATGCTCGAGGTCGGGTGGGATGACGGCCCACGAAGTTCCCACCGTGCGCACGACGACGGCGAGGTTGAACACCACGTGCGCCGCAAGAATCGCCCAGACGGTGCGCTCGAGCGCCGCAGGAAGGACTGCGATCATGGCTGCGCCGATGACCACTGTGGGAAGCACGAACACAGCAGTGACAGCACTCAACAGCAACCGCCGCCCAGGAAAGTGATAGCGAGCGGTCGCCCATGCCGGGGCGAGACCGACCGCCAACGTCAGCAGTGTGCTTGCCGCTGCTTGCCACGTCGTGAACCAGACGACCCGCCACGTTCTGGCCTCGACGAGCAGGTCGAACGCATCGGGACCGGCCAGGCCCCGCACGACCAACGTGAGGAAAGGCCACACATAGAACACCGACAAGAACAGGACGGGCGGCACTGAGACCATTGCCCGGAACCAGACGGGCAACCGATTCGGCTGAGCGATCCTCAGTTGCCCTGCACGAGGCGAGACCACTCGTCGATCCATTCCTCGCGGTGTTCGTCGATGACGGCTGGGTCGAGGGACACCGGCGACTCGGGGATTGCCGCGTAGTCGATGAACGTCTGGTCGAGCTCGACGTCGGGGTGCACCGGGAACACGAACAGATTCAGTGCCACCACTTGTTGGAAGGCTGGAGACACCAGGAAGTCGATGAGTTGACGAGCGGCGCCGAGATGCTCGGTGCCGCGCAGGATGCCGGCGAACTCGACCTGACGAACGCATGTCGACTCCACGACGCCGGTCGGCGCAGCGTCGAGGGCCTCGGTGGCGAACAGGACCTCGAACGGTGGGCTCGACCCGTAGCTCACCACGAGCGGTCGGTCGCCGCCCGCCCACGAAAACGCCTCGTAGTACGCCTGCGACCAGCCGTCGACGACCAGCACGTCATTGGCCACCAGATCTGACCAGTAAGCAGCCCATCCGTCTTCACCGAAGGCAGCCACGGTGCCCATCAGGAACGCGAGACCTGGCGACGACGTGGCCGGGTTCTGTACCACCAGCATCCCGGCGTACTCGGCTGACGTGAGGTCCTCCCAGGAGGTGGGTGGCGCCACACCAGCCGCCTCGAGTGCGGCGATGTCGTAGTTCACACACACATCACCGAAATCGACCGGCGTCGCTTCACGCCCAGGGACGAGTTGTGTGAACTCCGACGGCAGATCCGTCAGTGCGACGGCAGCGTACGGTTCGAAGACGCAGCCGTCGATCGATCGGGACAGGAAGGTGTTGTCGATGCCCCACATCACGTCGCCTTCGGGATTGCCAGCGGTGAGGGTGGCTTTCGACAACATCGTGCCAGTGTCGCCTGCGATCAAAATTTCGACCTCGACACCCGTTTCAGCCGTGAAGGCTGCCAGGGCCTCGACGACCGGGTTCTCAGGATCGGTTGGGAAGGATTCGTACGCGACCAACGTGACCGACTCACCATCGGCCCGGTCGCCACCAACGCCCGGCGAGTCGCCAGGTTCGGCCGCTGCGCCGCAGGGGCCAGCACCTGCGGCGCCACCATCGCCACCTTCGCTGTCGTCGCCGCACGCCGTCAGAGTGGCGAGCACGAGCAACGACAGCGCTACTGGCCGCGTTCGACCTCGTGCGTTCGTCACGCGACATCTCGTTCGGTCAGCGGCGCGAGAAACACGGTGACGACCCCATGCAACACCGAGATGGACACGGTGGACTCGACGGCGATGTTGCTGATGCCCAGCCCTACGAGCGGGTCGAGTTGGTGGTTGACGAGCGGCCATTCCACTCCGGTGAGCGTGACGCCTTCGCAGGATCCGTGGGCTGCCAACACCGACAGTGAGCTACCGAGGTCCAAGTCGTTGAAGACGGCGCGGCCGGGGCCGTGCAGCACTCGAATACGTTGCCGACCCCACCAACCTTCGATGATGGGAATGCTGGTGAGTGTGGGGTGACCCAGCGCTCCCAGCGCCCCCAGCGTGTGATCGAGCCGATCGCCTCCCCCGGCAAGCAGCACTAGGCGTGCCGGGTTGAGGTCGATTGCCATCGCGAGCGCGAGCTCCGTGTCCGTCTGGTCCTTGCGCGGGTCGTGCCGGGCGACGGTTGAGTGCTGTTCGGCCCAGGCCAGCCCGTCTGGCGTGATCGAGTCGAGATCGCCTACCAAAGCGGCGGGGGAGAGCCCGGCGGCCAATGCATGATCGAGGCCGCCGTCAGCAGCGAGCACGATGGCAGCTGGCGGCACGGCGGCCACGGCGACCGGGTCGAGCGGTTCCGAGCCGGTCACCACGATGACGGTGTGACCGATACCCGCACGAAAGGCGGAGTTGACCGCCTCGAGCGGACCGGATGGTTGTTGGAGTGGCGCTGGCTCGGCCATGATCTTCCTCCGCCGGCATTACCCGGATCAGGTGTGCGGGTCGGTGGCGTCGCGCCACCCTCTCAGCCCGCCGTTCCGCGAGCTCCCCGGTGAATGTGTTCAAGGGTGAGGCTAGTACGGATCTACGTGAAGTTGGCTCACGAGTTCGCTGAGCGAAGACTCGGGTTTCGTCAAATCGTCGCGGAGCGACTGGTGCTCCACCGGCGACAGGTACGACACTGCGATGATGGCATTGGTGACCGACCCGGCGTCGGTGCCCAGTGGCGGCTCTGGTTGGCGCGTCCACCCCAGCTTGACGTCGTAGTGCCCAGGACGGTCGGCGATGGGTACGAGTGAACCTGAGTCACCGGTGCCGAACCGGTGCCGGGCGATCGGGGCGAGTCGCCAGCCGATCATGTCGGCGACCTCCAGGTTGGGGACGTTCAGGTTGGCGATGACTGGCTCGTCCGGCAGGTCGGCAAGCAGTCCGGAAACGAACGCCGTGGCAACCTCTGCTGCTGAATGCCACTTCTGTGTGGCGATGACCTCGTCGAACGCCTGACCCTCGATGCTGCCGAAGTCGACATGCTGACTCACCGCGACCCCGGACCAACCGGCGTTGCGGCCGGCAATACAGGCGCCGATCGTGCCCGAATAGTAGACGGCGCGCCCGGTGTTGGCGCCGGGGTTGACGCCCGACACCACCAGATCGAAAGGACCACCGAAGACACCGTTGGTGGCGTAGAACACGCCGAGCGCCGGAGGCCCGTCGACGGCCCACGCTTCCAGTCCGCCCTCGAAGTCGCGCCGTTCGACCGTTGGCGCACCCCGGTAGATCGCACCGATCGCTGCGCTCGCTCCCGAGAACTCGCGATTCGGAGCGATCACGGTCACTTCTGCCAACTCCGCCATCGCCCGAGCCAGATGGATGATGCCCGGCGTGTCGATGCCGTCGTCGTTCGTCACCAGAATGCGCACGGGTTTGTGGATACCAGCGTTTTGTGGCTTTCAGGTAACGACGAGCCGATCATCGAATGAAACTCCGTGGGTCGTGGCTGATCGCTGCGGAGCGTGTTACCGGGCTGGTCTGCGGGGATGGATCGCCGTTTGCGTTGCCAGTTCGCTGATGGCAGCGCTCGCGGTTGGAGGCCTTGCGAGCGCGATCGTCTGAACCGGCCGCCCCGTCCGGTCCCGGTCGGTTCGTGCCTA
Source organism: Acidimicrobiales bacterium (assembly GCA_038203385.1). Lineage (GTDB taxonomy): Bacteria > Actinomycetota > Acidimicrobiia > Acidimicrobiales > Ilumatobacteraceae > Ilumatobacter. The sequence goes on along the minus strand of JBBREA010000088.1, from coordinate 5,766 downwards.
AATCACTGACCGGCCTCCACGGCTGCGCCGTCGGACTACCAGGCGTACGCTTCGGGTGCGGTACCGCCGGGCCCAGGGAAGATGGCGTCGATCGATGTCAGCGTGTCTGGAGCGAGGGTGATCTCCAGGGCGCGCAGCGAGGCGCCGTCGAGCTGGCCGAGTGTGCGCGGGCCGATGATCGGGCAGGTGACGCCGTCCTGGGCGAGGAGCCACGCCAACGCCACAGCCGCAGGCTCCTCACCGAGATCAGCGCACAGCTTCTCCCATTGCTCGAGCTGCGGTCGCAGCTTGTCGATCCGCTTCAGCGAGTGTGTGGACTGCCGACGAGCGCGGTCGGAGTCGCCGAGTACGCCGCCGAGCAACCCGCCCGACAGCGGGCTCCAGGGGATCACGCCGACGCCGTACTCGCGACACGCCGGTAACACCTCGAGTTCGACGGTGCGCACCAAGAGGTTGTAATGGCTCTGCTCGCTGACGAGGCCGAGCGTGTTGCGGCGGGCGGCCGCTTCGTTCGCTCGAGCGATGTGCCATCCGGCGAAGTTGCTGCTGCCGACGTAGGTGATCTTGCCCTGTTGGATCAACGTGTCCATCGCCTGCCAGATCTCTTCCCACGGCGCGGTTCGGTCGATGTGGTGCATCTGATAGAGGTCGATGTGGTCGGTCTGCATCCGCCGAAGGCTGTCCTCACAAGCGATCCGGATGTGACGCGCCGACAGCCGGCTGTCGTTCGGCCACTCGGACATCGCTCCGAAGAGCTTCGTCGCCAGGACGATCTTGTCCCGCCTGCCGCCGCCCTGGGCGAACCAGCGTCCGATGATCGACTCGGTGGCGCCAGCGCCCTTGTCCCCGCCGTAGCGGTTGGCGGTGTCGAAGAAATTGAACCCGAGCTCCACCGCGCGATCCATGATCGCGAATGACTCGTCTTCGGGCGTCTGCGGCCCGAAATTCATCGTGCCGAGACACAGCTCGCTGACCTGGAGAGCCGTGCGGCCCAGACGTCGATAGCGCATGTGCCTAGCCTCGCAGAGCCGGGTGCCCGTGCCCCAACGCGAAGGGTGAGTCAGCTCTTCGGGGACGCGCGACCATCACAAACCCGGGAGATGGAACCATGCGTTCAACACCGCGTCGTCGCCGACCGGGCTGAGCTCCGAACGATCACCGTCGCGGTGGTACAGGGCGAGGAGCAACTGTTCGGCTGGGCCGCGCAACGCCGCGTCGCCCTTTCGATGTTCAGCCACCACGTGGTACCCGTCGTGGTCGAACCACGCCAACCATTCGCCGTCGATGTCGGTGCAATGCACGTGGACGCTGCCCGCGGGCGGCGTCAGTTGCTCCCGGACGACCGTGCGTGGAAGAGCAATGGTAAAGAATTCGTCGATGCCATCGCTTGCAAAGGCGGCATCGATCGCGTCTGCGGTGCCAACGGCGTGTTGAGCATCCCACCGATGCATCGATGTTTCGTGTGCCTGGCGGCGAGCCCACACTCCCGTAACGTTGTTGACGGGGAACGGGTGCCACGTTGGGGCGTCAGGGCCGGCGGAGCGGAGTGCCGCGCCCAAGTCGCCAGCACCTTCTCGCAACCAGTTCGCTAGATACTCCGCGTCGACACCAGCTTCGGGCTCGGCGATTACCCCCTCGGCGGGTCGTTCCGCGTGCTCCACGGAATGTCGCGCCCATCGATGTACGTAGGCCAAATGGCGGGTGAGTTGCTCGAGGTCCCAACCAGGGCAACCCGTCACCGGCGAATCGAGCGGCCCGGTCGTCACCGCATCTGCAAATCGATTGGCGTCGGCGAGCAACCGTTCAGCGAAGTCGATCCCAACGTTGCCGGCTGATGTGTTCGCGGTGTTCACGACATGCGACGGTATCCTCCGAAGTATGAGTCCCCTCGAAGCCCTCGCCGCCGGGAACGAACGTGGAGATCTGGCGAGTCGTCCGATCATCAGCATTACCCCGGTCGCCCTGGCCAAGTTGGTCGAACTCCGCGCGGACGAGGCCGACGCCGACTCGCTCGGGCTGCGGCTCGCGATCGCCTCCGGACGCGGCGAAGACTTCAGGTACGACCTGAGTTTCGACGAGTTTCTCAAGGCAGCGTTCACCGACGAAGTGCGCACGCACACCGGAGACGCCGAAGTCGCCGGTGAGCTGGCGATGAAGGTCATCATTCCGGGCGACGACGTGGAGCTGCTGCGCGACGCCACGCTCGATTACACAGACAGTCAAGGTCTGGTCATTCGTAACCCCAACAAGCCGCAGGCGCCCGATGTGGAGGGCCTGACGAACGATGACGAGTTGTCGGCCGCGATCGAAGCGCTCGTGTCGGGAGACGTCAACCCGTCGCTCGCAGCCCATGGTGGTTTCGTCACGTACATGGGTCACGACGGCGAGGGCACCGTCTACATGACCATGGGCGGTGGCTGCCACGGCTGCTCCATGAGCAAGATGACCATGCTGGAAGGTGTGCAGACGATGCTCAGCGAGGCGCTGCCTGCCGTTCAACGGGTGAAAGATCTCACCGACCACACCTCGGGAGAAAACCCTTACTACAGCTGAGGAGCCGAGCGGGTAGATGAGGCTTCGCCCGGAACGATCGGCTGCTCAGAGATCAACCGTCGGTTGCGCGAGAATTTGGTCGAGATCCGGTGGCACCGACGCAATCTCCGTGAGTGCCATTGTCGCCCGTCCCGTATTCCCGACCGGGTACTTGCCAGCGAGCGAACCCGGGCTGGCTACGACGATGCGTACTGCCTGACCAATCGCCTCCCGGCGGTCACGATCTCGAAGCGCCTGGCGGAACATCACCGCGTGAACCTTCGTGTGCGGCCACGCCCACTGCTGGGACAAGATGTGTGCCCGCTCGAGATGTAGCCACGGATCGGCGGCGGAGCGTGCATCTACCAACTCGCGCTCGATGTACTCAACCACACGACGCCGACGTTCTGCCCCACTGTCGGCCTTGTCGGTCAGCATCGTCCGGACGATACTTCAACGATTGACGCTGTCATGTTTTGGCCATGTTTTGGCAACTCGTCCGCCTGTCAGTGGCCACAGAACTGCCCACCGGTGGCCATCGGAACCTTCGCCATTGTGAACGCTCAAGGTGGTCCGGGCAGGAGCATCGAGCAGGCTTGGTCCTTTGCGGGCTGGCAGTCGCTGCAGCCGAACGGGTTGCTGGGTGACCTACTGCCCCGTGGTGGTTGCCGAGATCGCCGCGCCGGCCGCGAGGGCGAGGCACAACGGGCCGTAGTAGTGCTGATCGAGCCGCACGAATCGATCTGAAGGCGTCCATGGAACGACCATGGCCGTTCGCCGGGCCATGCCGAGAACGCCTCGCCCGCCAAGGACGGTTGCCATCCCGAGTGCACCGACTCGCCGGAAATCTGCGCGCAGCGGCAGCGCGCCACTGACGAGGACGGCCGACGTCAGCAGGAGGCCTGCCACTGCGAAGCAGTCCCTGGGTCGCGGGACGGTTCGTGTGCCTGCAACCGTGTCCGCCAGCGTCACGTGATCGCGAAAGGGAAACGATGATCCCAATCCCCACGCGGTGTGCAGCGCGGACAGGCCGGCGAGGACAATGGCGGTTGCTCCCGACTCAAGCCCAGGCGATGTCGATCATCTCCACCACCCACCGGCCGATCGTTTCCAGCTCAGACGGTTACCACCACGTCACCAGCTGCCGATACCGCACAGTGCGAGTAGCGGGCATCGCGATGCGTGGGCGTTCACCAGTAGTGGTTGCGGCCGCCTACTGCTCGGCCCATTGACCCGAGGACCCACAACACGATGCCGATGATCGCCACGATCACGCCGATCGTGTAGAGGATCGGGATGCTGAGCACGACTCCGAGCAGGATGAGGATGACGCCGAGGATGATCATGTGGTGTCTCGTTTCTGATGGTGTGAGTGAGATCTGAACGACGCTGGCCAGAATGGGAACCGGCGCAGACGAGACCGTAGCTGCGCTCCGGGTGCCGACTGGTGATCCAGTTGCACCGCTTGCAGCCTGCATGGTCGGACCGGGTTCCCGTACGCCCAGTGGTGGACACCTCGACGAGTCGACTCTTCGATGCTGCAGCCTCGGTTGCCATTGCCGGTGGGATCTGGGCCCAGCGCACCCGCGACACGCCTGTCGCATCGTCTGACCAGCCAACGTCGGGTCTGTCGGTGCTGGCGCCGTCCAGCAGTCCAGATCGAATCGACAACTACCCAGTCATCAACTGGTCCGGTGAGCCGATCGCCGACGTCTACGCCAGCGGCGGACGACATGACGACGACCAAGGTTGGGTTGGAACAATCGGTCGGCGGAGCCCAGACGAGGCACCGACCACCATTGTTGGCGTGCATGTTTTCGCAACGGGTCAACACACGTTTCCAGACGCAGCCCAGGGTCGGATCCCTGGAGTCCTCGAGCAACCCTTCGGCGACGGCACCACCTCCCTCACGACCACCGTCGACGGATTCGCAGTGGTTGTGAACGGTGATGACATTGACATCCTGTACAAGGTCCTCTCCACCGTTGAACCAATCGTGCGCGACGGTCAACTCGATGGATACACCTTCAGCAGTGCGCTACCAACGGGCTTCGCTGAACTCGAGCCAGCGCAGCGCCGTGTGCCAATGGTGACTCCCTATCTGTCAACGAATGACGGCACCACCTTGAGCGTCACCATCGACCAAGACCCAGCCCTCTCCTTCCTCGCTGGCCGCGAGGTCGAACCCATCACGATCAACGGGCGCAGCGGTTACCGCTCAAACAGCGGAACACCGACCATCGTCATCGCAATCAGTACCGACGAGACGCTGTACATCTCGAGCACGATCATCGACATCGAGCAGCTCACAGACATCGCACAAAACTTCACCTTCGTCGACGAATCGACCTGGGACAACTTGTACGAGACACACACCTCCAACCCCGACGCCTAACAGCAGTCGGACCGCTGGGCTCGCCTCGCCGAGCCGACAAGCTGTACGGCACGTCGGTACGGGCGAATCCGCCCACGACTGGCCGGGATTATCTCGTGTCACGCTTGGGCCGCGATGCGGCGCCCGTTGAATGATTCGCACCGGATTACCAAGCGTCGACTATCGAGTGCCCTCCAACGGTACCTTGCGCAGAGGCCTCACTCCCCAGCGACCTGGTCGACGGCGTGCAGCGTGAACAGCCGAACCACACGCCGTTGTGACGCTCGACGAGCGCGGCGAACGCATCCCAGGTGACAGGTTCAGCGCTCGACCAGGTACTCGCTCATGGTTGTACCTCATTCGGCTCGATCGACCGATCGCATGACCAAACGGGGTTTAACACGGAGCGGCCACAACGACTGGCCCGATTCGCAGAGAGGCGACGATTACGTCGACACTGCCGAAAGCTCTGCGCTGTGAACATCGCCCGTCATTCGTCGCTTCGAACCACTGATGGCCGGACGACTGAACTTCGCGACAGAAGGGGCCGATACTTGTTCATTGCGATCCACCGGTCTTGGACTCTCTGCGCCACAGCAGGCGGAGCCCTGCTGGGAGACATTTCAGTGTTCTGGCTTGCCAAGTCCGTGGAGATGGTCGTGGGCAACGCAAGGTGTTGCCTGTGGGCAGCCGTAGGTGACGGCCGACGGGGCATCTTCTTCGCGATGACCGCTGGCGGTCTCCAGCTTGTCACCCTCGCTGTCGCCGTAGCTGTGGTCCGGCACCGTGCACGGCGAACCGCGCTTGCGGCCATCTTGCTGTATGGCACGATCACCGTCCTGCTCCTGACCGAAGGCGGA
>JBBREA010000087.1:0-13944 GCA_038203385.1 Acidimicrobiales bacterium | reverse complement strand
TGGGCCGGTTCCCAGTTGGCAACCCCGCTCAACTGCACTGTTTCGAACCGGCATCATGAAGGCTCAGTGTTCGACGGACAGTGCTTCTGTCACGGAGTAGGCAACCGGCAACCAACCGCTACCGCTCATTGTAAGAAGCGCAGACCTTCCGCACTCCGTTGGGCATCATACCGGCGAACCCGCGCATGCGGTGCGCTCCGGCCTACTGGCAGGCGTCAGCCCTTGACGGCGCCTGCTAGCAGACCGCGAACGAAGTACCGCTGCAGTGCGAAGAACACGACGATTGGCACAATCATGGAGATCATCCCCGAAGCCGTGAGCAGGTGCCAAGAGTTGCCTCGCTCGCCGGCGACCTGGGCAAGTTTCGCAGTGACCGGCAAGTTCTCGCGTCCGGCGAAGATCAACGCGATGAGGTAGTCGTTCCAGATCCACATGAACTGAAAGATGGACAACGACGCGATCGCCGGTACCGACAACGGCACCACCAGCTTGACGAAGGTGGTGACATGCCCCGCACCGTCGACGCGCGCTGCTTCGATGATTTCTTTCGGAAGCGCCGAGACGAAGATCTTCAGGATGAAAATGCAGAAGGGCAGCCCGAACGCGACGTGCGCGAACCACACCCCAACGACGGTGCCGGTGAGATTGAAATCGGGGAAGATGGTGACCGAACCGATGTGGGCACCGCCCGAGAAGAGCTGCAGTAGTGGAATCAACGCCATCTGCAGCGGCACCATCAGCAGCGCTACGACGCCGACGAACATCCAGTCGCGACCCTTGAACGTCATCCAGGAGAAGGCGTAGGCGGCGATCAGCGCGATTCCGACCGATAACAAGACGGCTGGGATGGTGATCCGGAACGAGTTCAAGAAGAACTGTCCCATATTGACTTCACCCGGAGCCGACGACAGCACACGGCGATAGTTCTCCATCGTGACGCTCGGGTCGGTGAACCACGTCCACCAGCCGGAGGTCTTCACGTCGATTTCGGGCCGGAACGACGAGATCAGGATTCCGAAGGTGGGCAACGTCCAGAGGAACACCAACATGTACACGAGCAGGCGTCCGGGTCTGCTGGTGAGTGATGCGGCGGCAGATCTGCCCACCGGTTCCTGAAACTCCAAGGCCGACATCGCAACGGACGTGACCACCGGCTCTTGGAACTCGCTGGTCGGCTTCGGTGCTTCGATGGTCATGCGCCCATCATCTCCTCTGCTCGTTGTTGAGCTCTACGGTTCAACACCACGACCGGGATGACCAGGATGAAGATCATCACGGCGAGCGCCGACCCCAACCCGCCACGGCCCTGAACGAACTTCGTGACATAGAACTCGTTGGCGATCGTGCTGGTACCAAACCGGCCACCAGTGGTTGCCGCGACGATGTCGAATGCCTTGAGCCCCGCAATGGTGGTCGTCGTGGCGACCGTGACGATCGTGGAGCGGATGTAGGGCATGGTGACCTTGTAGAACACTTGTCGATCAGTCGCCCCATCGACCTTGGCCGCCTCGGTCAACGACTCGGGTACGCCCTTGATGGCGGCCGAGAAGATCACGGTAGCGAAACCCGTCGAGGCCCAGATGAAGATGACGATGAGCAGGAAGGTGTTGAAGCCAGGGGCGGTGTCTGGCGGCTGCATATCGCCGAAACCACGTTCGAGCAACCACAATCGATCGCCGTCGCCGCCGGCGCTGGCCGGCCATCCTGGGATGCTGGCGGTGAGACGGTTCAGTAAACCCACCTCGAACGGAGGGCCGGCGTACACGAAGCCCCAGATCACGCCGGCACCGACGAGTGAAATGGCGCCGGGGATGAAGATCGCGGACTTGGCCACCTTCTCACCGCGCATCCCATCGGCGAAGCGGGCGACGGCAAGGCCGACCGCCAGTGTGACGATCGTGCCCACGAGCACCCAGGTCATACTGTTGACCACGGTGAGCCGAGTGCCCTTGGTCGTCAACACGTCGATGTAGTTCTCGAGGCCGACGAACTTGTCTTCGTTGTCGTCCAGCAAGCTCAGGTACAGGGTTCGGATCGCAGGGATCAGCAGCCCGACGATCATCGCGAACATCGCCGGCAGCACGAACACCCAGGATCGTGCACCTTCTTGCCATTTCTTGGGCAACTTGCTGGTCAGCCAATACAGGGCTCCCAAGAGCGCCAACAGCGCGGCGATCGCGATGGTCACGAAGACAATCGCTCGTAACACTTCCCCCATATCGCACCCCAAATGCTTGTTTGTTGCACAGTGAATCGATCAGTGACTCACAGAGAGGGCTGAGACGGTACCTCAGCCCTCTCTGTTCGGTCATTCTCACAGAGTTGAGTCCGCCTCGACGGACCCAACTTCATCGGTTCTCAGCTAGCGGGCCAGCTGTCCTCGACATTGTCGACGAAGGTCTGGGTGTCGCCACCAATGACCCACGCCGTGATCTCGGTCCAGAACGATCCGGAGCCCACGGCTCCAGGCATGAGGTCCGACCCGTCGAACCGGAACACGTCAGCGCTGTTCTGAAGTTCGATGACGGCCCGAACGAACGGATCCTCGACGGCATCCAGATCGAGGCTGAGGTTCGGTGACAGTTCCTTGCGAGCGTTCACGATGTGGGTCTGGTACGCAACCGAACCGGTGTAACGCAGGACGTCGAAGCTCTCGGGCTTGTCGGTCGCAGCGGCATACACATCGCCGGCACCAAGGACGTACTTCGGACCGTCAGCAGGACTCGGCAGGTAGAAGAACCACATGTCGCCATCAGGGGCAAATGTCGTACCCTCCGGGAAGCTTCCCGACAGGAAGCTCGCTTGGCGGTGCATGTAGCAATCGCCAGAGAGGATCGGCAGGCCACCGTCTTGGAACTTGGTGGTGGCAATGGCTTTCACCATGTTGTCGCCGCCGAGGTAGTCGGGGTTCTTGACGATCGCTCCGACCGCATCAACCGCGGCGGCCACCTGTGGGTCGTTGAACGGGATCTCGTGGTTGACCCACTGGTCGTACACCTCTTCGCCGTTGATGCGGAGCATGAAGTCTTCGAGCCAGTCGGTGAGCACCCAACCAGTCGCCACTCCGGATTCGGCGCCGATGCACCACGGAGTCTTGCCGTCGGTGACGAGCTGGTCGGACAATGCCGTCAGGTCTTCGAGGGTCTCAGGAATCTCGTAGGCACCGTCGGCCATGAGGGATGGGCTGTACCAGACGATCGACTTGACGCTGGAACGTCCGGGGATGCCGTAGATCTTGCCGTCGACCGAGGCGTAGGTGTCCCAGCCCTCGATGAAGTCGTTGGTGGTGTGGGCGGCCACGTCGGCGGGCAGTTCTGCGATGAACCCTCGGCCGACATGGCTCGTCAGGAGACCGGGCTGTGGGTAGTCGATCACGTCAGGCGGATTGCCGCCCTCGAGCCGAACGTTGATCTCGGTCTCGAACTGGTCGGTGCCCTCCCAGACGATCTCGAGGCCGGTGCAGTCCATCAGTGGCTGGTAGCCACTGACGTAGTCGGTGATCGCCTGGTCGGTGTCGGTGTTGCGCACCGGCGAGAAGATGCTGACCTTTTTGCCGGCGTACTGCTGTTCGCACGGAATCTCGCCGTCCAGGAGGGATTCGCCTGGTGCGGAGTCTTCGGCGGCGGCGGTGGTGGCCGCCCCGGCGTCTGGCGTGGTTGCTGCTGCGGTGTCCGCCGTGTCTGACGCGGTGTCATCGTCGTCTCCACAGGCTGCCACTAGCAAAGCCGCGGAAATCACTGCAGCCGCTATGCGGGTGGTGTGTTTCATATCGTTGAGTCCCCCTCAGTTGTAGACCGTTCCAGCGGTGCTGGCGTCGTCGTCGAAAACCCCTCGGACGTCGCTTGACAAGACTGGAAACCTGGTGGAATCTTATGGAAGATTCCGTCGGTACCTTAGCATGTCGCTAGGCCGAAGGAAAGTGTACGGTGGGCACAGCTCACCGGATCTTCGCCGGCTGGGATGGCGACATCGAGGGGGAAATTTCGTGGGGAGCATCACGCTCGACAAGATGGACAAGGTGTACCAGAACGGCTTTCACGCAGTGAAAGATCTCTCGTTGCACATCGACGAGGGAGAGTTCTTGGTGTTGGTCGGCCCCTCGGGGTGCGGCAAATCGACGGCGCTGCGGATGATCGCCGGTCTGGAGTCGATCACAAGTGGCGACGTGTCGATCGGCGATCGACAAGTCCGGGACCTCGAGCCCAAAGACCGCGACATCGCGATGGTGTTCCAGTCGTACGCGTTGTATCCGCACCTCACCGTGCGCGACAACATCGCATTTGCGCTGAAACTGCGCAAGATGCCCAAGGACGAGATCGCTCGGCGCGTGGACGAGGCCGCCCGGATCCTCGAACTCACCGAAAACCTCGACCGACGGCCGGGCCAGCTGTCAGGCGGCCAGCGCCAACGTGTCGCCATGGGGCGCGCGATCGTGCGTCAACCACAGGCGTTCCTGATGGACGAGCCGTTGTCGAACCTCGATGCGAAGCTGCGCGTGCAGATGCGGGCGGAGATCTCGAAGCTTCAGCGCTCCCTCGGCGTCACGACGGTCTACGTCACGCACGACCAGATCGAGGCGATGACCATGGGTGATCGCGTGGCCGTGTTGTCGCGTGGCGCCCTGCAGCAGGTCGACACACCTCAAAACCTGTACGACCACCCCGACAACCTGTTCGTCGCCACGTTCATCGGTTCGCCACAGATGAACGTGTTGAAAGCGTCGTTCAAAACTGCTGATGGCGGTGGAGTGCTGCAGGTCGGTTCGCAGTCGATCAACGTACCTGCGTCGGTTCTCAGCGCTCGTCCCTCGCTCGCCAGTTACGACGGCCAAGATGTAGCGGTCGGGCTCCGTCCCGAGCACATCGAAGATGCCGAGATCGGCGGCGACGGCGCCCACGTGCTGAACGGAGAGGTGGAAATCAGAGAGGGCCTCGGCTCTGAGGTGCTGCTGCACGTGCTGCTCAACTCGTCGGGAGTGAGCGCCGGTGACGGCGGCCCGGCGATCATCAGCAGCGACCCGACCCACTCCATCGTCGCCCGAGTCGAGCCCACCACGGCGCTCAAGCCAGGTGATACCGCACGCCTGGCGATCCGCATCGATCAGGTGCACCTGTTCGATCTGACCACGGGTCTCAGCATTCGCTGAGACCAATTCACCTACGTATCACCGGCTCAACCACACCGCCGCGTCACTGGGCAGTTCACCGTCCTCCAACGCTGCGCTCGCCAGCAGCACGGACCAGCCATCAGGCAGTCGCACCGGCACCGACGTGAGGTTCACGATGCAGCCGAAGCCAGGATCCCGCTCGAAGCCGAGCACACCCGAGGGTGTCTCGACCCATGACAATGCACCCTCGCCGAGCGCGGGGTGGGCGCGGCGCAGGTGTAGAGCGGCGCGGTATAGCGCGAGCATCGACCCTTCGACACCCACCTGAGTGGAACCGGCGTAATCGGCGAACCATGTGGGCTGTGGCAACCAGGGGGCGTCGCCGGTTGCGGGACCAAAGCCGAAGGACGGCAACGAGGTATCCCACGGGATCGGCACGCGACAGCCGTCACGACCGCGGTCGACGTGACCGCTACGCGCCCACGCCGGGTCCTGCAGGGCTTCGTCCGCGATGTCTTCGACCTCGGGCAGACCGAACTCTTCACCTTGGTACACGTACGCACACCCGGGAAGCGCCAGCATCAACAGTGCTGCGGCGCGTGCCCGCCGTTGCCCCAAGGCGAGGTCGAGTTCAGGGGCGAGATCCATCAGCCGATGGCCGGCGACGTTGTCTTGAGGCCGGGCGTAGCGCGACACATGTCTGACGACGTCGTGGTTGGACAGCACCCACGTGGCCGTGGCACCGACCAACCCGTGCTCGCGAAGCGTGTTGTCGATCACCTCCCGCAGATCCTCCTCTCGCCACGGCGCGCGCAGGAAGTCGAAATTGAAGGCAGTGTGCAACCCGTCGGGGCCGAGGTACCGAACGATCCGGGCGGGATCCGGCACCCAAGCCTCTGCGACAAAGATCCGTTGTGGGTCGTACGAGTCGGCGATCGCGCGCCACGACCGGTAGATCTCGTGCACTTCGTCGCGGTCCCAATGCGGGTGGTCGGTCTGGTGCACCCCCGGAATCGGTTGGAGGCGGAATGGCAGCCGGTGCCACGACCGCTCGGCGATGTCGGGGAGCCCGTCCTCCTTGATCAGCGAGTGCGCGACGTCGATGCGGAATCCGTCGACACCGCGATCGAACCAGAAGCGGAGCGTCTCTTCGAAGTCGACGCGTACTTCGGGATGCTGCCAGTTCAGGTCCGGCTGCTCGGGAGCGAACAGGTGAAGGTACCACTGGCCAGGCGTGCCGTCGGCCTCGTGGACACGCGTCCACGCCGGACCTCCGAAGCTGCTGTCCCAGTCGTTCGGACGTTCGTCGCCGTTCGGTCCTTTTCCATCGCGGAAGATGTAGCGCTCGCGCTCGGAGGACCCGGGGCCAGCGGTGAGTGCCTGCTGAAACCACACATGCTGGTCTGAGGAGTGGTTGGGGACGATGTCGAGCAACACCCGGATTCCCCGCTCGTGGGCCGCTCTAACGAGTTCTTCTGAATCTTCGAGCGTGCCGAAGCGAGGCTCGATCGCTCGGTAGTCGCTGACGTCATAGCCGGCGTCGGCAAACGGCGACGGGAACCACGGATTGATCCATATCGCATCGATACCGAGCGACTCCAGGTGGTCGAGCTTCGAACGAAGCCCGGCGATGTCACCCAGACCATCGCCGTCAGCGTCGGCGAAGCTACGGATGTACACCTGGTAGATGACGGCTTCGCGCCACCATTCATCGCTGGCCATCGTGCGCCATCTGCGAAACGTCGTTACTCATATCGTCTCCTAGGGTTTGCTGCGGCGTGGCTGGTCAGCGGTGTTGTCGGCGAGCGCTGGGGACTTCCCCGGCGCGGTGCCGTCGTGGATCTCAGGACGAGTTCGATCTGGAGCTGTTCGTCCAGCTGCGGCCGAGCGGCCGACGAGATGGCCTCGAGCAACAGGTCGGCACCTCGGCGTCCCGACCCCTCGAGCGGTTGGCGCACCGTGGTGAGGTTCATCAACGAGGCGAGCTCGATGTCGTCGTAGCCGATCACGGACAGATCGAGTGGTACCCGCAGACCGAGCGCCGCCGCTGCTTCCATGACCCCGACGGCCTGCACGTCGCTGGTGGCCACGATCGCCGACGGCGGATCGAGGATCGACATCAAATCGAGCGTCATCTGCTTGGCGGCTGACCGCAGGTGAGCGCCATAACGAACGAGCTCTGCGACAGGCGCGATGTTGGCCCGCTCGAGGACGCTGCGGTAGCCCTCCTCCCGCCGAACGCTGGCGACGAACCCGAACACGTTCTTCGGCGGCTCGCCGACGAACCCGATTCGGGTGTGGCCTAGATCGACGAGATGCTGAGTGGCGATCTGGCCCCCGAGACGATCGTCGATGCCCACACTCGGCAACAGCGGTGCGGTGGTATCGATCAATACAACGGGGAACGGCGCGGCGGCGAGCCGCTCACCGTCGGCCGCGCTCAGCGGCATCGACATGACGATCAGACCGTCCAACGAGTGCCTGGGAATTTCCATCATGCGTTCCGCAACCTGACCCGGCGCCGACACGTTGAACAGCACGACCTCATACCCGTGCGGCTGGAGGTGAGCGACGACGCCACGGAGTCGCTGATAGGCCGACGGCTCGTCGAAGAACGTAACCAAGACTCCGATCAGACCACCACGTTTTCCCTGGTTGGGCCGTCTTTTGCTCGGCGCATACCCGACTGCCTCCATGGACTTCAGCACTCGATCGCGCATCTCGGGGCTGACGGCCGGGCTGTCGTTCAGCACGCGAGATACCGTGCCAATTCCTACTTGTGCATGTGCTGCCACCGCAGCCAAGGTCGCCATCGTCGTGGAACTCTATCGCAAGATTTCCACGAGGTGTGTAGGACGGGCGACGCCGATCACGTTCAGCTTTCAGCCAGGAGAGCAAGAAGTCTTGAAGGGCTCAGTTCGAGTCAGATTGTTCGAGTCAGATTGTTCGAGTGCAAGGCGCGACGAACCTGAGCCGCCCTACGGCGACGAACGGTGAGACGGAATGCAGTAATCGGACGATCTAGCCAACGATGCCGAACTAGCGGCGGAGGCCGAGAGTGGCGATGAGAGCTCGGTAGCGCTCTACGTCGATGCCGCGCAAGTAGTCGAGGAGGCGACGGCGACGGCCGACCAGCATCAACAGGCCACGGCGGCTGTGGTGGTCCTTCTGGTGCACCTTGAGGTGTTCGGTGAGGTGTGCGATGCGGTCGGTGAGGAGCGCGATCTGTACTTCGGTGGATCCGGTGTCGGTGGCGGTTTTGCCGTGCTCGGCGACGATGTCTGCTTTGGCCTTGAGTGCCATGATGTATGCCTTCCAGCATTGGTTGGAGGTCGCGTCAACCCATTCAGGCTGTTCGCATCGCGCCTGCGCCGGTGGCACCTGCTACAGGTGTACCAGCCCAAACGGACTCGGCAATGTTACGGGGGGTCGCCTCGGGTCACAACCGGTACGCTCCGCCGACGTGACGGTCGACGCAACGAAACGAGGGGCCGACCAGCCGTTGGCCGCTATCGAGATTCGTGGCGTGACCAAACGCTTCGGCGACGTGGCGGCACTCACCCCGGTCGACCTGACCATTCGGCAGGGTCAGGTCGTCACCATCCTCGGGCCGAGCGGCTGCGGAAAGACCACGCTGCTGCGGATCGTGGCAGGGCTGGAAGCCAGCACCTCGGGGTCGGTCACCATCGATAGCAACGACTCACACACGGCCCGTCGGCGCAAGCGCGTCGGATTCGTGCCTCAGGCACCGGCACTGTTGCCCTGGCGAACCGTCGAGGCAAATGCCCGCCTCCTACAGGACGTCAATCGCTACGCAAACTCGGGCCGGCTGCCTGACGTACTTGCCTTGCTGGAAAGAGTTGGCCTGACCTCGTTTCGCGATGCGTACCCACACGAACTCTCGGGTGGCATGCAGCAGCGAGTCGCCCTGGTTCGGGCCTTCGCGCTCGGCGCTCCGTACCTCTTGATGGACGAACCGTTCGCTGCGCTCGACGAGATCACGCGAGCAGACATGCGATATTTGCTCGCCGCGCTCTGCGAACCGCTCAACACGACCGTGATGTTCGTCACTCACTCGCTGCCTGAGGCCGTGTTCATTTCCGATCGCGTCGTGGTCTTGTCGTCCCGTCCGGGTCGGGTCGTCGACATCGTCGACGTCGAGCTTCCGCACCCACGCCTGCCAGAGCTCGAAGACACGCCTGAATTCTTCTCTCTGATCACCAAACTGCGCCACGCACTCATCGCAGGCGCCGGTGAGCAAGGAACCGGCAACGCCGAGGGCCGTCCATGAAGTCGCTCGACCGATCCGCCGCTGCCCTCTGGGCGTTCCTCGGGGCGGTCACACTCGTGGCGGTGTGGGAAGGTTTCGTTCGATGGCGCAATGTCGCGCCGATGAAGTTGTTGCCACCGTCGCGCATGGTGTCGGCGTTCGCCGACAGCCCATCGTTTTATCTCGACAACACATGGGTCACCGCGAGGCATCTGCTGGTGGGTGTCACAGCATCGTTGGCGGTGTCGGTGGTGATCGGCGCCGCCCTTGCTGCGTTCCGGCCGCTCGAACATGCATCACAGCCGTTATTGGTACTGATCCTCGTCACGCCATGGGTGGCCTACATCACCTCGATCGTGCTGTGGCTCGGAAGCGGCACACCGTCGATCGTGTTCCTCGTGGCATTCGTCACCGTGCCGGGCTGGGTGTTCGCCACCGTGTCGGGCATGCGCGGCGCCGACCCGGCAGCGCGGGAGCTCTTCAGATCAGTCGACGCGTCGCGCCGCGAGGTGCTGTTCAAGCTCCGCCTTCCGTCGGCCCTGCCCTCGATCTTCACGGCCGCACGCATCAACGTGGGGCTCGGGCTCGCAGCGGCCTACTTCGCGGAGGGCGCGACGTTCACCAACGAGGGTCTTGGGGCGTGGGGCAAACGGGCTGCGGCACAACAGCTGCCCGCCATTTTGTGGACCACGATCCTGTGCGCAGCGGTGCTGGGTGTCGCCGCCCAGGTGTTGGTGATCGGGCTGGAACGCTGGCTCTTGCGCTGGCACGTCTCCCAGCGAACGACGTAGCGGAACTCATACACGCGATGTGCGTCGGTGGCTGCGGTCGGCCGGTAGATTCGTTGATGCACGGCCCGAGAAATGCCGGGCTCGCCACCGACCTCTTGCAACGGTGATACAGCCCTGTCGTGCGCTGGAACCGATACACCCCCAATCCAATTCCTGGAGGAATCATGAACCAGCGCGCTCGCCCCGTTGCGGCCCTTGCTGTCATCACCCTGTTCATCGCCGCGTGCGGCGACGACAACGACACGACGACCGGCACGACGACCGGCGCTGTCGAAGCCGGAGCTGCGTTCCCCGCCGACCGCTGCGCCGCCAATAAAGCGGCGGGAACCATCGACTACTTCACCGGGTTCGACTTCGCTGCAGCCGCGTCGATCGTCGAGGTGCTGGTCGCTGACGCTGCCGGGTACTACGACGACCTCTGCCTCGACGTCGTGATCACCCCGTCGTTTTCCACGGCCAACTACCCACTCGTGGCCGAGGGCGATGTGCAGTTCTCGTCGGCCGGCTCGTTCAGCGAGGTGGCAAAGTTTTCGGCGGCCAACGAAGCCGAGCTGGTCACGTTGTCCGTCGATGGTCACGTCGCGATCGACTCGCTCATCGTCAAGCCTGATCAGGCATCGAGTCTCGCAGACCTCGCCGGATCGACCGTCGGCATCAAGGGCGCACTCCCATCAGCGGTGGCCGCGATGCTTGCGGGTGCTGGCCTGATCGAGGGGACCGACTTCGAGACCGTGCTGCTCGACGGGTTCGACCCAGTCGCGCACATGGCGGTGGACACGATCATCGGCATGCCCGGATGGAAAAGCAACGAACCGGGGGCGCTCGAGCGGGCGGGCGTGCCCTTCGATCTCTACGACCCGGCCGAGTTCGGCGTGCCCGGATCCTTCGGCATCATCTACACCAGCCAGGCATTTCTCGACGCGCACCCATCTGCCGTCGAAGACTTCATGCGCGCCACGATGCGCGGCCTAGACGATGCCATCGCGGACCCTGCCGCAGCCGCCGTCGTTGCCGTGGAACTGATCAACGGCAACGGCAACCCAAGCTTCCTGTCGCAAGAGGGTGAGACCTTTCGTTGGCAGACCGATGCCGATCTGATCATCGAGACCACACCCGCTGGCATGTTCCCTGGCATGATCTCGGCCGACCAACTGGTCGCCGAGGTGGCGGCGTACGACGCCGTGGGTGTATTCCCGGACGGGCCGCCCCCGACAGAAGGCCGCTTCAACGCAGACCTCGTCGCCCGCCTCTACGACGCGGACGGCACCGTCATCTGGCCCGGCTGACCATGCAGAGCATGACGAAGGGTGCCAGTCGTATGTCTCTGCACCATTCGTCACCGAGCGAGAATGGCGCTCGCGTGTACGATGTCTTGGCGAAGCTGGGCGATGAGGGATTCGATGCCATCGAACTTGCGCTCTGAACGTAAGAACTCGACAAAACGAACCTTCGCCGGTTCGCCGTACAGGTCTCCCTCGAAGCCGATCAGGTGCGCTTCGAGGAGCGAGTGATCCGCATGCTCGTAAAACGTCGGACGCCGACCGATGTTGATGGCGCACGGGCACACCACACCGTCTGGCCGCTCGTACCAGCCCGCGTACACGCCGTCAGCAGGGAGGCACATTCGGTTGGGAACTTCGACGTTGGCGGTGGGAAAGCCGAGCAGCCGACCACGTTGGTCACCAGCGACGACCACACCTCTCGCTTCGAAGGGGCGGCCCAACATGTCGGTTGCTACGCGAACGTTGCCGCCAGCCAACGCACGCCGAATGGCGGTGCTACTGACCGGCTCGCCGACTCCATCGCCCCGCTCGACGAGCTCGACCGGTTGCACTTCGAACCCGAAGCGGTCGCCAACCTTGCGTAACAGGTCGACGTTGCCCTCTCGATTGCGGCCGAAGTGGAAGTCGGCGCCCACGACGATCTGCTCGGCGTTCAAACAGCCCACGAGCACCCGCTCGATGAAGGGAAGCGGTGCCTCATTCGACTGAGCTTCGTTGAACGGCAAGATGACCACTGCGTCGATGCCGGTGGCTTCGAACAACTCGATCCGCTGGTCCTGGTCGGTCAGCAAGCGCGGCGCCGACTCCGGTCGCACCACGAACGCTGGATGTTGATCGAATGTGACCACAGCGGACCTGGCGTTGCGCCCAGCCGCAAGCTCGCGCACCCGGGCGATGACCGCTTGATGTCCCTGATGCAAACCGTCGTACGCGCCAATGGTGACAACGGTATGTTCGCCGGGAAAGGGCGACTGGGAGGTGTCCGTGATGACCAGCACAGGGGTGACGCTATCTCGGCTACCGCTTGCCTCTTGTGCCGGTCAGCCTGTCGGCAGCACAACCGACGGCTTGACCATCGGCTCACCACGCTCTCGAAACTGCTCGTAGACAGCGATCAGTTCGCCGCTGGGGTCGAACAGTGCCCACGGCCCAGTTCCAGCAAAACTACCGAGTGGCAACACTCGCCCTTTTGCCACCAACGCAGCGGTATCTGCGTCGACATCCACACGAGCCAGCCCGCGCACAGTGGTGCCGATCGGTTGCAGCACCGCTTCGTCTGGTGGCAGAGCCTCTGCGACCAAGAAATCGCCAACGGCCGTACGTCTCAGGTTGCGAAGGTGGGCTCCCCCGCCCAGCAGCCGACCAAGATCATCGGCCAATGTGCGGATGTACGTGCCCGCTGTGCACTCCACGTCGACTTTGAACACGCCCGGTTCGGTGCCATCCTCCACATCGAAACGGAAGATGTGCACATGTCTGGGTGGTCGGTCGATCTCGATCCCTTCGCGAGCGAGCTCATGGAGGCGCTTGCCGTCGATCTTGATGGCCGACACCATCGGCGGGATCTGTTCGATACTGCCCACGAGGTGCTCGTCGATGATCAGTCGAGCGTCGCCCACCGTCACGCCCGACATGTCGAATGTACCAGTGATGTCGCCGGAGGAATCGAGCGTGGACGTGGATGTGCCGAGGACGATCTCGCCCTCGTATCGCTTGGTGGTCTTTTCGACGAAGCGCAGCAACTTGGTCGCCTTGCCGACTGCTGCCACCAACACGCCGGTGGCATCAGGGTCGAGCGTGCCGGCGTGACCGATCTGGCGCTCGTTGAACCGTTTGCGGAGCATCGCAACGACGTCGTGACTGGTGATGCCCGCAGGCTTGTCGACCACGCACAAGCCGTGCGTCGTTGGCGGCTTCTTCCGAGCCATGCTGCGTGAACTCGCGTTAGTCGTCTTCGCCGGTGAGGCGACGACGATCTTCGCGTAGCACTTCATCGATGCGTTCAGCAGACCGAATGGCGATGTCGGGGCGAAAGTCCAGGATCGGTGTCTTCTTGGCGCGTATCTGCTTCGCGATGGCACCTTGTAGGCGGATGCGGTACTCGCCCAGCGCCTCGACGATGTCTGCGTCGCCATCGGCACCTGCCAACGAGTCGAAGTACACGTGAGCCCGGTTGAGCTCGTTGTCGACCTCGATGCCGGTGACCGTGACGAACGTGAGCCGTTCGTCGTCGATGCGAACGAGTTCCTCCGCGATGATCTCGCGAAGAGTCTCGCCGACCCGCGCCGAACGCGGGTATTTGGGTTTGCCGGAGCGTGCCATCAGCTCAGCGTACGAGCAACTTCGCGCTCATCGAAGGTTTCGATGATGTCGCCCGGCTTGAGGTCCTGGAAGTCGCTGAGCCCGATGCCGCACTCGAATCCGGCGCGCACTTCTTGCGCGTCGTCTTTGAAGCGCCGCAAGGACTGGATGGAGCCCTTCCAGATGATCGTG
>JBBREA010000086.1:0-14022 GCA_038203385.1 Acidimicrobiales bacterium | reverse complement strand
GGGGCAGCACAACCACTTGTACGCAGCACACGCGGTGACATCGAACCGATTCGCATCGATCGGCAACCAACCAGCGGCCTGCGTGACGTCGATGTATGTGCGAGCGTTCGCGGCGGCTGCCGCGGCGACCAGGTCGTCGAGATCGACCACCCTCCCATCGGAAGACTGCACCGCGCTCACAGCGACCAGATCGATGTGGGGGACGATGCGTTCGACGATCTGGGCCAGCGGAACAAACTCGACGTTCAAGCGTCGGTCGGTCAGGAACGGGTACAGCATCGATGTGAAGTCCTCCTCGGCACACAGCACTTGGGCGCCGCTCGGAAGGCTCGATGCAACGAGAGCGGTTGCCACCGACACCTGGCCAACGATCGCCACCGACCCGGCCTGCGCTCCTGCGATCGCGCCGTACGCGGTGCGTGAACGCGTGACGCAGGCGTCGAATGCCACCGGATCGCTGCGTCCGCTCTCCCAATCGATCAATGACCGACGAAGTGCCTCCGTGCCTTCCCGCGCCGGCAGTCCCAGCGTGGCGGTGTTGAGATAACCGGGGCCGGCTGAGAAGCCTGAAGCAAAGTCATCGAGCATGCCAATAGTTTGCACCAGGCTGACGGGGCGGAATTCCGGGCAGACTGGGCCGGTGCCGACGACGTTGCAGCCGACGCGGGTCGAAGAACCCGAGATCGACGAAGAGGTCGCGCCCGACAACCCGTGGGTGGTGATCGTCTGGAACGACCCGGTCAACCTGATGAGTTATGTCACGTTCGTGCTGCAGAAGCTGTTCGGCTATTCGCTCGAGAAGGCCACCGAGCTGATGCTCGACGTGCACAACGAAGGCAAGGCAGTAGTCGCAAACGGCACCCGCGAACAAACCGAGATGCATGTCTTTCGACTACACGAGCACGGGTTGTGGGCAACGATGGAAAAAGACGGCCCCAGCGCGTGAGTCGCTTCCGTCCTCCGATCCGGCGCAAAGGCGACGGCTTCGTCATCGACCTCGGCAAGAACGAGACCGACGTGTTGCTACGCCTCATCGACGAACTGCGCACGCTCTTGACCGACGACGACCCCGGTCCGGCCGCCGCGGCGTTGACGGCACGACTGTTCCCGGTGGTGCATCGCGACGACGCCGTGATGGAAGCCGAGTATCAGCGGCTCATGCGTGACGAACTCGTGCAATCGAAGCTGTCGGCGCTCCTTCAGGTTGAAACCGCGCTGGGTGGAAGCGGACGCGTCGACGAGGGCCAACTGCTGGCATTCATGCAGGCGGTGAACTCCATTCGGTTGGTACTCGGAGTGATGCTCGGCATCTCCGACGACGACTCCGCCGACCAGCTCGACGAGATCAGCGACCTGGCCGAAACCCACGAACAGATGCTCTACCACTACCTCAGTTGGATTCTGGAGTGGACGGTGCGGGCCCAGACCGGGTAGCAGGGTGACCGGGCCAAAGTCTGCGCAATGCGGCAACTCTGGGCGTCGAGGCTCGATGGGCGCCGCCGGTGTTGAGAGCTCGCCACTTCAGTGCCAAGGTGGCAGGATGGGGTAATGGATGAGCCAGACACGTTCAGTGTGGAAATGGAGTCCGACAAAAACGACGTGCTCACGGTTGTACTCGACGGCGAACTCGACATGGCCGAGGCCGACTGGGTCGAAGAGTCGCTCGCTGCCGCAGCGCCCCATCATCGTCGGATGGTCGTCGAACTCGACAAGCTGACGTTCATCGATTCGAGTGGTATCCGCGCCCTGGTCAAGCTGCGCCAGAAAGCCGACACCAACGGTCTCAGGATCCAGTTTCGCAAGCCCTCGAGTGCGGTGCTGCGGTTTCTGACCGCCGCTGGCCTCACCGACATCCTCGAGGACTGAGACATCACGACCATCAGCCGGTGCCATCACTGACTGCGGGCACCGGTTACATCGTTCTGGTGAGACAGACGACGACTGCATCGTCGTCTGTCGTCCGGTCTCCGAGCATGTGTTGCACCACCTGGTGCGCGGTCATGTCGAAATCCGCAGCGCCGACGAAGTGACGCAAGTGCGCAATCGCTTCGTCGGTGTCGGCGCTGCGACGCTCGACCAGTCCATCGGTGTACACGACCAAGGTCGAGCCCTCGGTCATGTTCAGCTCAGCGTCTGAGGGGGAGCTACCAGCGATACCAAGAAGCGCCGACCGTCCTTGGTCCAGCAGCTCGGTGCGGCCTCCTGCATGACGGAGCACGGGGGCGGGGTGCCCGGCAGACGAGTATCGTCCTGTGCCGTCGGTCCTGACCTCGATGCAGCACACGGAGGCGCAGAACACGCCCGGGGCCGCAGTGGCGAACGCTTGCAGACCTGCAATGACGTCTGCTGGTCGGCTGGAGACCAGCGCGAGGGCCTTCGCGGCGGAACGAAGGGCACCCATCGCGGCTGCGGCCCGGAGGCCGTGGCCGACGACGTCGCCGACGACCAGGATCAACCGTCCGTCGTCGAGTTCGGTCAGATCGAAGAGATCGCCGCCGACGAGCAGTGAACTGGTGGGTTGGTACCAGGTGCTGACCGACCAGCCAGGCGACGTCAACTCCACTGTTGGCAGAATGCTGCGTTGGAGGGTGTCAGCGATGTCATGCTCGACGTCGAAACGTCGGGCGCGGGCGAGGGCGACGCTGGCCTCCGCTGCAAGGCCAGACAGCGTCACCCGCACGGAGTTCACCAAAGCGCCCGGGTCGGTGAAGCCGACCACCGCCGCACCCAACTCGGTGCCGGCAAGACCGAGGGGCAGCAGTGCGGCTGATGCCCAGCCGGTGACATCGACAAGCCAGCCGACCGTCGCGCTCACCTCAGCGTGCGTGGACAGAAATCGAGGCGCTGTCCACGACGCCCAGCCCCAGCGCTGCTTGAGGTGATCGACCGGCACCGATGTCTGGATGCTCGCGCGATCCAAACCTACGAAGGACCCGAGTTCGAGCAGAGCTGAGTTGCGGGTATCGAGGACGAAGACCGCAAGGCCGTCAGCGTCGAACGCGCGTCGGCCTTCGCTGGTGATGGCTCTGCCGACATCGGTCGTGGTGACCGCCCGGTTCAACGCCTCTGAAATCAGTAGCCGGACTTCGGCCTGACCGCGGGCGATCACTTCGTCGGTGTGCAACGATGCGCGCTGGGCGGCTTGCGCGGCTTGGGCGGCGAACAACTCGACGAGTGTTACGTCATCGACCTCAGCGGGACTGGCGAAGGCGAGTACCCACGCACCGATCACCTCATTGCCTCGATGTAGCGGTACGGCGACGCATCCCCCGAGTTCGGGGTCGGACAGAAACGGGCTGTCGGGGAATCGCTCTTCGACCTCCTTGCGGCCGGCAGCAACCTGTACGGCATTGGTTCGAAAGGTCGTAGACGCGATCGAGCCGAGTTCGATCGGGACAGAGAGGCCCACCCGTGCGTACAAACTGCTCGAGCGCACGACCGTCAGGTTTCGTCTCGCGTCGTCCACGAGGGCGAGCGTGACCCCGGACGCCCCGAGGAGATCGTGGCTGCTCGCAGCGATGACGTCGAGTACTGCGTCGAGTGAGAGTGCATCGGACAGACGTGCAGCGAACTCCAGCAGCATCTCAAGACGTTGCCTGCTCCGAAGTTCGGAGTGCACGAGCCGGGCGCGTCGTAGCGCCTCCTCGGTCGAGGCGGCCAGCGCGGACGCCGCGCGCAACTCCAACTGATCGAACTCGTGTGCTTCCTCGAACCCGTAGCTGATGGCACCTTCCAACCGCCCGTCAGCCATCAACGGTGCGATCACTGTGCTCTGTGTGGCCGAGTTCGCCATCCAGTCACAAACGATCGGGTACTCCTGCCTCGACAGTTCACGATCTCCGATGACCACCAACCCGCCGTTCGCGAGTTGTCGATAGGCCGGGCTTTGGTCGGCGTCCGGGAAATCGGCAGGGAGTGTCAGACGAGTTTGGCGATCAGTGAGCCCCAAGACCAATCGTCGTTCCTCGTCGAACATCCACACCTCGCAGCGAGCACCGCCGATCGATGAGTTTCCCTGCTCAGCGACGACCATGACGATGTCGTCCACGGTGACCGCCGCCGCCATGCCGGACGCGATGTCGTACATCACTTGCAGGCGTGCCTCTGACCGCACCGCCTGTCTCTGTGCGTGGAGCAGCTCGGCTTCGTAGGTACGGCGCTGGGTGGCGTCGAACACGACGATTTCGACGATGGAGTCTGTCGCGTCGGGACGCTCGCGAAGACGGAAGTTCACCAACGCCGACAACCGGTCGCCGTCTGCTCGGACCACGTCGAGGGCGACCTCGGTGGCCTCGCGCTGCAGGTGCAGCAACGGCCGCAGGTGGGTGTCGAAGTAGATGCGGCCGCCGGGCGCAAGCAGACTCTGGAAGGTACGCCGACCGATGAGGTCGTCGGGTGCGTATCCGAGCCACTTCTCGAGCGTGCCATTCACCCATTCGATGACGCCGACCTCGTCGGTTATCACGACGCCGATCGGTCCGTCGGCGACGACATGCGACAATTCGCCTGGCTCGGTCACTGAGCGGTCCGTCCGGCAGCGCCCGCAGGCTCGCTCAAGAGCTGGCCTCGAGCTCCTCGACGAACGCTCGGATTGCCGCTGCGGTCTCTACTGGGGCCGACAGATGCGGGCAGTGGCCGGCGACGTCGAGCACTACGAACTGGCTGCCCGGAACCTGCTGGTGAACGTACGCTCCAACAGGTTTCGGGGCGATCGCGTCGTCCTCGCACTGCAGCACGAGGGTGGGCACCGCGATATTCGCTAGGTCGGCACGATTATCTGACAAGAACGTCACACGAGCGAACTGGCGGGCAATGACCGGGTCGATCCGACAGAAACTCGTCTCCAGTTCGTCTGCCAGCTGCGGACGGTCAGGGTTGCTCATGATGACCGGTGCCATCGCATGAGACCACCCGAGGTAGTTGCTGTCCAGCGACTCCAGCAACTCTTCGATTTCGCTGGGTTGGAAGCCGCCCACATAACCGTCATCGTCGATGTAACGAGGCGACGGACCAACCATGACCAGGCCAGCGAATCGCTCGGGCGTCGAAATCGTGGCCAGCGCACCGATCATTGCACTGACCGAGTGACCGATGAAGACCACGTCGCGTAAATCGAGCTCTTCGATGATGCTGATCACGTCGGTCGCGTAACGGTCGAGAGATCCATATGTGACCGGGTCGTACTGCGAGGTGTCCGACCCCCCGCACCCAGCGAGGTCGAACAGCACGACGCGATAGTCCATGGCAAACGATGGCGCGACATGTCGCCACATCACCTGGTCACACCCAAAACCATGAGCGAAGATGATGGGCCGACCCTCGGAGTGGCCAGAATCATTCACGTTCAGCAACTCAAGGATTCCCACACTGGCACTCTATGCGGAGCGGAGTGTCCCTACCCAGGGGAAGTCGGTCGTCTGTCAGCGCCGGTCTTGGAGGAACTTGAAGTGGGATCTGGTTGCCGCGACGTGTTCGGTCGACAGGTCGGCGATGAGAACGCTCTCGCCTCCGCTGGCTGTTGCCAGTTCCACGCCGAGCGGGTCGATGATGCGGGAGTCACCTGAGTAGCTGAGGCCGCCGCCTTCGCCCACTCGGTTGACCCCCACTACGTACGCCTGGTTCTCTATGGCCCGGGCACGCAGCAACACCGTCCAATGCTCGCGACGCTTTTCGGGCCAGTTGGCCGGTACGAGGTACAGATCGGTCTCTGGCGCGAGTTGCCAGAACTCGTCGGCGAACCGAAGGTCGTAGCACACGAACATCGACACTCGAAACCCGGCCACCTCCACGGTGACGAGGTCGGTGCCGGCGCGCACGAATCGCTCCTCGCCTGCGTGGCTGAACGGGTGGATCTTGCGGTAGCGATGCTGGGTGCCGTCGGGACCGGCGAGCACGAAACAGTTCGACGGCCGTGGGTCGTCAGCTGCGGCGTCGGTCGACACTTCTGGGCACGACCCACCCACCCACACGCCATGCAAGGCAGCTTGCTGGCTGAGGAACCGCGACGACGGTCCACCCTCCGGTTCTACGACGAACCCGTCGTCCGCAAAACCGAAACCGGTGGAGAAGGTTTCCGTGAGCATGACGAGCCCAGCTCCCTGCGCGACCGCCCCGGCGATCATGGGAGCCAGGTGCGCAAAGTTCGCGGCGGGGTCGTTCCACACCGTGTCGTGCTGGATCCCGGCCACACGCAACGTGCTCATGGCGCCAAGGTCGCGAGTTGCTCGACCGCAGCGTCGATGACCTCGAGTCGCTTGCAGCAAGCAAACCTAACGAGATGTCTGCCGTGCTCTTGGTTGGCATAGAACACCTGGTTGGGGATCGCAACGACCCCCGCTCGCTCGGGCAATGCGCGGCAAAAGGCGATGCCGTCGCCGTCGGGTTGGAGGGGCCGAATGTCCACCGTGGTGAAGTACGTGGCCTCCGGCAGATACGCGATGAACCCGGCCGCTTCGAGGCCAGCGAACAAGCGGTCACGCTTCGTCTGCAGGTCGGCCGCAAGACCTGCAAAGAACGAGTCGGGTAGGCCGAGCCCCACTGCGATGGCGGGTTGGAATGGGGCGCCGTTGACGTAGGTGAGGAACTGCTTGGCAGTGGTCGCTGCCCGCACGAGCTCGGCCGGCCCGCTGAACCAGCCGATCTTCCAGCCGGTCGTGTTGAACGTCTTGCCACCCGATGAGATGGTGAGTGTGCGATCAGCCATGCCCGGCAGGGTGGCCATGGGCACGTGTGTTGCGCCCGAGAACACCAGATGCTCGTACACCTCGTCGGTGACGACGATCGCGTCGTGTTCGACTGCCAGTTCGCCGATGAGCGTGAGTTCGTCGCGGGTGAAGACCTTGCCCGTGGGGTTGTGGGGCGTGTTGACGAGCACGAGTTTGGTGTGCTTGCTGAACGCCGCTCGCAGTTCATCTGGATCGAACTCGTACGTCCCATCGCCGCCCGGACGCAGTACCACGGGCCGTACGACTGCACCCGCCAGCGCGATGCATGCCTGATAGCTGTCGTACATCGGCTCGAACAACACCACTTCGTCACCGATGTCGAGCATCCCGAGCAACGCACCCGCCAACGCTTCGGTGGCGCCGGCGGTGACGACGACGTCGGAGTCTGGGTCGATGTCGATGCCGTAGAAGCGGCGTTGATGCTCCGCTATGGCATGTCGCAACGCGGGGATGCCTGGCCCTGGCGGGTACTGATTGAAACCACTTCGAATCGCCTCGATCGCGGCGTCCAGCACTTCCTGCGGACCGTCGGTGTCAGGAAACCCCTGCCCGAGATTGATGGCATTCGTTCGCACTGCGAGGGCCGACATCTCGGCGAAGATCGTCGTGCCGAATCCCGCGAGCTTGGTGGTGAGTACGTGGTCGAGCGTCGTCACAGTGGCAGCGTACGCTCCCCTGGGCGAGCGAGCCGAGCCAACCAACGCGTCAGCCGAGGTCGGTTTCCGTCGCTCCGTCGGACGCGACCGCTGCGGCGGGGGGCTCGACCACGTCGACCGTGTTCTCGATCGTTCCATCGATGACGTCAGGACTCAGGTCGAACGTGGAGTGGTCTCCAGCCACAGCCGCCACCAGGTGGTGCCGCTTGGCGTGATACATCGCTGCGTCGGCGGCGGCCATGAGTTCGTGCATCGTGGACCCGTTGAGCGGCCACACCGAAACACCCACGCTCGCCTTCACCCGCACGGCGTCGGGAGCGCTGTCGAGCCGGGCCCGACCTGCGATGGCATCGGCGATTTGGCGGGCGCGGCGCCCACCCATTTCGATCGAGGTCACTCCAGGCATCAGCACCACGAACTCGTCGCCGCCCCAACGGGCAACCACGTCGGTGTCGCGCGTGGTGTGTTGCAGCCGCTCGGCAACGATCTGCAGCAGCTCGTCACCGGCTTGGTGGCCGTAGGTGTCATTGACGGTCTTGAACCCGTTGAGGTCGAACATCAGCAGCGCAAAGCCGACGCCGGTGCGCTCGGCGGTGGAAATCTCAGCTTCGCTGATGCGTTCGAACTCACCTCGGTTCGGCAGGCGGGTCAGCGGATCGATGCTGGCACGCTCGATCAAGCTGCGATGCTCGAGCAGCGATGTCGCTCCGGCGAGGAGCAGCAGCAGCGCTGCGAGCCCACCGAGCATGAGATAGAACGTCATTTCGCTTGCCGAGACCGACGCTGCGTTCTCCGCTGAGGCGACGACCACCAATCCTGTCGCTCCCCCGATCGGGGCATACGTCTGCCGGGTGCCGTTGGTCACCACGAAGCCGTCACGTCCACCGCCATCCGCCGGGGTCTCAGCGACCCAGAGTTCCGTGTCGAGTTCGGCGAAGAGATCGTCACTTGTCACCGATACCACGACAGCCAGTTGTGCACCGGACACATGAATGGTGACGACTCGGTCGAACACCGACAAGGGGGTCGGCTCAGTGCCCACATCGCTGAACGTCTCGTCATCCTCAAGGTCTGATGCTCGAAACTCCTGCTGATACGCCTCAGCAGAATCGAGCAGGCCTTCAGGGCGCTCGCCGGCGCACTCCACACGGACAGCGTTTGCGACACACACGCTGAGGCGTGGCACGAGTTGGCTGATCGAGTCGGCGGCCGACCTCGGTTCACCACCCGCTTGCACTGCAACTTCCACGAGTTCCACGAGCGATGCGACTTCGCTCGCAGCCAGCTCGGCCGAGGATGCGAGCCGAAGATCTCGGGAACTCGCGGCTTCGGACTGGCGCGTGAAGTAGGCGACGGTGACCGCAACCACCAAGGCCAAACCGAGCACCAACGCGGTGCGCCGAAGCACTTTCACGGAGATTTATCGACCATGTTGGCTCGATCCCTGAAGCAAGGTTCCGTCTGGTTGAGGCAAGCTTGATGTCAAAAACGGCCTGCCCGCTTAACGTCAATTTCCGTGCGAGCTCACAGGCAACTCACAGTTTCGGGTGCGACGATGATGCCATGACTGCTCGCCGACTGCTCATCGTGGACGACGAAGACAACTTGCGTTCGATGCTTGCGGCCGCTCTGTCGCATCACGGTTTCAACATCACGACCGCCGAGAACGGCCGTGAAGCGCTTGAACGTATCCCACTCGAGCGGCCAGATCTGGTGCTGCTCGATGTGATGATGCCCGACCTCGACGGGTTCGAAGTGTGCCGACGGCTTCGCTCTGCAGGTGACCGAACCCCGGTGTTGTTCCTCACAGCACGAGACGCCACCGACGACCGAGTTCGCGGGCTCACGCTGGGCGGTGACGACTACCTTGCCAAACCGTTCAGTCTCGACGAACTCGTGGCGCGCGCCGAGGCAGTGCTGCGCCGCACCGCCGACGGCAGCGACGGCACGATGTACGAGTGTGGCGATCTGTCGATGGATGACGAGGCGCACCGCGTCGTGAGAGGCGGCGCCGACATAGCGCTGTCTCCGACCGAGTACAACCTGTTGCGGTACCTGCTCGTCAACCAGGGCCGGGTGCTGTCGAAAGCGCAGATCCTCGACCACGTCTGGAAGTACGACTTTGGCGGCGAGGGCGGTGTGGTGGAAACGTACATCGGCTACCTCCGACGCAAGGTCGACGTCCACGAGCCCAAACTCATCCACACCATCCGCAGCGTCGGCTACACGATCCGCCAGGCGTGACTGGGCACGATGTCACTGCGCGCCCGACTTCTGGCTGGCATGGCCTTCGTCGCGGCCGTGTTGGCCGTCGTGGCGATCGTCATCACCGTGAGCACCCGCAACCAACTGCTCGATCAGGTCGACCAGCGGTTGGCCACCTTCGCGCCGATTGCGCCGGAACGCGGACGCGGCGACGGCAGCCCCGGGCCCGGGGTGGACCGATTCAGCGATGCGTTCGAAGGGATCGTCACCCCCGACGGAGCGCTGCAGACTCTGTTCTCACCGAACAGCGGCACCGACGATTTCGGTCCTCCAGCCGTGACTGCCGACGACGTGGCAGTTCTGTTCTCGGAGGAACCGGGCACCTCACTGCTGTTCACCGTTCTCAGTGACGACGGCGAGCACTCGTATCGGGTGCTCGCTCAGCGACGAGTGCTGGTGGTGTCGATCGTGGCGGTGCCCCTCGACGATGTGACCGACACGATCGGCCGGCTGATCTTGGTCGAGCTGGGAGGTGCACTCGTGATCCTCGCCGCGTTGGGACTGGTGAGTTGGTGGGTGGTCCACCTCGGCATCCGGCCGGTGCAGGAGATGACCGAAACTGCATCGCGCATCGCCGATGGTGACTTGGCGGTGCGGATTCCCGAGCCGAGTTCCGGCACCGCCACTGAATCGGGCGCGCTGGCGGTGGCGCTGAACAGAATGCTCGGCCACATCGGCGAAGCGATGGACGATCGGGCCGAATCGGAAGACCGGCTGCGGCGGTTCGTGGCCGACGCTTCGCACGAGCTGCGCACGCCCATCACCACCATTCGGGGCTACGCCGAGCTGTACCGTCATGGCGGACTGGCCACTCCAGAATCACTCGACGACGCCATGCGCCGCACCGAGCAAGAAGCGACCCGCATGGGTCGTCTCGTCGAAGACATGCTGATGCTGGCCCAACTCGACCTAGAGCGACCGCTGGAGACCGAGCCAGTCGATCTCGTGTCGCTCGCCCGTGACGCGGTCAGCGACGCAAAGGCGGCCGCGCCGGACCGCCGGATCGAACTGGTCACAGCCTTTGGAGGTGAGGATCAGCCGTCGGCCGTGGTGATGGGCGACATCGACCGTCTCCGCCAGGTGATCGCGAATGTCGTGTCCAACGCACTCGTTCACACCGACCCTGTTGTACCGGTCACGGTCACGGTTGGCATCGACGGTGACATCGACGACGACATCAACGGCGAGATGGCACGCATCGCAGTGTCAGACGCAGGCGGCGGCATGTCGCCTGAGGTGGCTCACCGTGTGACGGAGCGATTCTTCCGCGCCGACCCGGCGAGGTCTCGTCATCGTGGCGGCAGCGGGCTCGGTCTGGCCATCGTCGACGCAGCCGTCACCGCCCACCGTGGCAAGGTCACGATCACCAGCACCGAAGGCACGGGCACCACCGTCACGATCACCCTGCCTGTTGCGCAGATTTCTTCAGACGCATAGATCTGTTCGGTAGTCCTGTTGGCCGCGGCCTGGCTGGCAAGTCTGAGCCCAGCCGATCGTCTCGTTCGTGAAGTCGATCGTGAGCCGTTGGCCGAACACCGAGTCGTCGAAGAACCCTTCGGAGATCACCACGACGACAAGTGCGTCGGTGTCGAGCGCATCGACCGTTCGGCGCTCGCCGAGTTGCACCGGCCCCGCAATCGCATTCGCTCGCGCCAGCCGCTCCTCGGGAGCGTCGAAACCCGCTGGCCAGCCTGCGTCGAGTGTCACGGTTCCAGTAGCAACGTCGATCGTTCTGTCTTCCATGTCTGCCGGTGGACGGTCGGAGAACAGATCCGCCACGACGAACCGGCCATCGGACACCATGACTACAAAGCCCTCCGGCGACACTGCCCTCACGAACAGTTGGAAGCTGAGTGCGGCGACGCTGGTGCTGCCGTCTGGCCAGCCACGCACGATGTAGTTCGCGGTGTCGTCAGTGCCACTGTCGAGCCCGGTGAGCACGCCGATCACACCACCGTCGTGTGTTGATGTGACTCGCGGCATCCCGCGGGCCAGGAGGCGTTGCGGGTCCACGGCGAACGTCCACGACAAGCCTTCCCGGGAAAGAGCGACGGTGCCGACATCGAAGGTGACGTCCGGTATCGGTGGGTTCTCTCCGGCTCGATCCAACCAGCTCACCAGAAGCTCTGCATCGGGCGCAGGCCGAATCTGGTCTGCGCCGCAACAACCCACCTCGGCCAGCCCAGCGGGCGTGGGGACGTAGTCGGTATCGCCGCTGAAGTCCACGGCGTCTTCGAGCAGGACGACCTGTTGCCCGACATCGCCGTCGGCAACAGAGATCCCGATGAGGGCAGCACTCTCTGACGCTTGATAGACCCAGAAGTAGGCGACGTCGTCTGGCCCGATGGCGATCAATCCGATGTCACGGATATCGACCGAACTCCACGGTTCGGGCAACGGCACCACCGCACCGCCACGGACGTGATCGGTGAGCACACCGTTTCGGAAGGTCCACGCCGCGCCTCTGGAGTCGTAGGCGATCTGCGCGCAATCGTCTTCGAGACACCCCGCATCGGGCAGGTATCCCTCGAAGGGCAACTGGTCGATCGAGGTGATCACGGCGACGTCATCGAGCGACATCGTCGTGGTGGTCGCGTTGGTCGTACTCGTCGGGGGAGTGGTGGTGGGCACGCTGGTTGCTGCTGGAAGCGTGGACGCTGGTGCGGGAGCCGTCGTCGCCATGGGAGGCGTCGTCGCCACGGGAGCCGTCGTCGCCACGGGAGCGGCGGGCTGACTGCTCGGTGGCGTCTCAGACGAGATCTGGTCGTCTCGACCGATCAGCACGTAGGCGACTCCCACCACCAGCGCCACGACGGAAGCGGCGGCAGCGATCGTCATCCACCTGTGAACCGACGGACGTCCCGTTTGGTATGGAGTGAGGCGAACATTCAAACGGCCATCCCCGATCGTCTCGCTCAAGGCGGCTTCCACACTCGTTTCGTCGATGCCTCGTTCCACGTCCAGCCGAGCCGACTGTGCCATCTGATGCAGGTTGCGATCAAGTGGATCGTCAGACATCGCGAACCTCGGATTCGAGTAGTTGGTGCAGAGCGGCGCGGGCCTTGAACAACGACGCTTTCACCGCTCCTTCGGAGATGTCGAGCAGCACTGCGATGTCGGCCACCGCTAGGTCGTCGCCATAGAAGAGTGTGACGATTTGTCGTTGCCGCGACGGCAGCGTGCTGGTGAGTTCCACCCAGCGCGTGAGCGCAGGCCTCGAAGATTCGACCATCGGCGCACCAGCGAGCCGGTCGATGGCCAGACGTTCCCGGGCGTTGACGCGCTGATAGTCGACGAGGAGGTTGACGGCCACTTTGCGAACCCATGCGCTCGGGCGTTCGTACGAGCCAACAGTTGCCCAATCACGATGTGCACGCAGAAAGGCCTCTTGGGCGATGTCACTCGCAACGTCGCGTCTACCTGTCATGGCGGTACCGAGAGACACCAGGCGCGGGTACCACTCTCGAAACAGCGCCTCGTAGCTCGCCACAGCTGTCATCGTCACATCACATACACGCTCCGACAAGCGTGGAGGTTTACTCCAGCCCGAAAAAGCTGAAGGATGGCCGGCTCGGTGTCGAATAAGTCCGAACCAATTCCCTTCACCGCTTCGCCGATCTCGATCAGCCGGACACGTACTGCGTCGTAGACGACCCCTGTGCGAGGTCGCCGTGGGTCAGGTGATCGTTGATCGCCTCGATCGCAACGAGGATGGTCGGCGAGGCGGGACGTGTCCCGGCGACTCATGACGCTCGCCGTCCCGAGATGTCTGTGCCCGTCGCCGTCGATACTCGTCTGGCGCGCCACGACGTCGTCATCGGTGCCCCCTCTCTGCCACCTCGGGAGCCACTGCGCAGGCAGGTTCGAGCGGTGGTGTACTGTCGCGCGCCGATTCAACAACAAAAGGAGTGACCATGCAACGTTACGTCATCGAACGAGCGATTCCCGAAATCGGTTCGGCTGACCGCGAAGCGCTCAAGGGCGCAGCCTCCCAGTCCAACGGCGTGCTCAATGCCATGCAGTCCGAGGGCAAACACATCCAGTGGGAGCACAGTTACGTCACTGCCGACAAGACGTTCTGCGTCTACGTCGCCGATAACGAGGCGCTCATCGACGAGCACGCGGAACGCAGCGGTTTCCCGGCCACTGTCGTGACACCGGTCGGCAAGATCATCGACCCGACGACCGCCAAAAGCTGACGCGCCACGGCGTGCGTAGCGCGACCGACACAACCGGACCGATCGTCGCCGAGCCGGCACGGCGTTGCGCGTCTGAGGACATGGTGTGATGTCTGCCACGCGCGCCCGACGGGTGACGGTCGTGGTGGTGGGCGGGGGACACAGCGGGCTGTCGATGAGCAAGAACCTGTCGGATCG
>JBBREA010000085.1:0-14064 GCA_038203385.1 Acidimicrobiales bacterium | reverse complement strand
ATCCGGGCCATTGGCTGGATCATGATGGCCGGTGGCGCTCTCTCGCTGCTGATCGCCATGATTCAAGGAGCCGGCTGGATGTCGGCTCGTAAGACCGATTTCCACACAGAGCGCCACGTGTCCAACGATGGCCGTCACGTGGTCGAGGAATCCCAGGCCAACTGAGCAGTCCTTCCACCAATCTTGTCTTGATGACGTGATGACGGCCGACCTGCCGGTATGCGTAACGCACACCCAGGTCGGCCTTCGTCGTCGAGGTGACCCAACGCATTACTACGCCACAGGCGAGCTTCCGCGTATTGTTCCACTGTGGTCGAGGCGGCAGTCGTGAAACGACTAGAGGTACAACCGAGTTTCGAAGAGGTGGGCACGGCGCGTCGCTTCGTGCGCCGCGAGCTGGCATCGGCATCGCCCGACCTGGCGGGAGACATGCAACTGATCGTGAGCGAACTGGTCAGTAACGCCATCGAACACGGAGCCAGCGAGCAGGTGGCAGTAGAGATTTCGGTGTCGGCTACCAAAGTGTTGTTGTCGGTCAAGAGTCACGGTTTCGTCGATCAACTACCCCGACTCGAACAATGGGCACTCGCTCCAGCAGACGAAGTGTCCGGCCGAGGGCTCGGTATCGTTCGCGACCTCGCGGACTCGGTGCAAGTGGTGCGTGAGAACTCCTCGATCACGATCACGGTTCAGCGCCGATTCTTCCCGTCGACCTGAGTCCTTTCGAGCGAAGCGAACTTCTGCGAGCACTCCTGGCAGAATCACAAGATGTCTGGCGTCGAGGGTCGTGTCATTGCAGTCACCGGAGCGGGCGGAGGGCTCGGCCGGCAGTACGCGTTGCTGCTGGCAGCATCAGGTGCGCTCGTCGTCGTCAACGACATTGGTGGCGACCGGCATGGAACGGGCGTTAGCAGCTCGGCCGCCGACGCAGTGGTCGCCGAAATCAAGGCCTCCGGGGGAGAAGCCGTTGCCAACTACGACAGCGTCGCCACCGCAGAGGGCGGTGCCTCGATCACCCAGACTGCGCTCGACACGTTCGGCACCATCCACGGTGTCGTCGCCAATGCTGGCATCTTGCGAGACGTCACGTTCCACAAGATGACCTACGACGAGTGGCACGCAGTGCAGCAGGTGCATTTGTACGGAGCGTTCCACACCATTCATGCCGCTTGGCCGCATTTCCGTGAGCAGAAGCACGGCCGTGTCGTGGTCGCAACGTCTACGTCGGGCATTTACGGCAACTTTGGGCAGGCAAATTACGGCGCTGCCAAGTCGGGTCTCGTCGGCCTCATCAACACGCTGGCGCTTGAAGGCGCGCGGTACAACATCTTGGCCAATGCCATCGCGCCCATTGCGGCCACGCGTATGACCGAAGACATCTTCACCGAAGAACTCCTCTCGAATTACGGCCCCGAGTACGTGGCGCCTGTTGTTGGCCATCTCCTCACCGACGAGTCCGACACCTCGGGCAAGACCTACGTGGTCGGAGGGGGCAAGGTGCACCAAGTGGCGCTGTTCCGCAGCGAGGGCGAGACCTTCGATCACGTTCCCACGCTGGCCGAGATGGCCGACCGCTGGGAAGGCATCAACGACTTCTCCAACCCCAAGCCGGGTCCCTGACGCCAACGTGGTCAGGCCTTGGTTTTTGGGAGGTCTTTGAACGGCAGCTTGGTGTCGACAGAGATGTCGCGCGGAAGGCCGAGTACGCGGTCGCCGATGATGTTGCGCTGGATCTCGTCTGTGCCGCCTGCGATGCCCGCTTGGATGGAGCCGAGCACGTAACGCTGCAGATCGCCGCCGCTCGGCTCGGTGTCGTCCCAGGCGATGCTGTTGGGGCCAGCAATCGCTTGGGCGATGGTTCGAAAGCGCCATGCGATCACCGAGCTGGCCAGCTTGCCGAGTGATCCGCCTGGGCCTGGCGCCTTCCCCGCCTTCATCTCAGAGCGATTGCGCATGGCGACCATCGACTTCGTGGTCTCCATGGCGTACAACTGCATCAGCTGATCTCGCACCACGGGGTTCTGGATGGCACCGTTGGCCTTGGCTGCCTCGACCAGTATGTCGTACATGGGTTGGCTGATGGAGCCGGCGCCCATTGAACCGATCGCCACACGCTCGTACATGAGCATCGCTGTGGCTTGGCGCCAACCGTTGTTGTATTCGCCGATCAGGTTGTCGACGGGAATGCGCACATCGGTGAAGAACACCTCGTTGAAGTGGCGCCCGCCGTCGATCTGATGGATCGGCCGAATGTCGACTCCTGGGGCCTTGAGGTCGACGATGAACATGGAGATACCGGCGTGCTTGGGCTGGTTGGGGTCGGTGCGGGCGATGACGACGCCGTAATCGCTGGCGTGGGCCAGGGTGGTCCAGACCTTCTGGCCGTTGAGGATGTATTCGTCACCGTCGCGCTCGGCGCGCATCTGCAGGCTGGCGACGTCGGAACCGGCGCCGGGTTCAGAGAACATCTGGCACCAGACGGTCTTCGCAGAAATGTTGTCGGGCAGGTACCGGCGCTTCTGTTCCTCGGTGCCGAACTCGTTGAGCACCGGCAGGCACATGCCCTGGCTGATGACGAGTTCACCCGTCATCGCCGGGTACTGCTGAGACACGGCTCGGAAGATGCGGTCGTGCTCATTGGTGAGACCGGCGCCACCGTATTCCTTCGCGTATGCCAACCCGGCCAACCCGGCTTTGGCCAGTTTGCCTTGGAACGCACGGGCGCCCTCGAGGTCGCGGCGTTTGCCGGCCACGGCGTGCTCCGACAAGAACGCCACGCAACGCGCACGGAAGTCTTCAGCCTCAGTGGCGGACAACACAGTCGATTCAGAACTCATCTTTGTATGTTTCCATACAGTCTGCCGACATAGCGAATCGGCCTACCGACGACGGGCACGCCTAGTCAGTGGCGCGAGGGACCGCAGCGAGGGCGATCTTGAAGTTTCCGCCCCCTCGGTCGTCGTTTGGGGAGACATCGGTGGTGTCGCGGCCCGTGATCACGGCGTTCTTTCCGAAACCCGGGGCGATCGGGCGACCACCGGCACGACGAAGCCACAGCCTCAGTAAGTGTCGACGTCGCTGGGGCTCGGGCCAATCGGCGAACTTGGTGCGCGAATGCAGGGCCGCGTAGTTCGACAACCATTGAATGTCGCCCGGGCGGAAGTCCATTTCGATCGCCATGCCCGGCTCCATGGCGATGGCGTCGAACAGATCCAGCAGTTCGATCTGTTCGGGGCGAAGCCTCGGCACTTCCGGATACTCCTGCGCCGTCTTCACATACAAACCACCCGCGTAGATACTGAACACCCCGTCGGTGATGCTGGCGATCGGCGACGTGTAGGTGCGCGACCGGGCGTTGTGGTCCTGGCGATACAAGTCCCAGTGCAGCGGCTCGAACATCAGCGGCGCAAGGTCGGGCCGGCGACGCAAGATCTCGTTGTAGATCTCGGCCCCTGACACCAAGCACGACGCACCGCCCTCGCGAGACGGGCGCAGGCACATCAAACCCACCAGATCGGAGCTGTCGGAGTGGAACGGCAACACGTCTCGCACCTTGGCAGACAGTGCAGTCGGGTCGTCCATCGTCTTGTCGGACGTGGCGTACACGTGGTCGAGCAGGTCGCCGAGCTTGTTCTGATGCATCGGTTCGCCGAGGTGCAACCCGAGCAAGAAGTAGATCGCGGCCGACAATGCGTCGGAGTACAACTCGGTTCGCAACCCCCGGACGAGCACGAAGCCCCGCCCGAAGTCCACGTCTGCCGCCCACTGTGACAGCGCGTCGGCGCAGGTTGAGAGCGGATACTCCGCAGCGTGAACGAAACGGAGGTCCGGGTCATCGTCGATGAAACGCGACCCGAGGTGCTCGAGTTCGGTGATCTGGTCTGCGTCGAGGTGGTAGATCCAGTCCGAACTGGAACCCAACTCATCGCCACGCCATGCGGCTGACGTTTTCACGGGTTGGGGGTTCACTCGCGCGGGGGCGTCGGCGGTCACGGTCTGACAATAAGACCGGTGTCTTCGGCGGTGCAAGGCTGCGACACTGCACGGCCATCGCTCCGATTCACGTATGTACGTTGGTGGACTGTATGGTGACATACAGATATGGCAATTTCATCCGACACCCCGAATCGTGAAGGGTCGAGCCACGAACTCGACTCGCCGCCATGGCGCAGGGTGGAGAGCACGCTCATGTCGACTGCAGAGTCGATCCGAGCTTGGTATGACGAGCGCCTCGCACCGCTCGGGCTCACGTTGAGTCTCGCCAGCCTGTTGGCGTACGTAGCCGAGTTCGGCCCCGTCAACCAAACGCGTGCCGCCGAGCACCTCGGCCAAGGGCGAGCATCCACCGGTTCTCAAGTAGACCGGCTGGAAGCTCTGGGCCTGCTCCAACGCACGCCAGACCCAACCGACCGCCGAGTGTGGAATCTCGCAGTCACCGACGAAGGTGCCGCGATGTCCACCCAGATCGCCGCGTGCGACTCGATCATTCGCGGCGAACTCCGCCGAGGCATCTCGCGGGACGAGCGCCAGTTGCTGGCCAGTCTGCTCGTGCGCTTGCAGGGCAACATCAGTTCTCGTAACAACAACACAGAGGAAGTAACCACATGACTCGCACCGCCGTCATCGTCGACGCCGTACGTACGCCTGCAGGCAAGCGCAACGGAAAGCTGAAGGATTGGCACCCAGCCGACCTCGCAGGCTTCGTGCTGAAGGCCCTCGAAGAGCGCAACCATCTCGACCCGGCACTCGTCGACGACGTCATCATGGGTTGTGTGTCTCAGGTTGGCCAGCAGGCATTCAACATCGGTCGAAATGCGGTGCTCGCTGCCGGGTGGCCCGAGACGGTGCCGGCCACCACGGTCGACCGTCAGTGCGGGTCCAGCCAACAAGCCATTCACTTTGCCGCCCAAGGCGTCATTGCGGGTGCCTACGACATCGTGGTTGCGGCTGGCGTCGAGATCATGACCAACACCCCAATGGGATCGTCGGCCGTCGAAGGAAAGATGGGCTCGCCGTTTCCGCGGTCCATGATCGACCGCTACGCAGAGACCGGCCTGGTGTCTCAGGGCATCGGCGCAGAAATGATCGCCGACGAATACGGGCTCACCCGTGAAGATCTCGATGCGTTCGGTGCCGAGAGCCAACGTCGCGCCGCGCAGGCAACCGCAGAAGGACGCTTCGACAACGAGATCATTCCGGTTCCGGTCATCATCGATGGTGTCTCAGAGATGTTCACCCGCGACGAGGGCATCCGCGAGAACAGCACGCCGGAGGCGCTGGCTCAACTCAAGGCAGTGTTCAAAGAAGACGGCAAGATCACCGCTGGTAACTCGTCGCAGATCAGTGATGGTGCCTCGGCGGTGCTGATCATGAGCGAAGAGAAGGCGCTCGAACTCGGCCTCACGCCACGTGCCAGATTCCACTCATTCGCTGTGGCGGGCACCGACCCCGTCACCATGCTCAAGGGCCCGATCCCGGCCACCGAAAAGATTCTCGCGAAGTCGGGTCTGTCGATCGACGACATCGATCTGTTCGAAGTGAACGAGGCGTTCGCGTCGGTTCCGTTGGCATGGGCGAAGGCTCACGGCGCAGACCTGGCGAAGACCAACGTCAATGGCGGAGCGATCGCCCTCGGTCACCCACTCGGCTGCTCGGGCACCAAGCTCATGACCACGCTGCTGAATGAGCTCGAGCGCACCGGAGGTCGCTACGGTCTACAGACCATGTGTGAAGGCGGCGGTCTCGCGAACGCCACGATCATCGAGAGGATTGGCTGATGCCACGTTTCAACTTGCAGGGTGCTTCGGCCATCGTCACCGGCGGAGCGTCGGGCATCGGTGAGGCATCGGCTCGTCAACTCGCCGACCTCGGTGCACGCGTCGTCGTCGCCGATCTGAACGAAGAACGCGGCACGTTGATCGCCACGGAAATCGGCGGATTGTTCGTCAAATGTGACGTGTCGAGCGAAGAAGACGGGGCCGCTGCGGTGGCCGCAGCGTCAGAAATGGGCCCGCTGCGGGCGTTGGTGAACTCAGCCGGTCTTGGCCGCGCCGGTCGTACCGTGGATCGCAACAACGACCCCATGGCGCAGAAAGACTTCGATTTCGTCATCAAGATCAACCTGCTGGGCTCGTTCAACATGCTTCGACAGTCCGCTGCCGCTATGGCAAAGACAGAACCGGTCGACGCTGACGGCCAACGTGGCGCCATCGTCAACATGGCGTCCGTGGCCGCGTTCGACGGCCAAATCGGCCAGGCCTCGTACGCTGCGTCGAAGGGCGGCATCGTCGGGATGACCTTGCCGATCGCCCGAGACTTGTCGGCCATGGGAATCCGGGTGAACACCATTGCGCCGGGCCTGATCGACACCCCCATCTACGGTGAGGGCCCCGAGTCCGATGCGTTCAAGGCGCACCTCGGTTCGTCGGTGCTGTTCCCCAAGCGTCTGGGTCACGCCGAAGAGTTGGCGTTCATGGTGGTCGACCTGATCACCAACCCGTACATGAACGCGGAAGTCATCCGCGTCGACGGCGGCATCCGCATGCCCCCAAAGTGAGGAATGACATGTCCCAAACCGAAACCACTCTCACGAACGCAGCTGGTGAACCCGCTGTTCTGACCGAGCGTCGCGGTCGTGTGCTCTTGATCACGTTGAATCGCCCCGAAGCGATGAACGCCATCAACTCGGCGCTGGCCACCAGCCTCGTGAATGCGATCACCGAATTGGACTCCGATCCCGGCCTGTCCGCTGGCGTACTCACCGGCAACGGACGTGGGTTCTGCGCTGGAATGGACTTGAAGGCGTTCTCGCGCGGAGAAGACATCGGCCCGTTCTTCGACTTCGTCAAGGTCGGTTCGCAGAAGCCACTGATCGCCGCCATCGAAGGCTTCGCTCTCGCCGGAGGTTTGGAGTTGGCGCTGACATGTGACCTGCTCGTCGCGTCGTACGGTGCCAAGCTCGGTATCCCCGAAGCCGGCGTCGGGCTGTTCGCTGCCGCTGGCGGCGTGATGCGGCTGCCCATCCGTGTTGGCTACGGCAAGGCGATGGAAATGGCCATCACCGCTGATCCCATCACCGCCGAAGAAGGTGCGCAGTATGGGCTGGTGGCACGCCTTGCCGAGAAGGGCGACGCGATGAACGTCGCCATGGCGCTGGCCGAGCGCGTGGCCAAGAACGCTCCGCTCGCCGTGTCAGCGTCCAAGCTGCTCGTGAGGGCTTCGCAAGGTGTCACCGAAGCTGAGTTCTGGAAGTTGCAAGAGACATATCACCGTCAGGTCTTCACGTCGAACGACTCCAAGGAAGGCTCTCGGGCGTTCGCCGAGAAGCGCGCGCCGGAGTGGACTGGCACCTGACGCAATGAGCGCGTCGTACGACGAGTTCGGGTTGTTCCACGAGAACGCTGCCGAGTTCGGCTTACCGTTCGCCGACCCACCTGTCGTGCGTCGGGAGGGTGTGGAACTCGAGCCGGGGCGTTCGGTCAGCGCACTGGTGTGGGGAGATTCGGAGCCGCGGCTCTTCTTCTTGCATGGCGGTGCCCAGAACGCTCATACCTACGACACGGTGGCGCTGGCGCTCGGACTGCCGTTGGTCTGTGTCGATCTGCCCGGCCACGGCCACTCCGATGGTGCGGCCGCACCCGCTGATGGAACCGGCGATGGAATGAGCCCGGCAGGGATTGCACGCGACGTGGCAACCGCCTGCGATGCGCTCGCACCAGCTACCGAACTGGTGATGGGCATGTCGCTCGGCGGCCTCACTGCGATCATGCTCGCCGACCAGCGGCCCGACCTCGTACGGCGACTGATGCTCGTTGACGTGACGCCGGGCGTGAACGCCGAGAAGGCGAAAGCCATTGCCGACTTCGTGCGCGGTCCGGCAACGTTCCCAGATTTCGACGCCTTGCTTGCACGAACGATGGAGCACAATCCCACCCGTACCGAAAGCTCGTTACGGCGCGGCATCTTGCACAACGCGGTACAACTCAGCGACGGTTCGTGGGTGTGGCGTCATCAGCGCGACGAGGTGAAACGAGATGTTGACGAGGCCGCCGTAGCCAGCGCCGCGCGTCGCGCAGTTGACAGCGCCGCCATGTGGGACGTCGTCGGTCGACTCGCGATGCCGGTGATGCTGGTGCGGGGCATGCGTGCTGGTTCCGTCGTTGATGACGACGATGTGGCCGAGTTCCGTCGACGGTGTCCACACGTGGAAGTGCTCGAGGTCGATGCCGGCCACAGCGTGCAGGGCGATCGACCGCTCGAGCTGGCAGCCGCGGTGGAGCGGTTCATGCGGTCGCCCCTCACTCAGCACTGAGCCGGCCGACTACGGCCACCTGCTGCCCGAACTGGGTCACGGACCGTCTGAAGACGCTGGCTCGCCCGCCAAGGCCGTTGCGGGGGTGCGCAGCAGCCCCCCGGCGCGTAGTTCTTCGACCGCGGACACTGGGTGGGGGTCGGTGAAGAACGTGCCGCCGCTGAACCCCGGTGGCGCCTCGTTGAAGTCTTCCAACCACCATGATGCTTCCAAGGCGATTCCGTTGGGATCGCTGAAGTAGATCGAACGGATCATGCGGTGGTCGACGACGTCGGTCACCTCACACCCGTACTCCTCGAGACGGGCCCGCAACGCCAGCAGCGATGCTTCGTCCGGCACGTTGAGCGAGAGGTGATCGAACTGCATGGCGCGTGCATCGAAGACCCCGGCCGGTTTGGTCATCTCAGGCGCCATCTCACCTCTGAACTCGAAGAACGCCACCGTGGTGGTGTCGCCGAAGGCAAAGAAGTAGTGGCGGAAGCTGTCGTTGCCAACCGTGGCCACGAGCGGTGCGTTGAGCACGCCGTGCCAGAAGCGCACGGTGGCGTCCATGTCGTTCGTGATGAGCGCAAGGTGGTTGATGCCCTGCCATGGAACGGTGCCGCCTCCGTTCGTGCCCTCGGTGCTGGCGCTGTCGACGTGAGTGGCAGTGGTCATGTGTTTGAAACCTCCGGACATCATAATACTTGCCCTAGCAAGTATTTACTCATGTCAGCATGACAGGTGCCCGGTCGTCGTGTCCAGCGATTATTCGATAGGACGAGCGCGGGCGGCGGGGTCCTGTCGGTAG
This sequence comes from Acidimicrobiales bacterium, assembly GCA_038203385.1. Taxonomy (GTDB): domain Bacteria; phylum Actinomycetota; class Acidimicrobiia; order Acidimicrobiales; family Ilumatobacteraceae; genus Ilumatobacter. Next base: position 4,963 of record JBBREA010000085.1, on the reverse strand, counting down.
AACTCGGCGAGCCGCTCGTACAACCGGGGCATCTGGGCGCGCAGCTCCACAGAACGGGTGAAAAACACTTCCGAGGTCACCGCAAAATATTCGGCGGGGTTCGTGGCTCCGTACGACCGAACCAGCCCGGTGGCACCCCGGCGCTGCAGCCGTCGAAAGTTCGTGCCCATGGTTTGTTCCCACGCCTGGCGCGCCTCGGCATCGGCAATCGGGGGCATCCCGTCGGCATCGCCATCGAGCTGGTCGAGCTTGTGGGCGAACTCGTGGTACACCACATTCGCGCCCCGATTCGGCCGCAACACTTCCTGCCGGACAGTGCGCCAGTCGAGCAGCACGGGGCCTCGTCCGTGACCTGACTGGCCTGCGAGGTAGCGCGGCGCTGCGGTCATCACGCCAGCTACAGGCCCTGGTTGCGGGCCGGTAGTGACGATGGTGCCGCCGTGCAAGACAACAGCGGCGACGTTGCGGAAGGGGTCCACGCTGGCGTCGAAACCGGCCACGATCAGGGCGGCATGGGCAGCGACGGTGTGGATCATGTCGCCGGTGATCGAGAAATCGCGAGCCGCCTCCCATGACACCCGCCGGACCAGAAGGTCGGCGTGCACACGAAATCTGTCCTGTTCGTCAGCTGAGAGCCAGTGATATTCCTGCGGTGCAACTGCCACCAGCTCAGCAAGCGAGTCGTGAGACACCCGCACAGTTTGCCGGATCTACGGCGCAACCGTGCCTGGCGTCTCCACGGTCGCAGGCACAGTCGCAGGCACAGTCGTGGTCGTCGTGGTCGTCGTCGTTGTGGTCGTCGTGGTGGTCGTGATGTCGAGACGTTGGACGAACAGCACGGTGACTGCGTCGGCACGCTCGAGCAGGTCGCTCACCGAGTTCACCAGTTCGGATGCATCAGGCGTCGACGCGCCAGCCAGCTCGATGACCGCGCCCTGTCCGTCGAACCGAGTCGCCACGACGGCAACGTTGCGTGGCTGCGCCCACGTCTCGGCGAGCTCGGCAATCTGGAAAGCAAGCACCTCATCGGGGGTTGGTGCCGGTTGCTCCCGCAACACATTCTGGCGCTGGAGCCAAGTGAGCTGTACCTCGTAGGCCCGCCCGAGCCGGGGGTCGAGCAAATTGGTCAGCGACCCGACGGACGGCGCTTCGACGGTGCCACTGGCGTCGAGTCGGATGACGTTGCCGTCGATCGAAAGGAGATCTCGCCGCCCGGCTGCTTCGGGCCCGAGGTCCCTGAGCCACTGGTCGACGATGGTGGCGACATCGGTGAACAGCCGCTCCTCGTCGGTGACGATCGTGGTGGTTGGCACCGTCGTGGTTGCCTGATCGACTCGATCCCACTCGATGGACACGATCCGATCGGCGCCGAACGACGCTTGGAGAGACGCGATCAGCGGTTCAGGGTCGGGCGGTGAATCGAAGCTGCGGACCGCCACGGTGATGCGCTGGTCGTCGAATTCTACCTGTGGCGCCGAACGTCGATCGGTGGCGTCCAGCCATTCGGCCACGATGTTCAGTGCTTCGACTTCGCGTTCGGATCTCTCGACGGCCGAAGTCGACGCGCTGTAGAGCGGCACCGTCACGGCGACCACGATCACGCCGACGACCGCAGCAACGATCGCAGATCGGCGAAAGGTCGTGGCGAGGCGGCGCGGTGGGACGAACCCGGTGACCACGAACACGATGGCACCGGCCAGCATGATCGCGAACAGGTTGGTGAGGTACAGCAAGGTCGCACCCCAGGCAAACGTGAGATTGCCCGCTTCCAAAGAGACTCCGATGACGGCGAGCGGCGGAACCAGCGCAACTGCCACCGCAACGCCGGGCAACGACGCCGAGACGTCTTTGCGAACCGTCGCGTACGCGCCTGCGGAGCCGGCACCGAGAGCGACCACCAGGTCGCGGATGTCGGGAGCCGTCCTGGCTGTCACCTCGCTCGGCAAGGCGCCGTTGACGAATACCGCAGCCAACACGTAGGAGAGGGCGATCGCCCACACGCTTGCGAGGAGCACTGCGTTGAAGGACTGCAGCGACTTGCGGAACAGAGCCATGGCGATGCACGCTGCGGCGGCAAGAACGGGCTGCATGAGCGGCGCCAGCAGCATGGCGCCGATGACCACTGCCGGCGAGTTCGCAGAGAGCCCCATCACGGCGACGATGACGGAGAGCGTGAGCATGACGGTGAACCGCTGGCCCCAGTTGTCAGGGCGCTTGATCGCCAGCTCAGCCATCACGCGTTTGCGCTCGCCCGACTCGAGATGGCGGTGCCACCAACGTCGCCGGGCCTTCAGATGGACGCCGAGGCTCGCATCGACGATCTCGCCAAAGTCGGATGATCCGGCGTCGGCGAGCTCGCCCGTTGAACCCTGCTCGGGAGTTGTCTGCGATGAACCCACGGGCCGATCCTACGAAGGTTGGCGCTGGCCGACCGGAAGTCGCGCGGATCGACGCGCGGATCGACGCGCGGATCGACGCGCGAGTCGACGGATGCGTCGTCGGCGTTTCGCAACGGTAGAACTCACCTCACCACCGTGCCTGCCGTCAGCAAAGCTGGCGGGCGACGACTGCAAGAACTTTCAGAATGAACGATCGAAACCACTCCGAACGGGTAGCCCGGCGAACCCGACTCAGCGACGCACGGGCGAGTGCGCGCGCTGATCTGGCGACGATTGTCTATCCCGATTCCCTGCCCATCGCTGACCGGGTGCCCGAGCTGATCGATGCCATCACCAGACATCAGGTCGTCATCGTGGCTGGCGAAACCGGGTCCGGCAAGAGCACGCAGATTCCCAAGCTCTGTATCGAGGCTGGCAGAGGCATCGGTGGGTTGATCGGCCATACCCAACCGCGCCGGGTGGCAGCGCGCACCGTTGCCGAACGAATCGCCCACGAGCTCGGCGTGCAAATTGGCGCAGCCGTGGGCTTCAGCGTGCGATTCAACGACCAGGTCGGTGACGGAACACTCATTCGTGTGATGACCGACGGCATCTTGTTGAACGACATCCAACGTGATCCACAACTCTCGCGCTACGACACGCTCATCATCGACGAGGCGCACGAACGCAGCCTGAACATCGACTTCATCCTCGGCTATGTCAAGCAGCTCCTGCCTCGCCGGCCCGACCTGCGCGTCATCGTCACGTCGGCCACCATCGACACGGATCGATTCGCCCAGCACTTCGCAAACTCGGACGGCACTCCAGCGCCCGTCTTTCTGGTTGAGGGCCGCACCTATCCGGTTGAGGTTCGCTACCGGCCCTTCGGCGCCGACAATCTCGAAGATCCCGATGACGATCGCGATCAGGTTCGGGCAGTCCTCGATGCGGTCGACGAGCTGGCGAAGGTCGGCGACGGGGATGTGCTGGTCTTCCTCAGTGGTGAACGAGAGATCCACGATGTGGCCGACGCGTTACGCGAGCAGCAGGAAGCGCGCGGCGCGCGGCATGCCCTGGAAGTACTACCGCTGTACGCCAGGTTGTCGTCAGCCGAACAGCATCGCATCTTCGAGCCGCATGCCGGCCGACGCGTGGTGCTGTCCACGAACGTCGCCGAAACCTCCATCACCGTGCCAGGTGTGCGCTACGTGGTGGATGCAGGCGTGGCACGGATCTCGCGATACAGCCGACGGCTGAAGGTACAACGCCTCCCGATCGAGCCGGTGTCGCAAGCCTCGGCCAACCAACGTGCCGGACGCTGCGGGCGCGTTGCACCGGGGGTGTGTATCCGGTTGTACGCCGAAGCAGAGTTCGGTGAACGGCCGGAGTTCACCGAGCCCGAGATCCTGCGAACCAATCTGGCATCGGTCATTCTGCAGATGACCGCAATCGGCCTCGGAGATGTCGCGCGGTTTCCGTTCGTTGAAGCTCCTGACGTAGCGATCATCAAAGACGGGTACCTACTTCTCGAAGAACTGGGTGCGTTGGACGAAGGACGAATCGGAGAGCTGCGATCGCTCACAGAGATCGGGCGGCAGCTCGCCAAGCTGCCGGTGGATCCCCGCCTCGGGCGCATGGTGCTCGAAGCCGATCGGCAGAGCTGTGTTCGCGAGGTGCTGGTGATCGCATCTGCTCTGTCCATCCAGGACATTCGCGAGCGCCCGAAAGAGTCTGCCGAACGCGCTACCGAATTGCATCGTCGTTTCGACGTCGAGGGCTCGGATCTGTTGTCGATCGTGGCGCTCTGGGATTACCTGCGCGATCGTCAACGTGAACTGTCGGGCAACCAATTCCGGCGAATGTGCCGTGACGAATACCTCAATTACCTCCGGGTGCGCGAGTGGCGCGATCTGTACAGCCAGTTGCGCCAGGTGGCTGGTCAACTCGGCGTCCGTCCCGGCGGTGTCGATGGGCATCCCGACCATGTCCACCAGGCGCTCTTGTCTGGATTGCTGTCACACATCGGTGAACGTAGCCCGGAGGGGCGCGACTATCTCGGAGCGCGCGAGGCTCGATTCGTGATCGCGCGCGGCTCCGTGCTGGCGCGCAAACCGCCCCGTTGGGTGATGGCGGCCGAACTCGTGGAGACCGAACGCATCTGGGCTCGTCGGGTGGCCGTCATCGATCCCGAGTGGGCCGAGTCGCTCGGTGCCCACCTGACGAAGCGCTCGTACAGCGAGGCATGGTGGGATGCCAAGTCGGGTCGCGCGCTCACCGCTGAAACCGTCACGCTCTACGGGCGTCCCATCGTCAACAACCGTACGATCGGCGTCGATCGAGTGGACCGCGAGCTCGCCAGAGAGATGTTCATCAGGCACGCGCTCGTCGAAGGCGACTGGACCACTCGCCACGTGTTCGTCTCGACCAACAAGCGCTTTGTGGAACGCGTGGAGCTGCTGCACGCCCGCGTGCGTCGCAACGACCTCGTTGACAGCGACACACTGCACGAGTTCTTCGATGAACGACTGCCCAGCGACATCACTTCGTCGCGGAACTTCGATCGGTGGTGGAAGCAGGCCCGACGC
>JBBREA010000084.1:0-14108 GCA_038203385.1 Acidimicrobiales bacterium | reverse complement strand
GCCATCTCGAGTGCAGCGAGGATCGCTTGCTCGGCGTTACCCATCCGCACGTACTTGTGAATCGAGGAGCGGACCTCGTCGCTCGCCAGACCATGCAGAGTGGTCTTGCCAGCAAACGGGTCGGTCGACCAGTGCGGGATGGGACGCTCCCAACTGCCGCTGCCGCTGTTGTTGTTGTCGTCGCTGTTGTCGTTGTCGTTGTCGTTGCTCACCGTGGCGCTCCTGGGATGATGTCGAGCCGGTGGACCAGCCCGGCGGCGTTCTTGGTCATGTCGACCTGCTCGCCGATGACGGCGCTGGGCCGATGGATCGCAAGAGCCCGAACCATCTCGGCGATCTCCATTCGGCCGAGCGCTGCCCCGAGACAGAAGTGGCGGCCAAGACCGAATGCCAACTGTTGTTTCGGCGGATCACGATCGATGTCGAAGCGGTGCGGGTCGACGAACACGGCTGGATCGCGGTGAGCGGCTGCGATTCGGATCGTGACGAAACCACCCGCAGGGATGCTCACCTCACCGATCGCCGTGTCTTCGAGCGCGTACTTGATGGTGTGGCGAATCGCTGGCTCGTAGCGGCCGCACTCTTCTGATGCCTGTTGCACCAGCGACGGATCGTTGCCAAGTCGCTCATAGGCGCCGCGTTGTTGCAGCAGCGTCCAGATGGCCAGCCCGGTGGTGTTCGCCGTGTTGTCGACTGAGGCGCTGAGCAGTTCCTCCACGAGGTAGAACAAGTCGATTTCGTCCAGATCGCCCCGTGCGACTCCGGCCAGCATCATCGAGATCACATCATCGCCAGGCTGTTGACGCCGCTCTTTGATGAGTTGACGTGTGAGATCCGCCATGGCCACTTTGGCGGCACGTACCGGCTCCACCATCGCGGGCGTGGCCGTGAACACGGTGAGCAGGGTTTTCGACAGTGTCGCCAGTTCGGCTGCCGCACTCTCGGGAGAGCCGACCATCCAGCAGAACAGCCGTGATGGCACCACGTCGGCGAGATCTGCCATGACGTCGAACGGCTCGTCTGGCGCCGCTCCGCCAATCAAGGACTCGCTGAGCGCACGTACCCGTTCGCGGAGTTCCTCCACACGGCGAGCGGTGAACCAGGGGCCGACGACTCGACGCAGCCGACGGTGATCGTTTCCTTCGGAGTCGGTGAGCGTGCGGCCCGCTTCGCCCCACAACGGTTCGATTCCCTGCGACTCGAGCAACGGGTCGATGCCGGGCGTGAGCGCCTTGTCGGTGAACGCGGCGGCCGACGATTCGTAGTCGATGGTCGACCAACCAATCGGGTCGGCGACGATTGGTGCCAGCCTGCGCAGTCGATCGAACTCGGAATGCGGGTCGTCGAGAAACTCAGGCGTCCGAGGGTCGAGGAACAGGTCGGGTCTAGTAGACATGGTCATTCCCCGCAGACTGGCAGCTGCGACGTCACATGGGATGGAGACGGGAGTGACGCCATCGTGAACTCTCTGTTTCGGGTGCCCCAACCGTGGGTCGCGTCGTTTATCGTCCCGAAGATACTTGCCGGCTCTGAGGTCTGAAAGGTGGAGACGATTCCATGGACATGCACGAGTTTCTGAAGGCGATTCCCAAGGTCAGCCTCCACGTCCATCTCATGGGCTCGGTGCAAGCCCAGACCGCAGTGGACCTCTGCAGCAAACACGGCGTCCCGCTGCCGGATTTCGACGAACCCATCGACCTGTACGACTACCCGGACATCTACAAGTTCCTGCACATGTACGACAACACTGCGCTCGCAGTGATCGACCGCAGCGACTTCGAGCGCATTGCGTACGAGACCCTCACCGAAGCGGCCGAGCACAACGTGCGCTACCGCGAAATGTTTTTCAACCCCACCACGCACATGGCAGCCGGAGTCGACTACGCCACGTGCGTCGACGGGCTGATCGACGGGATCAATGCTGCCCGGGCCGACTTCGGCGTGGAATGTCGCCTGATCGCAGCGATCAACCGGATGGCGAGCCCCGAACTCGGCGTACAGATGGTGGAAACCCTCGTGGCCCATCCGCGACCAGAAGTGATCGGCATCGGTTTGGACTACGCCGAGTCCGGATTTCCTCCCGAGAACTTCTGGAAGGCGTATCGCATGGCTGCCGCCAACGGTCTGCGCCTCACGGCACATCAGTCCGAAGACGCTCCGCCCCGCAACATCGAAACAGCGCTCGACCTGCTGGGCTGCGAGCGAGTCGATCACGGATATCACGTCATCGAAAGCGAGGCGATCATGACCCGCTGCCGAGACGAGGGGGTCGTGTTCACGTGCACCCCGGTGTCCACCGGTTGGGTGTATTTCAACGACGACTTCGACAACCACCCGATCAAGCACATGCGTGAGTTCGGTCTGAAGATCAGCCTCGACTGCGACGACCCACCAATGTTCAAGACCGACCCCACCAAAGACATGGTCGTCGCCCACGAGCACATGGGCTTCGAGGTCGAAGACTTTCGGCAATGCATGCTCAATGGCATCGACGGCGCCTGGCTCGACGAGCCAGAGAAACGCTCGATGCGGCGGACGTGGGCTCAGGAGTTCGACGCCCTGTCCGAACAGCTCGACGGCCAACTCACTTCATCCACCACCACCACGTAACCCACACAACAAAGGAACAGCATGAACAACGACGACAAGACTCCGTCGAACCTGTCGGAGAGCATCACGAATGCCCTTGCGAATTCATCGGTGAGTCGCCGTCGTGCGATCCGCCTCGGTGCGTTCGGGATCGGCGGCCTCGCGCTCGGCGGCCTCGCCTCGGCGTGCGGCGACGACGAGGAAACGTCCAGCACCACTGCCCCGTCCACCGGTGCCGGCACCACCGCCCCCGCAGGAACCACCCAAGGTGCCACCGCCACTACCACGGCTGGTACCACCGCCAGTACCAGCGGCGGCACGGCCATGGAATCGGTGAAGGCCCACTTCGTCTACATCGGCCCACCAGACGACAACGGCTGGACTCAAGAACATGACCGCGGCCGCCTCGAGGCGCAATCTGCCCTCGGCGACAAGGTCGTCACCGAGTTCACGCCCAACATCGGGTTCGACGCTTCGACCGCCCAGCTGTTCCAGCAGCTCGTCGACGACGGCAACGACATCATCTTCGCCAACACCGAGTACGCAGGGCTCCTCAGCGACGTCGCCGCGGCCAACCCAGACACGAAGTTCGTCGAGGCCAACGGCCACATCTTCACCGGCAACCAGTTCGGGTTCTACTTCGCCCACGAAAACACCGCGTACGCGTTGGGCGTGGCAGCAGCCCTGCTCACCGAAAACGGCCGCATCGGCTACATCGGAGCGTTCCCGTCGGCCACCACCTACAACGACGTCAACGGCCTGCTGCTCGGTGCCCGGTCGATCAACCCTGACGCCACCGTGGAAACCGTGCTCGTCAGCACCTTCTTCGATCCGCAGAAGGCCGCGCAGGCCGCCGAAGCGTTGCTGAGCAACGGTGTCGAAATGCTGTTCGGTGTGATGGACGAGCCAACGTTCCTGCAGCTCGCCGAGGAGGCAGGGGTGTGGACTGGTTACTGGAACCTCGATTTCCGTGAAGCAGCCCCCACCAAGTACGTCTCCAACTTCGACCTGTCAGCGGTCGGCCCGTTCTACACCGAGCAGATCCAGGCTGTGCTCGACGGAACCTGGGCCCCGCCGTCAGAGGTGGTGTTGTTGGAGACCCCGCTCGGGGCATTCGGCGACGAAGTTCCCCAGGAGGTGCAGGACCAGGTGAACGCTGTGTGGGCGCAGCTCCGGTCAGGTGAAATCTCGGTCTATACCGGGCCGCTGTCGGACACGAATGGCAACGAAGTGCTCGCAGCAGGTGAGACCATCGACTCATTTGGCGCCTACGCCATCAACTGGGCTGTCGAGGGTGTTACCGGCGTGTGAGCGTCACACCCGCTGCAGGTCATAACGCAATCGAAACGCGCAACCTCTCCAAGTTGTTTGGAGGGGTTGCTGCGCTCGACGGCGTGGACTTTGATGTCGCTCGCGGCGAAGTACACGCGTTGCTTGGCGAGAATGGGGCCGGCAAAACCACCCTGTCGAACATTTTGTCGGGTATTTACCGTGCCGATGCCGGCGAGTTGCTCGTCGACGGCGCCGTAAGCGAGTTCAAGAACCCGGCGCAATCGATCGAGGCCGGCATCGGCATGGTGCACCAGCATTTCAAGCTGGTACCCACCATGACGGTCGCCGAAAACATGCATCTCGGCTGGTCCGAAACGCCCCGGATCATCAGCCAGAAGGTGCTGGGTGAGAGGGCGCAGGCGTTGATGGACGAAGTCGGGTTGCGCGTGGATCCGCAGGCAAAGGTGTGGCAGCTCTCGGTTGGGGAGCAGCAGCGGGTGGAGATCTTGCGTGTTCTTGCTCGCGGCGCGCGTTTGCTGATCCTCGACGAGCCCACTGCGGTGCTCACTGCGGTCGAGGCACGTGAGCTGTTCGATGTGATGCGTCGTCTCGCAGATGGCGGCAGGTCGGTGGTGTTCATCAGCCACAAGCTCCGTGAAGTGCTCGAGGTGTCGGACCGAGTGACGGTTCTACGCAACGGTCAGCGCGTTGCCACCCGCGCCACCGAAGGGGCCACCGTCAACGAGTTGGCGCGCCTCATGACCGGCGAGGAACGTTCCCTTCAAGTGGAGCATCGAAAGGTGACCGGCGATCCGATCCTCGTACTCAAGGACGTCAACGCTCAGAACGACCGGGGTATCCCTGCGCTGCACGACATCGACTTGGCCGTTCGCTCGGGCGAGATCATGGGCATCGCCGGTGTGTCCGGTAACGGGCAGACGGAGCTTGCACAAGTCATCACGGGCCTGCGACCACTGACGTGGGGCACCATTCATCTCGACGGTGTCGAGATCAGTCGCAAATCGGTTCGCAACATTGCTGATCTCGGCGTCGGTCACATTCCAGAAGACCGCATCGGGGTTGGCATGGTCGCATCCGCGCCGGTGAAAGACAACGCAGCGTTGCGAAGCTACTGGGGGTCAGAGCTTTCCAGCGGTATCCGGTTGCGACGCAATGCAGTCGTCGAGTTTGCCGAGCGCCTGGTCGAGGCCGGTCGAGTACGAACACGTTCCGTGTTCGCCACCGCCGGGCAGATGTCGGGTGGCAACCAGCAGCGACTCGTCGCTCGACGTGAGGCGCTCGTCGCCAGTCGTGTCCTGGTCGCAGCCCATCCAACCAGAGGTCTCGATGTCAATGCCACCCAGGAGGTGCAGAGCTCGATTCTTGAACGACGCGATGCCGGGTGCGCTGTGGTGTTTCTTTCCGACGATCTAGATGAGGTCTTGTTGATGAGCGATCGCATCGCTGTGCTCTACGAAGGTCGCGTGGTCGATGTGGTGTCGGCGGCGGACGCTGAACGCGAGCGTCTCGGATTGCTCATGGGCGGGCACGTATGAGCGGTTTCCGCCTCGAACGGCGGGTCGATGCCAGCCCACAGGCCGCAGCGTGGTCGCGTGTCGCCGGAGCCGTGGTGGCGCTACTGGTGTCGGGCCTGGTGCTGTTGCTCACCGGGCGGAATCCGATCACCATCCTCTTCGATGCCCTCGACGCAATCTTTGGCAGCCAACGAGGGCTGGAGGGCACCGCACTTCGGGCGGTTCCGATTCTCATGACCGGCCTTGCCGTTGCGCTGTCGCTACGAATGAAGGTGTGGAACATCGGCTCCGACGGTCAGTTCCTCATGGGAGCGTTTGCCGCCGTTGGTGTGGGCATTCACCTCGGTGGGCCGAGTTGGTTCGTGCTGATCGTGATGGCCCTCGCCGCCACCGCCGCTGGCGCGCTGTGGATCGCTGTGCCGGCCTTTGCCCGGGCGCACTGGGATGTCAACGAGATCATCACGACGCTCCTGCTCAACTTCGTGGCGGTGCAGCTCGTCGCGTGGGCATCGCTCGGGTTCTGGCGTGACGCAGGAGCGGCCGTCATCCAATCGACCGAGAAGGTTCCGGTGGTGCTGCCTGCGTTGCCGGGAACCGAACAGCTCACCGTCGCGTTGCTGGTTCCCCTCGCCATCGCAGTCGTGTTGGCCTGGGTGTTTCGTTCCACGAAGGTCGGATTCGAGATCGACATCATGGGGGGCAACCCGCGAGCCGCAGTGTTCGCCGGGATCAATGTGAAGCGACGCATTCTCATTGTGATGCTCGTCACCGGAGCCATTGCCGGCCTGGGTGGCATGTTGCAGCTCAGCGCACCCGGCGCGCAGGCACTCAGTCCAGGCTTCTCGGCCCAGTTCGGGTTGTCCGGCTTCATCGTGGCAGCGCTCGCCGGGGGCTCGTTCCGCGGTGTCATCGTTGGCGGATTCTTCATCGCCTCGATGTTCTTCGCAGGATTGGTGTTGCAGACCAAAGGCCTGTCCGTGTTCATCATCTTCGGGATCTACGGCATCATCCTGATGGGTGTCGCGCTTGGTGAGGTGGCTGCGAAGTACCGCATCGTGAAGGCCATGTCGCCTGCAGGTGTGGCGCCGGCGCCGGTGTCGCCATGATGCTCGCGCTGATCGACAACGCGTTCCTCAGCGTCATCGCGGCAGCCATACCAGCGAGCACCGTGGTGGTGCTGGCTGCCACTGGGTGCTTGCTCGGTGAACGCGTCGGCGTACTCAACCTCGGCCAGGAAGGGCTCATCGGTGTGGGTGCGGTGTACGGGGTGATCGCAGTCACGTCGTGGAGTGTGACGAGCCCGTGGATCGCCCTGCTGCTTGGCATGTTCGCGGCCGCCGTGGCTGGTGTGCTGTTTGCAGTTGCCGTCGTCGTGTTCCGCGCCAGCCAGGTGCTCGCCGGTCTCGCCTTGGCCTTGGGAGGCATCGGTCTCTCCAACCAACTCGGGACGAATCGAAATGGCACCCCCATCAAGGTGTTGTTCACCGAGGTCAACCCCTGGGGTGCGTTCGACGATGGCGGATTGTTGGAGGCCTTCTTGTATCACGACCCGATCGTCTACATCGCGTATCTCGTGTTGCCGGCGATCTTGCTGTTCGTGTTGTTTCACACACGGCACGGTATGAACATGCGCGCAGTGGGTGAGAACCCGGCGGCTGCGGACGCGGCCGGTGTGAGTGTGTCGTGGTCGCGCTTCGGCTACACGGTGCTCGGCTGTGCCATATCTGGTGCGGGCGGGGCGTACATGGTGTTGTCGTTCACGCCCACCTGGTCGCCAGACATCGCTCGCGGGCGCGGTTGGGTGGCGCTCGCAGTGGTGATCTTCGCTGGGTGGAAGCCGTTCCGAGTGGTGGCGGGAGCATTGCTCTATGGCGCGATGATTTCGCTTGACGCCACCGCTCAGGCTCGAGGTTGGGAGTTGCCGCTCTTGAAGGGGAGCAACCTCAGCTTCTTCTTGTCGATGCTGCCGTTCCTCGTCACGCTCATCGCGATCCTCGTGCCGGCGGGCGCCGCGAAGCTCACGAGTCGCAAAGTTCCCACCGCAGCGCCTGCCGCGTTGGCAATTCCCTACTCACGCGAAGAACGCTGATGCGTCAGATCGAGCGGTCGCGGAGAGCGAGCGCCTTTTCGCGAAACATGGCGATCACTCGTTCCTCGTCCACGCCCACGACGTGACCGCTGTCGAAGACCAACTGGCCGCCGACGATGGTGTGGGTCACGTCGTCGGCTCGGCTGCTGTACACCAGCGCTGCTTCCACGTCGTACACCGGCGCCACATGCGCTCCCGCCAAGCTGACAATGGTGATGTCGGCGGGCGCACCGACGGTCAGGGTGCCCAACTCAGGCCGATGCATCGCGCGAGCCGCGTCGCGTGTGGCCATGGTCAGCACCTCTCTGGTGGTGAGGAAGGTGCTGTCGCCGGTGGCCTGTTTGTGAGTGATCGCTGCGAACTTCATCTCTTGGAAGGTGTCGAGGGTGTTCTGACTGGCAGGCCCATCGGTCGCCAAACCGACGGTGACACCGGCGGCACGCAGTCCACGCAGGTTCATCGTTCCGGACGCAAGTTTGGCGTTGCAGACGGGGCAGTGGGCGACTTTCACGTCGTGCGACGCCAGGATGGCGATATCGGTGTCGGTCAGTTGGGTGCAGTGGGCGGCGGTGATGTCGGCGCCGAGGAACCCGATGTCGTCGAGCCACTCCACCGTCGTTCGCCCGTAGGTGGTCTGCATGTAGGCGCTTTCGTTGGGTCCCTCTGCCATGTGGGTGTGGATCGGAAGGCTTCGGTCGTTCGCCAACTCCCGCACTGACTGCCACATCGCTTCGCTACACGAATACGGGGCGTGGGGCGACAGAGCAAGCCGTACTCGGTCGCCGTCGATGTCGGCCGCGCCCGCCGTTGCTGCATCGAAGTCGGCCAAGGCCGCCCACGACCAGTCGGCTACGGGGGCGTACACGCCTCCGTCGGCGAACCCGTAACCCAGCGTCGCCCGCAGGCCGATCTCGTTCAGAGCTCGCACTTCCGGTGTGACCGCGTACCCGTCGAAGTGCTCGTTGAAGCAGGTGATGCCTGACCTCGCCATCTCGACCAGCCCGCACATCGAAGCCCAGTACAGCGTCTCGTGGTCGAAGTTCTGCTTCAACCGCCACATCGTCGACAGCCAGCCGAACAACTCCACGTCTTCGAGGAGCCCCCGGAGCAGCAGGTTCGATGCAACATGCGTGTGGCAGTCGACGAATCCCGGTAGGACCGCACAACTGCTGGCGTCGATCGTCAGGTTGGCGTCGAACGGCTCGCCCGGTGCGATCAGCCCGGAGATCTTGCCGTCTGCCACCGTCACCGTCAGTGGCATGGGGGCGCCACCGTCACATGGCACCACCGTCCCTCCGACGATGGCAAGCTCGATCCGGCCCTGGGCTGTCGCTGCTTCTTGCTCCATCGGGTGATTCTCGCATGAGCCGACACGTCACGGGCACCCGTTCAGGCGGAGTTCACAGCGCTGAAACACGTTTCATTGCTGGGTTTCGTACAGTTCGTCCATGGCAGCCGCAGTCACACTCTCAGGTCTTTCCCAGCTCCCGAAGGTGGAGCTGCACTGTCACATGGAAGGCACGATGCGCCCGGGCACCGTGGCCGATCTGGCGGTTGTCCACGGTGTCTCACTGCCAGTCGATGACGTCACGGCCTTGTACGACTACGACGATCTCACAGGCTTTCTCAACGTGTTCTGGTTGGTGCAGTCGTTGCTGCGTACTCCCGACGACTGGGAGCGGCTCGCATACGAGTCGATGATCGACGGCGCATCGCACGGATTGCGATACCGGGAGGCTTTCTTCACGCCGGCGCGCCATCTGACGACGGGCCAACAGCTGTCCGACATCCTCGCCGCGCTGGATCGTGGTCTCACTGCCGCCGAACGAGACTCCGGGGCGCGATGCGCTTTGATCTTCGACATCGACCGCGACTTCGGCCCTGCCGTCGCGGCCGAGCACGTCGGCGAACTCGTCGCGCTTCGACAAGCTGGACGTGCTGGTGCTGAACGGGTGATCGGCATGGGAATGGACTCCACCGAGTTCGGCATCGATCCGCTCAGTTTCAGCGCCGCCTACGAGCAGGCTCCCGCAGGTGGCTTACGGCGAACCGCGCACCAGGGCGAGAACTCCGGCGCCGGCGCCATCCGTGACGCGGTCGACGGATTGCAGTGCGAACGCATCGACCATGGCATTTCCATCTTCGAAGATCCTGAACTCGTCCGCCGATTCGTCGACCAACAAATTCCACTCACGGTGTGCCCGAACGCAAACGTGCGGATCAACCCGGGGGTGGTCGCCGAGATCGGCGACCACGTGTTCCCGCTGATGCGCGACATCGGGCTACTTGCAACGCTGAACACCGATGACCCGGCGCTGGTGGGACTGGACCTGACCCAGGAGTACGAGCTCTGTGCGACAGCGTTCGGTTACGGCTTCGACGACATGGTGAGGATCGCACTCGACGGAGTGCGCGGCTCGTGGCTCGACGAGGGCGAAGCGGCTTCGCTCGTGTCGGAGATACACGCTGCCGCTGCCGCCAATGCGACGACCCCGCCGGAGCTGTAGGCGCGTACCAGTTCTCGCACCCAGTGGCGCGGCAGCTCCATGTGGGGCAGAATCGACCGGTGTGAGGGCTGCGGTCAGGCTGGTACTCCCATGCCCACACCGGCGTCGTCTGCTTTGACGCAGAAAACGCAAAGCGATCCGAACCATGTGGTTCGGATCGCTTTGGTGGTGGACCGTTTGTCCCTGGGGGACGTGTGTCGTTGGGGGCGCTTACTGAGCGTGGGCGAGCCCACTCACGTAGTCGTGTCCGGCCTGTACCTTGGCGAGCTGGCCGCTGATGAGGGTGCGGAACTCTGGTGAGATGTCGTCGTCGGCGACGGCCTCTTTGTACTCCGCAACCGCATGGTCTTCGCCAGACTCGGCAGCATTGATCACCGCCGCGGCGTCATCAGACGTCAACGCATCCTTCACGGCCATCCAACCCCGGTGAATTGCGCCGGGAACGGTGCTGCGCTGCTCGATGTCGTCGCCGTACGCGGCGGCGATGCTGGTGAGTTCCGCGGACATCTCTGCCCGCTCTTGGGAGAACTTACGGAACGAGGAGGCGACGTCGGGGCGTTCGGCATCGAGTTTCTCGGCGGCGGTGTCGAAGCCGAGCTTTCCGTTTTCAAGGGTTTGGATCAACTTCTTGGCAATCTTCTCGTCGTTTGACACGTGGTACTCCTTGGGTAGGGATGAGCTGCCCATACGGGCAGCGGATCACCGAGTACCCACCGACACTTTCAACGAAACACGCCGCAAGAGATGGAGTGTCTAAGAGGACTGGTCCCAGTGCCCATGGAGAAGGGGTGAGACCAGACCGAAGAGGTATCGGGAACACCGAACCGTCGGCGATCTCGAAGGCGGTTGCAGGCACTGCAGCTCCGAAAGGGTCATCTGATGTTCAAGTCCCAAGGCGGTCGGAACCTGCAAGGCGTCTACGTCCAGTGAAGCGCCGCCTCGCAGTGGTGCCCGATACGCACGCGGCCCACGCAGACGCATCGTCCCGGCGCCAGGTTCTGACCGAGGCGAGCACGACGAACATTGTTTCCCAAGAATCACTCACGCAGATAGGTGTTCGAGCGGCGGCCTTCAATCGGCTCAGCACATGTGCCGTCGTTCTCGACGGAAATGGTGAGATTCTGGATTCCAATGAGTCGTGGCGCCTCTTCACTCACCTGAACGCGGGCGACGTCTCCACGACGGGACCTGGGAACAACTACCTCGAGGTCTGCGATCGATCGGCTGTCGCCGGAGACGAAGATGCGGCAGAGGTGGCAGCAGGGCTACGCCAGATCTTGAACGGTGAGCGCGACAGATTCGATCTCGAGTACCCGTGTCCGTCGCCAATCGAGGATCGCTGGTTTCTGTTGCAGGCCTCGGCGGCCCCCGTTTCTGCGGGGAGCGGTGTGGTCGTGCAGCATCTGGACATCACGGCGAAGAAGCTCGCTGCGGACGCGTTGACCGCGCTGGCCGACAACGACGCGTTGACCGGATTGCCAAATCGCAGGTCGGCGCTGCGTTGCCTCCAAGAGCAGATCGACTCATCGGCTGCCGAGCACTCGTCGGTAGCGGTGATCTTCCTGGATCTCGACGGTTTCAAGGAGGTCAACGACTCGCACGGACACCACGTCGGCGACGAACTGCTGGTGAAAGTCGCCATTCGCCTACGCCGGGTGTTGCGGGCGCAAGACCGCCTGTGTCGTCTCGGTGGTGACGAGTTCGTCTTGATCTGTCCCGGCCTGAGCGAGCAAGCGGCGGGGCTCGTTGCGCATCGGGTGCGGTCTGTGATGGCGGCCCCGTTCCAGATCGATGACATCGAGGTCGTCGCAGGTGCTTCGGTGGGCGTGGCAGTGGGTACCGGCCACTCCTCGGTCGAGGAACTGATCGGCACCGCCGACGCTGCGATGCATCTGGACAAGCGCGGGGCGAAGCGTCGGCGCGAACTCGGGCGGGCAGTTCCCAAACCTTCTGCGGCATTCCCGGGGCCGGCAGCGCCGCTACCTCCGGTCATGGCCTCGATCGCGAGCGCGAACGATGGTTCGCTTCCTGCTGCACTCACGGGTTTGCAGGCACGCGCAGCGGCTGCATTCGCACACTCGAGCGATGTCGTGATGTTCTTGGCACTGGACGGCACGGTGCTGTCCGTCAGCCCGGCAACCCGTGCGATGTTCGGTGTCGAACCCGACGAATTGATCGGGCTCAACAGCCTGAACCTGGTTCATCCCGACGATCAAGAGCGAATGGTTGGCGAAGTTGCTTCGATTCCGAACCTCGGCGACAGCTTTCGGGCGGAGTTTCGAGTCATCGACAAAGCCGGTCGTACCCGGTGGCTCGAGGAGATCGCCACGAATCTCGTCGACGATCCGAACGTCGGTTGTGTCGTTGGCAACGTGCGCGAAGTGACCGAACGAGTTCAGCTGCTCGAGCGCATCGAGGCTGACCGACAACGTCTCGCTGACGCGGCTCTGGCGCAGCAAGCGACCCACGACTGGCTCACTCAGCTTCCGAACGTTGCCAGCCTGCACGGTACTCTCCAGACTGCTCTCGGTGCAGCGAACGCTGACCAACATGTTGCGTTGGCGCTGATCGACATCGACGATTTCAAACTGGTCAATGATCGCAATGGCCACACCATTGGTGATGCGGCACTCCGCGGATTCGCTGATCGGCTCGTCGCCGGGTTGCCCCACGCTGATCTGGTGGCTCGATTCGATGGAGATGGATTCGCAGTACTCCGCACGAACGTGGCTTCGCATGACGATGCGAAGCAGTTGGGAGCCGCCATCGTGTCGTTGCTGCACGAGCCGCTCACCGTTGGGGAACACGGGGTGCAAGTCGCGTTGACCGCCAGCGTCGGCGTGGCGTTGAGCACCGACTCCGACTCGTCTGCATCCCTCCTTCGGGACGCGGACGATGCCCTGCATCATGCAAAGGCGAGCGGAAGGAATTGCGTCATGGTCTTCGACGCTGCAGCGCGCTCGCGCGCTCACAGACGACGCACGCTTACAGCAGCGCTACCGCTTGCTCTGGGGCGAGGCGAGTTGCACGTCGCGTACCAACCCGTCATCGATCTGTCGACGCTCACCACCGCCGGATTCGAGGCGCTCCTCCGATGGCAGCATCCCGACCTCGGCACGATCGCCCCGCTCGAGTTCATCCCGCTCGCCGAAGCCAGCGGTGAGATAGTTGCGATCGGCGATTGGGTGGTCGAGCAGGCGGCACACCAACTCGCTGTGTGGCGGGCCGATCGTCGGACACCGGAACATCTGTCGATGGCCATCAACGTTTCTGCGACCCAGCTCGCGCAACCACTGTTCGCAGACCGAGTCGTCGCAATCGTGCGAAGCGAAGGTCTGCCCCGAGCTGCGATCCACCTCGAAATCACTGAAAGCGTGTTGGTGGACCGAATCGACAACGCGCTGCGGACGATCGAAGAACTCCACAGCGTCGGATTCAACGTGAGCATCGACGACTTCGGCACTGGTTACTCGTCGCTGAACTACCTCAGCCGAATGCCGGTCGACACCCTCAAGATCGATCGCGCCTTCGTCGCTGGGCTGACGGAGCCGGGTCCCGCAGTGTCGATCGTCCGCACCATCACCGCGCTGGCAGACGCGCTCCAACTCGACACCGTGGCCGAAGGGATCGAGCTGCCGCAGCAGCTGGAACGACTCAAAGAGCTCGGATGTCGATATGGCCAAGGATTCATCTGGAGCGCGGGACTACGACCCGATGACGCACTCGCATGGATGATCGAACAGGGTTCCCGTTCGGAGCTCGACCTCTCGCCGGTCGGCTGAACGACTACGACGTGATCTGGTAGATGACGAGGGCGATGAGGGCTGCGGCCTTGGCGACGGAGCGCTTCACGACTGGTGGTTGGCACCGGTCCCAAGGTCGCAACCGGAGTGTCGCAGGCGGCCGCGTTCACCGGTTGCGTGGTCTTGGTCGCGGTGTCGCTGCCGGTGTCGCTCGACGCACCAACTGAACCACCGCAATGAAAGGATGAGACATGGACAGTGATCGGAGTAAGACCTGCACCCACCTCGACGACCTCGCTGACGTCGCTCCATCCAGTAACGGGTGTGAGGACTGCGAGCGGATCGGCGGCCGCTGGGTGCATCTCCGGATGTG
>JBBREA010000083.1:0-14169 GCA_038203385.1 Acidimicrobiales bacterium | reverse complement strand
GAATGTGCGTGCGAACTTCGCCCGATAGCTCGTCGTCGAGAAAGGCGTCGAGTTCGCGGATCGTCTCTCTGCAATCGGCCATTGCCGTCAGTCTCCGGTGCGTTCGAGTGGTGTCGTCAAGCCACGGGCCGTGGCGAAGTCGTACAACGCCTTCTGCATCGCTTTTCTTCCACGATGGAGGCGAGACATCACGGTACCGATTGGAATGTCGAGCATTTCGGCGATTTCTTTGTACGCGAAACCCTCCACATCGGCCAACAACACGGGCAACCGGAAGTTCTCGGGCAGGTTTTCGAGTGCTTCTTTCACCTCTTCGTCGGTGAACAGGTCGAGGAACTGTTCTTCGGCCGACATGGACGCAGCTGCGGTCTCCATGGACCCGAGGCGCCGGTACAGGTACAAGTCTTCGAGATCACCCAGCTCGGCTTCTTGTGGGCGACGCTGTTTGGCCCGGTACTTGTTGATGTACGCGTTGGTCATGATTCGGAACAACCAGGCTCGGAGGTTGGTGCCTTCCTGGAACGTGTGGAAGCTCCGGAAACCGCGGAGATACGTTTCCTGCACCAGATCTTCAGCGTCTGCAGCGTTGCGCGTCATGCGCATGGCACCCGAATACAACTGTGGTGCGTACTGCATCGCCTCGTCTGCGAAGGTGCTTTGTTCGGCCACGATTGGCGACCCTACTGCGCGCTCTCAGACCCCGCCCATCGCGAACTCATCGCGGCGTGTGGTCAGTCGATGCCGCGGACGGCGTCGGTGGAAGCGGTTTGGTCGAGGAACCACTCGTAGGTTTCGGTCAGGCCGGTTTGGAGGTCGGTCGACGGCTGCCATCCCAGGTTGCTCAGGCGAGAGACATCGAGCAGTTTGCGCGGTGTGCCATCAGGCTTCGTTGCGTCCCAGACCAACTTGGAATCTGGATTGACGATGGCTTGGATCGATTCGGCGAGCTGACGAATGGTCATGTCGACACCGGTACCAACGTTGATGTGTTGCGATTCCGAATAGTGCTCCATCAGGAACACACAGGCGGCGGCGAGGTCGTCGACATGCAGAAACTCGCGATACGCCGAACCCGTTCCCCAGATGCTGACTTCGTTCTCGTCGCCGTTCTCGGCCCGCAGCTTGGCTTCGTGGAACTTGCGCATCAAGGCAGGTATGACGTGGCTGGAATCCAGATCGAAGTTGTCGCCGGGGCCATAAAGATTTGTCGGCATGGCCGAGATGAAGTCGCAGCCGTATTGCTGGCGGTAGGCCTCGCACAGCTTGACGCCGGCGATCTTGGCGATGGCATACCACTGGTTGGTGGGCTCGAGCGGGCCGGTCAACAGCTCATCCTCGGTGATCGGCTGGTTGGCTTCGCGGGGGTAGATGCACGACGAGCCGAGGTACAGCAGTTTGGTGACGTTCGATTCGTACGCGGCGTGCACGACCGTGCCGTGGATCATCAGGTTGTCGTAGATGAACTCAGCGGGCCGGGTGTTGTTGGCGTGCACTCCACCCACGGTGCCAGCCACCAGATACACGTACTCGGGACGGTTCTGCGCAAACCACTCGGTCACCGACGCCTGATTCCGGAGGTCGAGTTCGTTGCGCGTCGCGGTGATGAGATTGGTGAAGCCGTCGGCCTCCAAGCGCCGCACCAATGCCGAGCCAACGAGGCCGCGGTGACCTGCGACAAAGATTCGAGCGTCGCGTGGGATCTCCATGAACGGCGACTCTACCGATCGGTGGTGAGCCGTGCCGATACTCTCGCACCACGATGACCGGGGCGACGAGTGGCGACAGGAACCGAGGGTGGCGCCCGTTGACGAGTCACGTCCGCCCGTTGGTCGCCGCGGTTCGCTGGGTGGGTCTCGGTTCGATCGTGGGGGTACTTGCCGGCCTTTCATCTGCTGCATTTCTCGAGTTGCTCGATCGGGTGACCGACACCCGACTCGAACAGCCGTGGCTGCTGTGGTTGCTGCCGCTCGCCGGGTTCGCGATCGGGTTGGTGTACCACTTCGGCGCAGGTACGGCTGCGGCCGGCAACGGTTTGCTCCTCGAGGAGATCCACGAGCAGAGAACATGGATCCCTCGACGAATGGCACCCTTGGTGCTGGGCTCCACGCTCGTCACACATCTCTTCGGCGGTTCTGCCGGCCGCGAAGGCACTGCGATTCAGATGTCTGGCAGCATCAGCGACAATCTGGTGTCGCGAACAGCTCGATTCACCGGCGCCGACCGCAGGCTCGTGCTCACCGCCGCTGTTGCCGGTGGTTTCGGAGCGGTGTTCGGCGTGCCCTTCGCAGGGTGCATCTTCGCGTTGGAGGTGCCGACGGCCGGCAGATTTCGCCACGACGGGCTCGTGCCGGCGCTGACAGCTGCAGTTGTCGGCGATCAGGTCGTGCGACGGCTCGGCGTCGAGCACACACCCTTTCCCGTGGTGGTGCCGGTCGACTTGACCGTTGGGCTCATTGCCAAGTTGGTGGCGGTCGGTATCGCGTTCGGCTTGGCGGCCCGAGTGTTCACCGGTGTGTTGCACGCTTGCAAGCGGCTGTTCCAGCGGTTGATCGGCTGGGCGCCTCTTCGCCCGCTGGTTGGCGGCATCGTCGTCGTCGCGTTGACCTACGTGGTGGACACACGCGACTATCTCGGGTTGTCGCTGCCCCTCATGCTCGATTCGTTCGGGACGGACGCGTTCGGCCGTGGTTCGGTCGGTGCCGGCGTGGTGGGTGTGGCGACATTCGCGTTTGCATGGAAGCTCGTGTTCACCGTGATCACGCTCGGGTCCGGTTTCCAGGGCGGTGAGGTGACTCCTCTGTTCGTGATCGGAGCGACAGTGGGCGCGACGGTCGGCGATGTACTCGGGGCGCCCGTTGCGCTGTTCGCCGCGATGGGAGTGGTGGCGGTGTTCTCAGGAGCCACGAAGACGCCAATCGCCTGCACCGTGATGGGTGTGGAGCTGTTCAGTGCGGCGATCATCGTGCCGCTCGCAATCGGGTGTGTGTTGGCGTACTTGCTGAGCGGTGACGACGGCATCTACTCGGGGCAGCGAGTTGCACCCGGCCTCCAACCGCCGCCGCAACGTCTACGCGGCCAGTAGCGGGTCAGTCGCCGAGCTTTGCCTCACCGTCGCTACCGGAATCACTGGCACTGGAATCACTGGCACTGGCATCACTGGCACTGGCATCACTGGCACTGGTGCCGTCGGACTCGGGGGCAGAGTCGTCGCGTCTGTTGGCAGCCCATGGTGGCGGCGCGCCGGTTTCCAACTCGATCACCTTGGCCTTGGCGATCTGCCAGACCTGATCGGCCTCGGCGACGTCTCGACGGTCTGAGCGAGCGGTCTTCACTTTGGCGATGGCCTCGTCGAGCTCGATCTTGGCCAACCGGAGGTGTTCGGCATGGATCGCCGTGCGCCGGGCCGCCTCTTTCTCTTCGGCCTGACGATCGCGCTCTCTCTGTTCCCGAAGCTCGGTGCGCTTGAGCGCCTCGGCAAATCGAACGATGGGATCGCGGTGCTCCTCGGCCTTCCTGTGTCGCTTTCGAGCCGGCATGCGAGTGACTCTACTTTTCGGGTCGTGCGACGGCAGCGGTGGCCGACGCCTGTTCAGCAAAGAATCGTGAACCACTAGGTGCGTTTGGCGCGACAGTACGTACATGCGCCGCGACCTCACGGAGTGCAGCGACACCGAGTTGGTCTCGCTCATCGCCGACGAGCATCGTGACGCGTTGGCAGAGTTGTACCGGCGTCACGCAGGCTGGGTGCTCGCCCGGTTGCGCTACCGGTGCGCGGACGACGGCATGGTGGCCGAAGCGTTGCAGGACACGTTCGTGGCGGTGTGGAAAGGGGCCCGAAGCTACGACAGGCGCGGTGCAGTGGGCGGCTGGTTGTGGGGCATCGCCATCCGTCGCTTGATCGGTCTCCTTCGCAAGCGTCGGCCGATTCCGGTGGCGAGGTGTGACGACGATGTGGCGATGGTGAGCGCCGAAGAACTGGTGTTGGCTGGCACCGAGCACGGTGCGCTCGCGGGGGCGATGCGCTCATTGTCTCCGGAACTACGCGCAGTCGTTCAGGCCACGGTGCTCGACGGGCTCACCACCCGCGAAGCCAGCCAACTTCTGAACATCCCGACTGGCACGGTGAAGACCCGCATGATGCGGGCGAAAGTCGAACTGAGAGGGGCACTCGTATGAACGCTGAGACGACCTGGCACATCGACTCTGCATCAGCGCAGCGCTATGCACGACACACCATCGACGAGGTTACGGCAGCCTCTGTGGAGGCTCACGTTTCGGCGTGTGGCAGCTGCGCCGCCGCCGTCTCTGCGGCCGTGGAAGAGACGCACGAGGGACTGCTCGACAATGTCTGGGCCAAGGTCGACGAACTGCTCGATGCTCCCCGTGTCGGTGTGATCGAGCGGTCGGTTCGATCGGTGGGTTGCTCGCCCGCGACTGCGAGGGTGATCGCTGCGACGGGCAGGGCTCAGTGGTCGTGCCTTTCTGCAGTTGCGCTCAGCCTCACACTGGCGGTGTTTGCATCCACCACCGGCGACGATGCTGCATTTGCGTTGTTTCTGTTGTTCGCGCCGATCGGTCCGCTCGTTGCAACAGCGGTGGCGTTCGAGCGTTTCGGCGAACCAGTGGAAAGTCTGTTGCGCACGGTGCCCACCGCTCTGTGGACCATCGCCTTGGTGCGGTCGGCCGCAGCAGTGGTGCCATCGATCGTGCTGACAGCGCTGAGCATTCCGATCTTGAACGAGCGCGGGTGGCTGGCGTTGGCATGGATGCTCCCGTCGTTCGCGTTGAGCGTTGCCGCGCTGGCGCTCAGCAACTGGATGCGACCCGGACAATCGGCACTCGTCGTCACGTTGATCTGGATGTCGTTGCCTGTCGTGGCGCGGCTTCAGGCGGAGACGGTGCTCGATGCGATGGCTGGCACAGCGCAACTGACATCCATAGCGGTAGTGCTCGCGGCCGGCACTGTCTTCGTCACACGTCGTCCCACGTTCGACTACAGGGGGTTCTCATGAACACTGCGGGTTCAGGTGCGCACGTCGCGCTGACACAGCTGACCAAGAGCTACGGGCGCACCGAAGTACTGCGTGGTCTCAACTTGGCACTGGGGCCAGGGGTGGTCGGTCTGCTCGGGCCGAACGGTGCTGGCAAGACCACGCTGCTGAAGCTTCTGGCCACGGCGCTCGCTCCCACATCGGGCACCCTCGAGGTGCTCGGCAGAAACCCGGCAGATGCAGCGGATCGCCTGGAGATTCGCCGCCGGCTCGGGTACGTGCCCCAGGAGGTCGGGCTGTACGAGAACTTCACGGTGTATGAGTTCGTCGACTACATCGCGATCTTGAAAGAGCAGACCGACCGCGCTGCCCGACGTGCCGACGTGTGCCGTGTACTCGCAGCGGTAGATCTCGAAGACGTTCGATCGAAGAAGATACGAAAGCTGTCGGGCGGTATGCGTCGGCGCGTTGCGCTCGCCCAATCGTTGTTGGGTGATCCGCAACTGCTCGTGCTCGACGAGCCGACGGTTGGGCTCGACCCAGAGCAACGCCTGCGCTTCCGACAGATCGTCTCGCAACACGCAGAGCGACGATGCGTGGTGTTGTCGACTCACATGACCGAAGACGTCGAGGCCCTGTGTGAGCGGGTGGTCGTCATGGATCACGGGGCGATCATCTTCGACGGCACTCCGGCCGGCCTCGCAGCGCTCGCCAGCGGCAAGGTGTGGCTCGCTCCGGCAGCGGACCCGAACGCGCTGATGTCGTGGCGCACCGGCGACGGGCGACACCGCAACGTCGGCGACGCGCCCGTCGGGGTCCACCTCGCAGAACCCACCGTGCAAGATGGCTATCTCGTGCTCAACGGTCGTGTACTTGCGGTGTCGTCGGCATGAGCCCGGTGATGGTTCTCGGTCGCGCTGAAGCGGAGCGACTTCTGCGCAATCCGGCGATCTGGATCTCGCTGGTCTTGCCCGCCCTCTGGGTGCGGTCGACTCGTCGGTCTGGCGATGCCGAAGATCAGCTGGCGCTGTTGATCGGATACGGGCTCGTTCTTCCGGGTTTCGTGATGGTGGTGGCGGTGTTGCTGGCGACCTTGCGAGCGCGGCTCGAGCACAGCGAGGAGTTGCTCGGCACGATGGCTGTCGGACCCGACCGGCGATCGGTCGGACACGCAGTGTCCGCCCTCGCATGTGGTGCCACCGCGCTGCTCGTCACGACGGCGATCTACGTTGCGCTCGGTCCCGAACGGCGGCTCGGGTACTGGCAACCAGCCGCCGATCAATTGATCGCAGTGCCTCGCCCGAGTGCGGCCCAATTGTTGCAGGGTCCGATGGCCGTCGTTGCGGTTGCAGTGTTCGTGATCGCCTGTGTTCGCTGGGTTCCCTCATGGTTGTTGTTGCTTCCACTGGGGTTCCTCGTGATGGTCCAGGGCTTGTGGATAGGCATCTGGCACGGCACGCCCACCAACGGTGGGCGCTGGCTGTTTCCGCTCAACACCGGCGTCGTCAACGGCGAGTGGCTGGGATGTGGGCCGGAGGATGCCGCCTGCGATCTTCCCGTCAGTGGGTTCGACACCACGACACCGTGGTGGCACCTCGGATACCTCGCCGGGCTCACCGTGTGGTTCACCCTCATCGCAGTGTTACGGCACCGTCGCGACCGCGTGACCTGGCTGTGGTTTGGCGCGTCCACCGTGGTGCTGGTGGCGTTCGTGGTCGCCCAGTTCGTCGTCGCAGATGGATTCGTGGCCGTTGAATGAGCGACGCCGTTTCGATCGGGGAAGTGGAGGCGCGCCGGTTGGCGACGAATCCGGCGCTCTGGGTGTCGCTCGTACCCGCCTTGCTCTGGGCGGTGTTCGTGGGCGACGACGCGCTGGGCGAGCATTTCCTGCTGAGCGGTTACGGCGTAGCTCCGACCTGGTTCGTCTTGATGGTGATCGTCGCCCTCGCGACACGGCGCACTGCGGTGAGCAGCGCGAACGGGTTGTTCGATGTGCTGCCTTCGGACGTGGGCCCTCGCACCCTCGGCATCGGGATGGCGGGTGCGGCGGCGGCCGGGCTGTCGGTGGTGGTCACGATCATGGTGTGGGGGTGGCGACACCCCGGCACGGTGTTGGGAGTGTCGAGCGACACCTTGCCGGCCGGAGTCGACATCCCGCGTCCGAACCTCGGCCAGTTCCTGCAAGGTCCGCTGGTCCTCGTGGTGTTCGTCGGCATCGGGCTCGTGGTCGGCCGCTGGGTGCCCAGTTCGTTGGTTCTTCCAGCGCTCGTTGTGCCGATCGCGCTGCAGTTCGTGCTCTTCGGCGTGTGGGAGTCCGGAGGCACCACGTGGTATTCGTGGTTGCTGCCCATGGCTTCGGGTTGGGTGGCGGGCGACCGTGTGGGTGACTGTGCCTCTATCACGGGGGAGTGTGTGTTGCCGTTGGTGGGATTCGACACGGTCACTCCTTGGTGGCATGTCGGCTATCTCGTGTGCGTCGCCGGGCTGCTGTTCACCATTGCGACCGCCCCGAAAGGCGCTGATCGTCGGCGCCTGGCGATTGCCAGCGGTTGGCTGTTGGGCATCGTGGCGTTCGGCGTCGTTCAGCTTGTGGTGTACCAACGCTTCGATGGAGCGCTGCGATGACAATCGATGCGGTGCCGTCGGACCGGCCGGCCTTCGATCGGTCACGACTGATCGCGATGCACATACGACGGGCACCGGTTGGCCAGGTGGTGGTCACATCGATGTTGGGTGGCGCTGCGGTTTTGCTGAGGGCGCTGTACGTCGACACCTCTCGGGACGTGCTGCAGTTCTCCCGACTGTCGGCAGTGATGATTGCGGCAGCGGCCGCTGTGGCCCTGGAGAACTCGTGTGTGTCCATCACGGGTGCGACCAGTTTGCGGCGGTCTGTTTCGTCGTGGCTGAGCGCTGGCCTGTGTGGCGCAGGTGCTCTGGTGCTGTGGCTGGTGCCGGTGCTGATCGCACGCCAGATCGCTGGCGATCCAGCCGGCTTACCGGTCGGCGGCGTGGTGGTCGAGTTCATCGCCTTGATCGTGGTGGGGTTCTGGCTGACGGAGGCGGTGTCCGCTCTACGCGGCCCTTCCGGCGCTGGCAATGTGGCCGGCGTCAGTCTCAGCCTGACCGTAGTGGTGACGTTGATGACCCCGCACACGATCGAGTGGCTGTGGCGCGGCCCGGATCCCGATTGGCGTGTCATCCACGTGCGGTGGGGGGCGATCGCCTCGGCGGCCGCCGTGTTGTTGGCACTTGGATTGCGCGACACAGCGGCACCATGGCCATCTCTGCGACGAGTTCACCCGGTTCATTCAGGGCCGGTTCATTCAGGGCCGGTTCATTCATGCGAGGAGAGCGATGAGTTCTGACGACGTGACACATCACACTGACGTGACACATCACACTGGCGCCACGAGCAACGGCAGTGTCGATTCCGTTTCTGCTGATTCCAGCGCGGGGCGGTTTGCATCACTCGGCGACATCCGGTCGATCGGGGAAGCAACAGCCAAAACCGTTCGTGTGCTCATCTTGGCTGGCATTTCAACCGGCGTGGTGGTCATCGGGTTGGGGAGCCGCCTCGCGATGTTCGCTCTTCGTTTGACGTCGTCGCCCACTGTTGTGGGAGTCAAGAGCGACGACGGTTTCGAGATCGGTCGGTTCACGCTGTCTGGCACATACAACCTGCTCATGCTTGGCGCGGGGGCTGGCATTTTGGGCGCCGCTGCGTATCTGTGGGTTCGCTCATGGTTGATCGGTCCTGTGTGGTTCCGGTATCTCACCCTCGCATTGGCATCCGGTGCGGTGGTTGGCTCGATGCTGGTGCACGCCGACGGCATCGACTTCCGGTTGCTCGACCCGATGTGGTTTGCGGTTGCCTTGTTCGTGATCTTGCCAGCAGTCTTCGCAGTCTGCGTTGCGTGGGCTGTGGAGTACGTGGAGCGCCGCGAGGTTCCAGCGGGTTCACGCAGGTGGATCGTGCCAGTCGTGTTGCCGCTGCTCTTTCCGTTGTCGGTCTTCGTGCTGGTCTTGGCTGCGCTGATCACCATGGGCTGGAAGTCGGTGCGCCAATCGGCCGACGTCACCGGGTTCGCCCAGAAGCCTGCCGTTGGCTTTGCCATGAGGGGCCTCTGGTTGGGTGTTGCCGTGTTGGGAGCGTTGTCGCTGCTCGGCGACATCGAGGACCTGCGCCGGTTGAACTGAGGAGAACGTGACAAGGCGGCGCGAAAACTGTGCTGAATCGACATCGATGAACCGAAGGTGACCCACAGCGCGACAGGGATGTGAGAACCACATCTCACTCGGACAATCCCTATTGGAGGAATCATGTTGCGCACTCGAACTCTCTGTATCGGAATCGCCGGTGTAGCTGTTGCGACTGGCCTCGCGTCCACCGTCGACGCCGGGTCTGGCGGCGCAGCGATGCACGCGGAAGCCTCGATCGTCAACGCGGCTGGGGATGAAATCGGCTTCGCCAAGTTCACCCAAGACGGCACCGGCGTCGTTCACGTCAACATCAAGGTGGCCGGCCTTCCCGTTGGCAAGCACGGTGTGCACATCCACGAGACAGGTTCGTGCACCAACGCCTTCCTGGGTGCCGGCGGCCACTACAACCCCGGTACGGCTGCGCATGCCAACCATGCCGGCGACCTGCCGAACCTCATCGTCAATGAAGGCCTGCAGGGCCGCCTCAACGCCACCACCGACCGAGTGACGCTTACCGACGGCCCAATGACCGTGTTCGACACGACGGATCAAAAGGTGGGAAGCGCGATCGTGATCCATGCCGACGAAGACGACTTCGGGCCGGTGGCGAACGGCAACAGCGGTGGTCGCATCGCATGCGGTGTGATCGTGCGATAGTAGCTCTGCAGAGTTCCCACGGGTCCCAGAGCCCACGGGCACAGTCCTCGCCGGCCCGGTGCGAAAAAATTAACCTGCGTTGGCTGAGTGGTTGGGGGATGATGCAATCTGTGTAGTGGTGGTCGACCGTTCGTGCCGCAGGTGCGGCGCTCGGGATCAGCGAGCGTCGGGTCGTGCCGGCCGGGTGTGCCCTCGGCCGGTCGACTATCGCGAGACCAAGCGGGCGACTTGGGGCGTGAACGTACATCGTCGGACACGGTTCTGCGGATGTCTCGGACGAGGTCGACATCATGGCCGGCGTCGGGGAGCAGTGCGGCGAGTCGAGGCGATTGGTTCAGATCGAGCACGAGCCTGCGTGGGACCGGAAGCGAGTGGTCCGAGCTCGAACCCCGGGCTCCGCGTTTGACCCGTTCTCCGCTGTCCACACCACGGTGACAAGCGGCGAGACCGATCAGTGGCAACGTCCAGCCGGCGTCAACGCAGAACCGTGGCGGCCCTGTCGAACGTTGTCTGAGGCGTGCCGGCGGAACAGTTCGATGGGTGTGGACGTGACCGACATTGATCGCGCCGTCCGGCTGCTTCTCAGAGGTCGGCTCGGCCGATCGTGTCGGCCATCTCTGCGTTGCGGTGACCTATGACCTGGGGCTCTCCTGTGGT
Organism: Acidimicrobiales bacterium; assembly: GCA_038203385.1. GTDB lineage: Bacteria > Actinomycetota > Acidimicrobiia > Acidimicrobiales > Ilumatobacteraceae > Ilumatobacter. Next base: position 3,664 of record JBBREA010000083.1, on the reverse strand, counting down.
GGAGTCGACGAGCGTTTGGTGTTCGATTTCGGCGTTCACCTCGGCGCCGACGATCACAGCCATCGCAGTCAGGTAGAGCCACAACAGCAAGACGATGACCGTACCCAACGATCCGTAGGTCTCGTTGTACTTACCGAAGTTCACCACGTAGTAGCGAAATACCACCGACATGATGGCGCCGATCACCACAGCGAGGACTGCACCAGGGCTGACCCAGCGCCACTTGGCGCTGGCGCGGTCGGGGCCGCGGCGGTACAGGGTGGCCAACGCGATGACGAAGAACCCGGCGGCGACGATCCACGCAAGCATCGACAGCACCGTGCCGATGATCCCGGTGCCGAGTCGGGCGCCGACGGCGATGACAAATCCTGAGGCCGCGAACAGGGCGAGAAGCCCAGCGGTGAACACGAGTGCCGAGCCGCGCTTTTGCCAGAAGGAGCGGTTGTCGTCGTCCTCGTCGTAGGCGATGTTGACGGTTTCGATGAGGTGCGCCACAGCGCTGGAGGCTGTCCACAGGGCAGCGGCGATACCGATGACGGCGGCGAATCCCAAGGTGTTGGGCGAGGCGCCGATCACTGCTTCGAGTTGTTGGGTGATCATGTCGGCGACCTGTGGCGGCGCGGCGCCGTCGATCCTGTCCCCTACGGCGATGATGTCGGATTCGTCGGCGACGAGGCCATAGATGGCGATCCCGGCGGCGAGCATGGGAACGAGGGCGGTGAACCCGAAGAAGGCGACACCGGCGGACGTGAGTGTCACATGGTCGTTTGCGAACTGGTGGCGCACCCGGGATGCGATGTCGCGCCAACCCGATGGAGGGATCGCGTAGGGGTTTGCCGCCTGCCGCCCGTGCGCGTCGCCCGCGTGGTCGTCCAGGGTTGCAGGGCGTGCGGCAGTCCGCTGGGACAGGTCAGCGTCCTCCGCCTGTTCTGGTCCGCGAGTGTCGCTGTGGTCGTTGTCAGTGCTCATCGGGAACCTCCGGTCGATGCCCAGTGCCGTGGGAGCGGATTGCTTGTTGGTAGGCGACGTTCAGACACACGGCTGCTCGGCCGCGCACCACAAGCCCGCCTCGATCCGCATGGTGTGCGCCACTGGTGCCTCCTGGTAGCCCGTCGTGTCGGGGCGCTACCAAGGTCAGGAGCAACGCTACGAAAACCCCATCGGTTCTCGAGCCTGACAGTACTGCAGGCTGCTGAGACCGTCAACACTCAGAACGCTCGGGCTGTTGGGCGAGGTTGCTGGGCGGCTGCGGTTGACGAGCTGAGCGATCATCACCATGGTCATCGTCGATCAGTTCGAGTTCATGCTCCTTTGTCGTGTGGAGGTCCACGAGCTCGACGGGCTCATCGCCGGGTCGGTGTAGGAGGCTCCCTGAACCCGGGTGTCGGCGGGGTCAGACTGGGTGGATGCGACTGCGGTTGAACTCACTGAAGGAACGGATTCGGGTGAGTTTCTTCTTCGTCCCGGTGATGGGGGTACTCCTCAGCATCGTCGGCGCAGCGGCCACGATCTGGATCGACAGCCGCCTCGACTTGCAGGGCACCGACCTGCCGCTCGGAGCCACCTCGACGGTGGCAAGCGCACGCGCGGTGCTGAGCACCGTCGCCGGGGCGACGATCTCGTTCGCTGCGATCGCGTTCTCGATCTCGCTCCTCATCATCCAGCAGGCGTCGAGTCAGTTCTCGCCTCGAGTGGTGCACACCTTGTTCCGAGACCCGTTCAACAAGCGAGTCATGGGACTGGTGATGGGGACCTTCACGTACTGCCTGGTCGTGCTCCGATCAGTGCGATCGTTCGGCGAGCCCGGCGGGGACGTCATCATCCCGAACCTCTCGGTCGCGATCGCGGTCGTGCTCGGCATCTCCACGATCGTCTCCATCGCAGCGTTCTTGAACCACAGTGCCCACTCCATGGATGTCAGCCAAATCCTCGAGCAGGTCGAGAACGAAGCAACCGGTCATGTCCGTCGCGAATGGGACCTCGCTGAGTCCGGCACGCCGCCGTCGGAAGCGATCGCCGCACCGGATCATCCGGCGCACATCATCCGGTTCGACCGCACCGGATGGGTCGATCAAATCGATACCGACGCACTCCTGGCCTGTCTGCCCGACCAGACGACTGCGTGGGTACTCACCCATCCGGGCCGGTATGCGATCCCGGGAACACCGTTGTGCGCCCTGTCGGCGGTGCCGGAGGACATCGAGGCGATGGAGCAAGCCGTTCTCGACGCTGTCTCGACAGGCAACACCCGCACGATGCAGCAGGACATCTCGTTCGGGCTCCGCCAGATGGCCGATGTCGGTCTGAAGGCGTTGTCGACGGGGATCAACGATCCGACCACGGCGCAGGACTCGATCTTCCACAGCGCGGCGGTACTCGCCGAGTTGCTCCGCCGCGATCCGCCCCAGGATTTGAGGGGCGAACACGATCGCCGTGTAGTGCTCGTCGAGCGGCCCAACGGTGACGATCTGGTCCGCCTCGCGTTCGGTGAGCTTCGACGCGCCGCGGCCACGCAACCGACCGTGTGTATCTATCTCCTCGAAGCCCTTCATCTCCTCCGCGAAGGGCTCGACGCGACGGGGCTCTCGTCTCGCACCGCGGTCCTCGTCGAACAAGCGCGCCTCGTCGTAGCGGGATGCGAGGCAGCCGACCTGTTGACGGTCGACCTCGACGAGGTACGCGACGCATTCGACAGACGCTTCGCTACCGACCCGTATCGGGCGGGCACCCAGTAGCACCTCATGACGGTTCGGGCTACCCATGTATGTCCCGAGAACTCGTCCGAGGGAGGCCCGAGCCGTTCCGCCGTGTGCCGTGCCCGGATCCGCTGCCGAGACCATGTTCAACCTCACCGGGGGACGCAATCGCGGTCACTGCGATCATCGACCCCCGGCGGACACGATGGTTGGGCTCCATCGCAGCGGGGTACCCTCGCAACAGTTGAACATCCGCCGCTCGGTCGAATTCTCCGTGCGGTTCGAGCGTCGCCCTGGTCCCTGGTCTCGCAACTTAGATCGGAGTACCGACCATGGCATCCGCAACACAGGTCTCGTCCCCTACGGCGGCCCGATCGTCCGCGAACGTAGACGACGGTACGGGCCGTCCCACCCCGTCCGGGGGGAGCGATGTTGGGCTATCCTGCTCACCCGGACAGGAGCACCGGCTCGACACCGACGTGACGGTCGCACTGTCGCGACTGATCCGACCAACGAAGACCGAAATCGTCTCGGCGCGGCGCAAGCTTCACCTCAAAGCAGCGACGATCGGTGTGGTTGCGGTGTCGAGCTACTCGATGTTGGTGATCGCGTCGGTCGGTGTGACTGTGAGAGTGTTCAGCGCCGTGGTGTTGGTGTTCGCCGTGATCGCGATCGCGACAGGTGTCATGCACGACGCCAATCACGGGGCGTTCAGCCGTTCCAAGCGGATCAACCGGATGGCCGCCTACACCTTGGATCTGCTCGGCGGGAGTTCGTGGCTGTGGCGCGTCAAACACAACACGCTGCATCATGCCAACACCAACGTTGTCGGCCTCGACACCGACATCGATCAAGCACCATTCGCTCGGATGGCGCCACAACAACAATGGCGACCATGGCACCGCTACCAACACATCTACGTGTGGTTCCTCTATGGGCTCATGACGCTTCGCTGGTTCCTGATCGGC
>JBBREA010000082.1:0-14524 GCA_038203385.1 Acidimicrobiales bacterium | reverse complement strand
CCCGACGGCGTCGCCAAAGTGCAGGGCTCGTTCGAGTTCTCGTCTGATCTTCACGCAGACGGGGCACTTTGGGGCGCCACGCTCCGCTCGCCACACCCATACGCCCGCATCGTCTCGGTCGACGTCACACCTGCGTGGAAGATAGCGGGGGTCGAGTCGGTCATCACTGCTGCTGACGTGCCCGGAAACCTCAGCTATGGATTGATCGATCAAGACCAACCGGTTTTTGCGTCGGACGTGGTGCGTTTCGTCGGTGAACCCATCGCGGCGGTCGCCGCCGACCACCCAGAAACCTGCAAAAGGGCTCTGGCAGCCATCGTCGTGGAGTACGAGGTGCTGACCCCGCTCCTCGATCCAGAGTTCGTGATCGAAGGCGCGCCAGAACCGATTCATCCGAACGGCAACGTGCTGCGTCACCAACGAATCGAATCAGGCGACGCATCGGCCACCGGCGACGTCGTGGTCGAAGGCACCTACCGCATCGGTATGCAAGACCAGGCGTTCCTTGGTCTCGAAGCGGCACTGGCCATCCCAGATGAAGACGGCCGCGGCGTCGAACTGCACATCGCCACACAGTGGTTGCACGAAGACCGGGGTCAGATCGCAGCGTGCCTCGGTTTGCCAGACGACAGCGTTCGCTTGGTGCTCGGTGGTGTCGGGGGTGCGTTCGGAGCTCGCGAAGACATTTCGCTGCAGGTGCACTGCTGCCTGCTCGCCTTGCGGTTGGGAAAACCCGTTCGCATGCACTACACCCGCGCCGAGAGCTTTCTTGGGCACGTTCACCGCCACCCGGCCACCATCTGGATGCGTCACCACGCCACGGCACAGGGTGAGATCGTCAAGATCGAGGCGCGGTTCGTGTTCGATGGCGGCGCGTACGCTTCCACATCGTCGGCGGTGCTGTTGAACGCGATCACCCATACGCAAGGCCCGTACCGCTGCCCGAACGCTGTTGTCGAAGGATGGGCAGTTCGCACGAACCACTTACCGTGCGGTGCCATGCGCGGATTCGGCGTGGTGCAGGCGTGTTTCGCGCACGAGTCGCAGATGGACAAACTCGCAGAAGCGTGCGGCCTCGATCCCATCGAGATTCGTCTCCTCAATGCGATCGGCACCGGCGACCAGATGATCACCGGCCAGATCCTCGATTCGGTCGCCCCCGTCCAGCGCTGTCTCCGAGAGACGGCGGCGTTGCCGTTCCCCGATGAGCCGATCGGCGGGCATGACGGCGACGTGATGCGACTACCCGGTGGGGCAGGTCGAACCGCAGACCCAGCGCACATCTTCCGCGGCATCGGCTACGGCGCCTCCATGAAGAATCTCATGTATTCCGAAGGGTTCGACGACCACTCCACGGCTCGCTGCCGCCTCGCTGATGGGGTGGCAACGCTGAAGTTCGCCACCGCCGAAGTGGGGCAGGGCTTCGTAACCTTGGCCCCACAGATCGCCCGCACCGTGTTGGGTGTCGATCAGGTGGAGATCGACCGGATCGACACCGGTATCGGCTCGGCCGGTTCCACCTCGGCCTCACGTCAGACCTGGATGAGCGGTGGCGCCGTCAAGGCGGCATGCGAGGCCGTCAGAGCCCGGCTCTTCGAACACCTTGCGGTCGTCCACGACGTCGAAGCCGACGCTCTGCGCGTCGACGGGACCGACATCGTCGAAGACAGCGGAACGTTCCGGATCTCGGTCGCAGACGCGACCGCCGGCGTCTACTTCGACGAAACAGCCGAGTACCGGCACGCCCCGACCGAAGAACTCGACGAGCGCGGCCAGGGCAACTGTCACGTGGCATTTGCGTTCGTGGCCCACCGCGCCGTTGTCGACGTAGACACCGGCCTCGGGCTGATCAAAGTGGTACAGATCGCTACCGCACAAGACGTCGGCGTCGCATTGAACCCGCTTTCGATCCGAGGTCAGATCGAGGGTGGTATCGCCCAAGGGCTCGGTCTGGCGGTGATGGAAGAGATCATTCAGATCGACGGTCGCATTCGCAACGCCAGCTTCACCGACTACTTGCTACCCACCATGCTCGATATGCCGCCGGTCGTCGCGTCCTTGATCGAGGAGTACGAACCGCTCTCACCGCTCGGCGCCAAGGGAGTCGGTGAACCCCCGTGCGTTTCGGTCACCCCCGCCATCGTTGCGGCAATCAGAGACGCGCTGCGTCAAGCCGGCAGTCACGTAGAGATCAACCGTGTACCGGTACGACCGATCGACATCACGGGAGTCATCTGAGAGCGCGCGACCGCGCATCTGCTGTGAAAACCGTCTCGTCTGAAGAACCGTTCGCCGACCACGGCTATCGTGCGTGTGCATGTCTGGCGAGCGCGAAATATTGACTTGGGAGTTGTTCGGGATCGCATCGCGGGAGCTCGCCCAGATGATCGCCGACGACGGGTACGAGCCAGACATGGTGCTGTCGATCGCACGCGGCGGGCTGCTCATCGGTGGTGCCATGGGGTACGCACTGTCGGTGAAGAACACGTACACCATGAACGTCGAGTTCTACACCGGCGTCGACGAACGTCTCGAAGTGCCGCGGATTCTTCCACCAGCACCCGATTTCGTCGATCTCCACGAATCAAAACTGCTCATCGTCGACGACGTGGCCGACACCGGCCATACGTTGAAGAGCGTGGAAGAGTTCTGTGCCGGCAAGGTGGGCGAGGTGCGCACCGCCGTCATCTACGAAAAGTCGCAGTCGGTCGTGAAGTGCGATTACGTGTGGAAACGCACCGACCAGTGGATCAACTTCCCGTGGAGCGACCAACCGCCAGTCGCCAAGCGCGACTGGAGCGTCGCCGACGCTTGAGGGCTTTGGTGCCTGAGGACGGGTGTGGAGATGCGACACTGACAACTGTGAACGAGGGCAACGCGCGAATCGACGTGGGCCGGCTGATGGATCGGCTCGATGCACTCGCCGAAATGGGTGCCGTCATCGGGCCCAACGGCGAGCGTGGCTGCGCTCGGCTGGCCCTCACCGCTGCCGATCGCGACGGACGCAATCTCGTAGTTGGTTGGATGCGCGACCTCGGCCTCGATGTCAACATCGACGTCGTGGGGAATGTATTCGCGACCCGCCCGGGTCGCCGGGCTGATCTGGCGCCGGTGATGACGGGTTCGCACATCGACACGGTGGGAACGGGCGGGCGATTCGACGGAAATCTCGGCGTGCTCGCCGGTCTCGAAATTGTCGAGACGCTCATCACGAATGACATCAGCACCGATCGTGACATCACGGTGGCATTCTTCACCGACGAAGAAGGAGCACGATTCGCTCCCGACATGTTGGGCAGCCTCGTCTATGTCGGGGGGATGGCTGTCGAGTCAGCCCTGGATGTGCGCGCCGCAGACGACAACGCCCGCTTGGGCGATGAACTCGACTCCATTGGCTATTCCGGGCTGACCCCCTGCCCGGCAGCGGCCTTTCCGGCCGCCTTTTTGGAGCTTCACATCGAACAGGGCCCCATCCTCGAAGCCGAAGGCATCGACATCGGTGTCGTCGAGGGTGTGCAGGGCATCTCGTGGACCGAGGTCAGCATCAGCGGCCAATCGGCTCACGCTGGCACCACGCCGATGCGGTTGCGACACGACCCGCTGTTCGTGGCGGCCGAGATCATCTCGTTCGTCCGCGGACTCACCCAGGAGATCGGCGGGAATCAGGTTGGTACCGTTGGCCGTGTCGATGTGGGCCCGAACTTGGTGAACGTGGTGCCTTCCACGGTCACGATCACCGTCGACCTGCGCAACACCGACGAGACACGCCTGCAAGTGGCCGAAGCACGCCTCGCACATCGGCTTCAGGAGCTTGCAACCGAAGAGGGTGTGACGATCGACACTCGACCGCTCGCACGTTTCGAACCCGTTTCGTTCGACCCCCAGATGGTTGCAAAGGTCGAGCACGCTGCCCAGTCGTTCGGCTACACCACTCGACGAATGCCCAGCGGTGCAGGCCACGATGCGCAGATGTTGGCACGGGTCTGTCCAGCGGCAATGATCTTCGTGCCTTCGGCAAACGGCCTCAGTCACAACATCGCCGAGTTCACCTCCTCCGAAGATCTCGAACGCGGGTCCAACGTGTTGCTGGCCATGATGCTCGACCTCTCCATGGAGTAGCCGAACCGTCAGAGCGCAGCAGCGCTGCCGACCACGGCGCGCGGGTCTGCTGCGGCATGCAGGCAACCATGGTCGTCCACAGTGATGGCGTGGGCATGCCCGAAAGCACTGCTGAAAGCGCCCTCGTGGACGACTCGGTGGCCGCGTTGTCGTAGCCCCGCTGTCCACGCTTCCACCACATGACCCTCGAGTGACACCAGCGGGCCGCCGTCTGCCGTCCAGGTGTCGAACCCGGTACCAGCTGCCTTGAGCGCCCACCGGCCAGCCGCGATCGCCTCGTCGGGTCGTTGACCGTGCACGAACAGACGTGCCGCCACCTGAAGGAGAATCTGCGGCTGAGCGTCGCCGCCCATGGTGCCGAACACGGCGGCAAGCTTGCCATCTCGCACTGCAGCGGCGGGAGCCAACGTGTGTGGCGGGCGCCGTCCGGGTGTCAGTTCTGCAGGGTGACCTTCAGCGAGCGTGAATCCGATGCCCCGGTTGTGTAGGCCGATCCCGGTGTTCGGTTCCGCGATCCATGAGCCGAACCCGGATGCATTCGACTGGATGAGCGACACCCCCATTCCATGACCGTCGGCGGTGCACAAGTACGTCGTGTCGCCATCTGAAGCAGGGGCAACAGTGCGGCTGGCGCGATTCACGTCCACCTCGCCGGAACGCTGGTCGATCTGGTGGAGCAATCCAGCGCCATCCGTCTGGTCCGACAACACGTCGGGGCGGTCGTACCCCGCAACAGCAGCGCACTCGATCAAGAGGTGCGCCCATTGCGGATCGTCTGGGTCATCGGGAAGACCGGCGCGAGCGGCCAGTCGGGCGGCCGCCAGGATGAGGTACCCCTGAGAGTTGGGCGGAATGGTCGACATCGTCACGCCGAACACGTTCGTGGTGAGCGGCTCTACCCAATCCGCCTGCGAGCGTGCCAGATCGTCCGCCGTGAACAAACCTGCGCCGCGAGCGATGAGTCCGCGCCCGAACTCACCCTCGTAGAGACCAGAACGGCCGTCACTGGCGATTGCGGCGAGGGTGCGGGCGACGCGCGGCAAGACCATGCGACCGCCAGGAACAGGAGATTGTTCGGTGATCGCGCTGAGCTGAACGCGGCCGACAGCGTCGAGCCCCGTCACGGATGCGGCGAGCAATGGACTGGCCGGAAATCCAGATGAGGCGAGCTCGATCGCTGGCGCCAGCAACTCTGCGAGAGGCAACGAGGCGAATCGGTCGTGCAGGGCCTGCCACCCGTCCACACATCCTGGGACGGTGACCGAGTTGATGTCATGGCGGTGCCCGATCCCTGCGGCGCCCCCACGCCGAAGCGCTGCAGCGTCGGCTCCCGAACCGGCCCGCCCGCTGGCGTTGAGTGCGTACACCTCACCGTCCTGTACCACCAACGCGAACAGGTCGCCGCCGATGCCGCACAGGTGTGGTCCAACCACTGCCATGGCGGCGTTGGCCGCGATCGCTGCGTCGACGGCGTTGCCACCGCGTTGCAGCATCGACAACCCGGCCTGAGTCGCCAACTGGTCAGCGGTAGCCACCGCCCCTCGGAATCCGCGCACCGGGTAGGTAGGTACCATCGGTGCGTTCACCGCGGTCACGACCAAGCTCCGCGAGCTTCTAGTACCCGCTTCAGTTCGGCGGGACGGTCCGTCATGATGCCGTCGACTCCGAGGTCGAGGAGCCGTTCCATTTCAGCTGGGTCGTCTATGGTCCACACGTGCACGTGTATTCCCCGGCGATGAGCGGCCAGAACGAACCGGCGGGTGACCACGGGTATGCGTCCGTGGCGAACGGGCACTTGCGCTGCCTGACCGCCACCGACCACTCGGCCGGCAGAGACGAGTGAACCGACCTGGCTTGGCCCGAAACTCGTACACAGACGCGGTCCAAGGGCCTGTCGGAGCGTCCGCAAGCGGCGGTCGCTGAACGACCCGACACACACGCGATCGAGCAGGTCGTGCCGCCTGATCGTGGCGACGAGCCCCGGCACACCGGAATCAGCTTTGCAGTCGATGTTGATCCGAGATTCGGGAAACTGCTCGACTAGGTCGTCGAAGCGGGGGATCGGCTCACGGCCGTCCACGCGGGCGGCGCTGACCTCACGAAACGGCAACTGGTCGATGCGACCCGCTTGGCCGCACGTTCGCGACAGATCGTTGTCGTGAAACGCAACGAGCACGCCGTCGCGCGTGGCGTGCACGTCGGTCTCGAGGTATGTGTATCCCAGGTCGACCGCATGTTGGAACGCTGGCATGGTGTTTTCGGGGTGATCGCTGGTACCGCCGCGATGGGCAAATGCGATCGGACCCGACCATTCGAGATACGGGTGTGATGCCATCTCGCCACGGTACGAGATGTGCGAGTTGTGCGACGCATGCGGCGAGCAACCTCATCGACGTGCAACCCATCAAATGGTTCGGTCAATTGGTCGGTCAAATGATTCGGTCTGAACCTTTCCAGTACTCGTCTTTCAAGAGACGCTTGTACAGCTTGCCGGTGGGATGACGCGGCAGTTCCTCTCGGAAATCGATCGACCGCGGGCATTTCACGTCTGCGAGGTGAGATCGGCAGTAAGCGATCAGTTCCGCCGACAACGCCGCTGCGGCCGCGTCGTCCACCGGCATCTCGACAGGCTGCACGATGCCTTTCACCTCTTCGCCAAAGTCAGGGTTGGGTACCCCGAACACGGCAACGTCTGCGACCTTGGGGTGCATCGCCAAGATGTTCTCGGCCTCCTGGGGATATACGTTGACACCTCCGCTGATGATCATGAACGCCTTGCGATCGGTCAGATACAAGAACCCGTCGGCATCGAGACGACCCACGTCGCCGAGCGTCGACCACCCCAGCGGGTGACGAGAGTCGGCAGTCTTCGCCTGGTCGTTGTGATAGACGAATTCGAGGCCACCGCCGAAATACACCGTGCCGGTGTCCCCTTGCGCCACCTCTTCCCCGTCGTCATCCACGATGTGGACCTGACAATTGATCGGCACGCCTACGGTTCCGGGGTGCGCCAACCACATTTCGCTGTTGCAGTACACGAACCCGTTGCCTTCGGTACCCGCGTAGTACTCGTGAATCACCGGGCCCCACCACTCGATCATCTTTCGCTTCACCTCGACCGGGCACGGTGCCGCAGCGTGGACGATCATTTCGAGCGAAGACACATCGTGCGCCAACCGTGTCGCATCGTCGAGTTTCAGCATCCTGATGAACATGGTCGGCACCACCTGTGAGTGGGTGATCCGAAACTTCTCCACGTACGAGAGGTACAGCTCTGGCTCGAATCGCTCCATCACCACAACCGTCGCACCCAGCGCAAGTGACGACAAGCAGAACCGCAGCGGGGCGGCGTGATACAGCGGAGCGGGGGAGAGGTACACCTTGGTGTCGTCCATCCCGAACAACAGCATGAGAAGCCCACGCACACCCATGCCGCGCTCTTCGAGAGGTTGAGCGGTCAACACTGGCAGTACCCCCTTTGGCCTGCCAGTGGTCCCCGAGGAGTACAACATGTCCGCACCGGCCACGCGTCCCTCGATCGGATCAGTGGTATGGCCGCTCAGCGCACGTTCATAGCTGTCGTGGCCGGTGAACGTGCCGTCGAGCATGAGCCGAAGTTCCACTGCCGGGGTGAGCGGCAGCAACGCCTCCGCTAGGTCTGCTTTGTACGAGGACGTGATGTATGCGCGCGCACCGCAGTCGTTGATGATGTAGGCAGTTTCGTCGGTGGTGAGTCGGCTCGAGATGGCGGTGTAGATCAGACCGGCGTATTCACATCCCCATAGGATCTCGAGAAATCGTGCGTGGTTTTCCATGCAGAGTGCCACATGGTCCCCCGGATGAAAACCCGCTGCGCGGAACACTCGACTCAATTGGTTGGCGCGACTGTCGAGCTCTGCGAAGGTCTGTGTCCAACCGGTATCGGCCATGAGAACCGCTGTTTTCGAGCCCTGGGATTCCACGAATGCGCCTGGATACATGAGGGCGGACCGTAGTCGAAGGTACGTTCAGCTAATGGATCGGGACCGACGGCAAACAGTGCCGCAACGTGTTGCTCCGTTTGCCGAAGCGATGGAGGGCAGCGAGGCGCCGATCGACGAACTCGCGCTCTTGGTGTCCCTCGCCCTGAATCCAGCGCTCGACGTGGTGGGCGCTCTGGCCGACCTCGACCAACTCGCCGCCGACTGTCCTTCGCATACCCGATCAGGTGTGATGAAGTTCCTTTTCAACGGGCCCGACCCGCGATACCGAGGCGATACCGACGACTATCACCACTGGCGAAACTCCTCGCTCGACCGGGTGATCACTCGCGGTCGGGGAATGCCGATCACCCTTGCGATCGTTGCGATCGGTGTCGCGCAACGGGTCGGTGTGGAACTCGCTGGGGTGAGTATGCCGGGGCACTTCCTCATCGGTGACCCGCACGACCCAGAGTGGTTCACCGACCCGTTCACCGGCGCCATCGGCATAACCAGGAGCGACTGTCGAGCGCTCGCCGCGACCATGGGGCACACCAACTGGAACGAGGGCGCCCTCGTGCCAGCGCATCCTCGGCTCATCATCGCTCGCGTCCTCAACAACCTGCGGGCGACGTGTGAGCAACGACATGATGTCGTTCGGTTGGCGATCGTGATGCAACTCCGCCATGCGCTGCCGGAGTTCGCTCCCGAATCGGTGCAGGCCCGCCAGTCGCTCGCCGTGTTCAATTGACGCCGTCTTCAATTGACAGGGGCGGGCGGTGCGGTCGTGGACGGTGCGGGTACATCGCTGAACGGCTCCGTCGGCGGTGGACCCGGATTGCTCTGTGTGCCGAAGCAGTTGTCGGCAAGGTACGCGTTCAACCGGAGCGCGGGCTCCTCGTCGGGAAGGTAGCCCTCTTCGGCAAAGCCGTCCGATGGATCGCTAGTGACGGTTGAAAGCGTGTCACTCCCAGCACCTGTGCCCAGAGTCGAGCCCCCGCGAAGATCGTCGAGCACGACCTGAAACTCCGAGGCAATCGCAGGCGGCACCACCGGCAAGAGTGCTTCATATTCAGTGATCAGATAGCCGCCGAGATCGCTGGGCGGATCGGTGTTCACTCGGAGCGAGATGGCCGACATGCCGCTACAGAACGGGGTTTGAGCTGCGCCAGCCGGAACGTCGGCAGGGATTAACTCGACCGTCGTGTTCGTGGCGTCGTCGTCGCTTCCGCTGCAACCGCCGATCACAAAGGCCACCATCACGACCCCCGAGATGCCGCAGCGCAGGCTCCCTCGACCCTTCACCAGCACCTGACGGTTCACGAGCCCGTGGTGAGCAGGTAGCCCACGAACATCGCACCCGCAGCGGCGAGAAGACCCACTGCTCCACCAACGGCCATCACCACTTTCGAGTTGGCAACGGAGTGGACTGCCGCAGCCGCACCGGTGGCGACCGCCAGGATGATCTTGACGAAGATGGTGATCTGGTACGAGGTGCTGGTGTTGGCCACGTCGATCTCGGCCAGGTTCCAGAATCCGGTCAAGATCACCACGGTGTACGCAGGCCAGGCAACGGTGGCAAAGCCGCGAGCGGCCGCTTTCGTGGCCTCAGGCGACACCTGCCGAAGCTTCGGAACCAGCGCTCCCAAGACCACCTGACCTCCCACCCAGATCGAAGCGGCGAAGACGTGTGTGAACAGTCGAATCGTGTTCAGAGACGGCGAGAGCATCCAGTACCTGGGGGTTCCTCTGACCGCTCTAGTCGCCGAGTGCGGCTAGCACTTCGCTGGCGGGCAGGTTGCGGTCGTCCATTGCGGGGCGGTTGAGGAGGGAGCCACCGAGCATCGTGGTGCTCGCCACCTCGATGGAGACCTGCAGATCTCGGATGTTGCGCGGCGGCGGGAAGTATTCGTCCTCTTCGGTGATGCGAACCAACTCCACACCATGCACAGGCGCAAGGGCAAGCAGCACCGCCTCCACGAGTTCTTCGGGTGCCGAAGCACCAGCCGTCACGCCGACCACACCCCATATGTCGGCTGGCAGCTGCTCGGCGCCGTTCACCCGGAAGACCCGAGGACAACCGGCCTCGATGGCCAGCCGTTCGAGCGCCATGGTGTTCGATGAGTTCGACGAGCCGATCACCACGATTGCGTCGCACTGTTCCGCGATGTTCAACAGCGACGCCTGACGATTGGTCGTGGCGAAACACAGATCGCTGCGTCCCGGGGTCCACACCTCGGGGAAACGCTCACGCACCCGTACTGCAACACCCTCCCAGTCGCGATGCGACAGCGTGGTCTGTGCCAGCAGGGCCACCGGCTCCTCAAAGGCGGGCAACGCATCGACCTCCTCGACTGATTCGACGCGACTGATGGCTTGCGGTGCGACGGCCATCGTTCCGACGGCTTCTTCGTGGCCCTCGTGACCGACGTACACGATGCGGAAGCCTTTGTTGGCTCGCACCTTCACCTCGTGGTGGACTTTGGTGACGAGCGGGCAAACCGAATCGACGACGAAGCTGCCACGGGCGCGAGCTGCGGCCACGACCTCCGGCGCCGACCCGTGTGCCGACAGCATGATCGGCATGCCGACCGGCGCCTCCGACACATCATCGATGAACACCACGCCCTGCCGCTCGAAACGATCGACGACGATCTTATTGTGGACGATCTCGTGATAGCAGTACACGGGCGGTTCGAAGGTGCGCACCATCCACGCCAATGCCTTGATCGCCATCTCGACGCCAGCACAGAATCCACGGGGCTCGGCAAGCAGCACGCGCTCGACACGGCTGGTGACGGCGTGGGAGTCAGAAGTGTCGCTGGCGCTCATGAGATCAGGTGTGTCCGAGTCATGTGTATCGAGGTCGTGTGTATCGAGGTCGTGTGTAGCGAGGTCGTGTGTCGCGAGGTCGTGTGTCGCGAGGTCATGTGTGTCGAGGTCATGTGTGTCGAGGTCATGTGTGTCGAGGTCCTGTCCCACGGCACAGACTGCGGCCAGAGTACCGGCGGCAGCGCCGATAGCCTGGGCGGGCCATGTTTGCCAACCACACCATCCTCGTCGCGCGATGACGTCGCCGCGCGTGGTCAGTGTCGCTCCTGGTTCGCCCGCTGCGCTGGCAGGGTTGACCGAAGGCGACGAGATCGTCAGCGTCGACGGTCTCGTGCCGCGCGACGTGATCGAGTGGCAAACGTTCACCTCGGAGGCAGACCTCGAACTCGATGTCGTTCGAGATGGGCTGGCATTCGAAGTCACCGTCACCAAAGACGCCGGAGCCACGCTTGGCATCGAAGTGCAATCGGCCGTCTTCGATCGTGTTCGCACCTGCGACAACCATTGCGAGTTCTGTTTCATCTATCAACTGCCCAAAGGCATGCGCCGCAGCCTGTATTTGAAAGACGACGACTACCGACTGAGCTTCCTGTACGGAAACTTCACCACACTCACACGGTTCACCGAGGCAGACCTGGAGCGCGTGATCACAGAACGATTGTCGCCGCTGCATGTGTCGATTCACGCCATCGACCACGAGATTCGCAACCGAATGCTGAAGAACGAACGCGGCGCCATGAGCCTGCGCTGGCTTCGCGCGCTGCTCGATCACGGCATCGAAGTGCGCGGCCAGGTCGTTGTCTGCCCAGGTGTCAACGACGGGCACGTGCTGAATCACACGCTCGCTGGAGTGCTGGAACGCTTTCCTGAACTCACCTCGGTAGCCGTCGTACCACTTGGTCTCTCGCGCTACAACATCGAACCGGCGATGCGACTGCATACGCCTGACGAAGCACATAGGGTGGTGGACATCATCGAGGCCTGGCAGGCAACCTTTCTGTCGGTGCTCGGCCGACGCATGGTGTTCGCGGCCGACGAGTACTACCTCATGACCGACCGCGAGTTCCCCGACGCAGAGTCATACGAAGCATTCGAGATGCACGAAGACGGCATCGGTATGGCGCGCTCGTTCGCCATGGAGTTCGCCGGCGAGTCGACCGACGCGACCGGCCCGCGACGCGGCTTCTTCGCCGCTGTCGACCTGCCGGCCAACCCAGCCGCCTACACCGGGCTTCGATCGGCCAGCGTGTCCGTGTCACCTGTGGCCTTGCTGCCACGACGGTCTGCTCCGGTGGCGGTGCTCTCCGGGACCATGGGCGCTCGGGTCGTCGAACCGTTGCTGGCCAGTTTGGGACGCAACGACGTTCGCGTGGTCGCGGTCGCCAACGAGTTCTTCGGCGGCAACACGGGGGTCACCGGCCTGATGACCGGCGCCGATCTCACCCGGGTACTCAACGAGCAACCTGTCGGTCACCGTTACCTTCTTCCTGATGTCTGTCTGTCCGACGACGGCCGGTTCCTCGATGGTTTGTCGGTTGCCGACCTGCCACGCCCAGTCGAAATCGTTCGCACCGATGGCATCGCCCTTCGCGCCGCTTTGGAGGCCGCAGCATGACCGATCAACACGACATCTCTGAACAGCCCGACGCTCCCGATCCTGAGTCCGCTCCTGACGAGACAGCCGCATCCACGCCGGCCGAGCCTGCCAAGTTGCCGAGCGTCGTCATCGTGGGGCGTCCGAACGTTGGCAAGAGCACGCTGTTCAACCGAATCATCGGCGAGCAGGCCGCCATTGTCGAGAACCGCCCCGGTGTCACTCGCGACCGCAAGGAACTCGAAGCCGAGTGGCTCGGCGTGCCGTTTCTCATCGTCGACACGGGGGGCTGGATGCCTCGCGGCTCGGACCTCGACGAGAAGGTCAGCCGTCAGGTGGAGGCTGCCGTAGACGCTGCGGATCTCGTGCTCTTCATCGTCGACGCAAGTGTCGGCGCACTCGACCTCGATGAAGAGGTGGCCGACTGGCTGCGTCGCGGGCAACACGACGTACTCGTGGTGGCCAACAAGAGCGACAACAACCGGCGCGAAGAAGATCTGTGGCAGTTCATGTCTCTCGGATTGGGCGATGCGCTGCCGGTCAGCGCGTTGCACGGGCGGCGAGCCGGGGACCTGCTCGACGTGGTTCTCGAACGACTTGGCGACAAAGCACAGGTGCCGCCGCCCCCGAATGAAGACGACCCTTGGGAGGCGGAACGAGACCGTCCGGCTTGGAACGCCGATGGCCCGGCGCCACCGAGGGTGGCCATCGTCGGCCGTCCGAATGTGGGCAAGAGCACCCTGTTCAACCGTTTGGTCGGTTCCGACCGAGCGGTCGTACACGACATGGCCGGCACCACGCGGGACGCGATCGACACGATGGTCGAAACCGAAGACGGGCCGATCATCTTCGTCGACACCGCCGGCATGCGGAAACGATCACGGATCGACGATTCGGCCGAGTACTACTCGCTCGTTCGAGCGTTGCGAGCCATCGACGACGCCGACATCGCCCTGTTCATCATCGACGCCACCGAAGGGGTCACTGGTCAAGACCAACGGCTTGCCGAGCGCATCGACGCAGCCGGGTGCCCGATCGTTGTGTTGCTGAACAAGTGGGAACTGGTCGAAGACACCGAGCAGCGGCTCGACATCGAGAACCGGGTGCGATTGAAGCTGGCGTTCCTCGGCGATGTTCCGGTACTGAAGATCTCTGCTCTGACGGGCAAGGGCGTCCACCGTCTGCGACCACGCCTACAGGAAGCAGTCGAGCAGTATCACCGACGCGTGCCCACTCGCGACGTCAACCGAGTCATCACCGAAGCCCAACAGCAGCAGCCGGCGGGCGGGGGAGCGAAGGTGCTCTATGCGGTCCAGGGAGCAACCGATCCGCCCACGTTCACGTTGTTCGTCAACCGGGAACTTCCCCAACACCACGTGCGATTCCTCGAGCGGCGTATTCGCGAGGCATTCGAGTTTGGTTCGGTCCCGATCAAGATCAAGATTCGCAAAAAGTCCGACTGAACATGATTCCGAAGAATCAACGGATGGGACTCCATGCCTTGGTGTGAAGATTGTTCGAAATACTGGGCTCCCACCGCACTCACCGTCGACGGCACCTGCCCGTCATGTGGCCGCGTGGTCGGTGACATCGAGCGCAACGCCACCGATGCCGCCAACGACGAGTCGACCCCCTGGCACTTCAAGTTGTTGGTCGCCATGGTGGTCGTGTATCTCGGGTGGCGGTTCGTGCAGCTCCTCACCTAGGTGCGCCCCGGGGGATTCGAGCGGGCGGTCGATAGGCTCGCCCTCCGAATACGTATGCCTCACATATCAGGCACAAACGGGCTGTAGCGCAGCTTGGTAGCGCACTTGTCTGGGGGACAAGGGGTCGCAGGTTCAAATCCTGTCAGCCCGACCAAAGGAATCGCCGGTCGGAGGGTATAAGCGCTCTCGAGCGACGCACAAGTCGATGGCGAGTGGACACGGGCCGCGCTGTGTGCGAGCCTTCGTACTCTGATTGATCAGGCCCTCTCGGGACCTGGCCTCAGGGGCAGGAAGAAGGCTGACGTGGCACGCGC
>JBBREA010000081.1:0-14676 GCA_038203385.1 Acidimicrobiales bacterium | reverse complement strand
CTTGGTGAAATGCGAGTTGATTGGTCGGGATTAGCTGGATAGGGTGCGCCGGCATGAGCGACTCCTGGGGTTTCGAGACCAAGCAGATCCACGTCGGCGGCGACGCTGATCCCACCACCGGGGCACGCGCTGTGCCGCTGTACCAAACCACGTCGTACGAGTTTCGTGACACTGCTCACGCTGCAAATCTCTTTGCGTTGGCTGAAGTTGGGAACATCTACACCCGCATCATGAACCCCACGCAGGGGGCCTTGGAAGCTCGACTCAACGCCCTGGAGGGCGGTTGCACCACTGCGATCGGCATCCCCGGTGCGCTTGCCGTTGCGTCAGGCCAAGCCGCCGAATCTTTGGCGATCATGACCATCTGCGAAGCCGGCGACCACATCGTGGCATCGCCTTCGCTGTACGGCGGCACCTACAACCTGCTGCATTACACGCTTCCCAAGATCGGTATCACGGTGACGTTCGTCGACGACCCCGACGACATCGACCAGTGGCGTGCCGCAGTACAGCCGAACACCAAACTGTTCTACGGCGAGGTGCTCGCCAACCCTCGCAACAACTTCCTCGACATCGAGAACATCGCACAGGTTGCGCACGAGGCCGGCGTTCCGCTCATGGTCGACAATACCGTGCCCACGCCGTACCTCGTACAGCCGCTGAAGTGGGGTGCTGACATCGTGGTGCACTCGATGACCAAGTTCATGGGTGGCCACGGAACGTCGATCGGTGGGTGCATCATCGACGGAGGTACCTTCGATTACGGCGCATCGGGTCGCTTTGCGAACTTCACCGATCCGGACCCGAGCTACCACGGCTTGGCCTACTGGCCCGCCCTCGGCCACGGCAGCTTCATTCTCAAGGCCCGCGTGCAGATGCTGCGCGACCTCGGCCCGGCGATCTCGCCGTTCAACGCCTGGACCATCTTGCAGGGGGTCGAGACGCTGAGTCTCCGTATGGAGCGGCACTTCGCGAATGCCCAAGTCGTCGGTGAGTACCTCGACGCTCACCCGCAGGTCGTCAGCGTCGCATACGCCGGCTTGAATTCGTCACCGTGGCACGAGCGCAC
This sequence comes from Acidimicrobiales bacterium, assembly GCA_038203385.1. Taxonomy (GTDB): domain Bacteria; phylum Actinomycetota; class Acidimicrobiia; order Acidimicrobiales; family Ilumatobacteraceae; genus Ilumatobacter. The sequence continues at coordinate 13,607 of JBBREA010000081.1, read as the reverse complement.
CCATGTCTACGGTGGGGGCAAGGGGTACGGTTCGATCCTCTCCTTCGAGATCGAGGGCGGTGTGGAAGCTGGCAAGCGTTTCGTGGAAGGTCTGTCGCTGCACAGCCACGTTGCCAACATCGGCGACGTACGCAGCCTCGTCATCCACCCGGCCAGCACGACGCACAGCCAATTGTCGGTCGAGGAACAAGCCTCATCGGGCGTCACGCCAGGCTTGGTGCGCCTCAGCGTCGGCCTGGAGACCATGGACGACATCATCGCCGACCTCGACCAAGGCTTCGCCGCCGCAAAATAGCTCGAATCCCCGCGCCTGGTCGTGCCCGGCCGCCTACCTGCGTCGCAACCCGTGGGTCGAAACCGAGGCACCTGCGACCGTCAGTCGGGGTCTAGCCTGGCGTTCGTGCCAACAGCGTCGTCGATCGGTTTGTTCAGTTTGGCGGCACTCGCTTTGCTCCTGATTCCAGGGCCATCAGTCCTCTACATCGTGGCCCGCAGTTCGTCGCAGGGTAGACGCGCCGGGTTGGTGTCGGTTGCTGGTATCCACACCGGAACGCTCGTGCACGTTGCCGCCGCAGTAATGGGATTGTCGGCCATCATCGTCGCGTCGGCGACAGCCTTCAACGTCGTGAAGTTCGCGGGTGCTGCGTTCCTCATCTACATGGGTGTTCGCACCATGATGTGCCGTGTCGGCCCAGCCACCGAGCAGCGTCTGTCGGCTCGCTCGAACCGTCAGTTGTACGCCGACGGATTCGTCGTGAACGCGTTGAACCCCAAGACAGCGGTGTTCTTCCTGGCGTTCGTACCCCAGTTCGTAGATGCCAACGGCGGAGGTTCGGCCACGCTGCAACTGTTGGTGCTCAGTGCGGTGTTCGTCGGGATGGGTCTCGTCACCGATAGCTCCTGGGCGCTTGCGGCTGCGTTCATCGCCACACGTCTTCGCCGCCGTCCTGCAATGCCGCGCCGCGAAGGTCTTGTCACCGGGACGCTCTACATCGGCCTCGGGCTGATGACGGCAGTGACCGGCCGCCACACCGCGTAGCGCTCGTCAGGCGTCGGGGCGTTGGTCGCGGAGAAACTGTTCGAACTGGGCGCCCAGATCGTCAGCTGACGGAATAGCCGCTTCTGCCTTGCGGTCATAGTCGTTCTCGAGCATGCGAACGTACAGCCCGAGTTGATTGTCGCTCTCGACGAGCTCGTCGTGCAGCGACCGCCAGCGGGCGATCTCTTCGGCATGGTCGTTGGGCGGTGCCGGCGCGGGAACTCCCAGGACATGTGACAGATGGGTCTGCAGTGCGGCGACGGCGAGTGGATGCTCGGCATTCATGAGGTAGTGGGGAATGCCGACCCGTAGCGAAACACAAGCGATACCGGCAGCAGCAAGGTCGGCCTGGATGACGCCAACGACGCCCGTCGGCCCCTCATAGGTGGGCTGGCCGATACCCAGCGCGCCGGCCAACGCAGCGCTGGTGGTGCTGCCCGTCACCCTGGGGGGTCGCGTGTGTGGCACCCCTTCGGCCGCCGAACCCACGGTGACCACGGCCTCGCAGCCGAGCTGCTGGGCGACCCGCCGGATGCAGCCGGCATACGTCCTCCAACCGAGATGCGGTTCCGTGCCGACGAGTACCACGAGGTCGCGTCCGCCTTGACCGCGCACCACGTCGAACTGGTTTTCCGGCCAGGTGATGTCGCGAACTCCGTCGTCGTCGAACTCGATCTGGGGGCGCGCCTGCGTGAAATCGTAGAACGGGTCGGGGTCGATGTCGCCGATTGTCACCGCTGCATCTGCTGGTGCGAACTCGTCGAGTGCCGTCGTGGCGGCACCAGCGATGTCGAACAGCCCGGTCAATGCGATCAGCATCACGGGGGATCGCAACGGCCCGAGATCGAGGGTCTCGAGCGTGAGCACGTCGTCGATGCTGTCCACCGAATCAGGCTAACTGCCCAGCGAACTTGCCGGGCGCGTCGCGTTCACCCCTGAAGCCGCAGACGCCATTCACTTGGAATCGAGACGCGGGGCCACTGGCGTGGCGGGAGTCAGTGCTGCAGTGATTCGACTACTCGGTCGATGCAGACGGTGAGCGCCTCGACGTCAGACGGGTCGATGGCCGGGAACATGCCGACGCGCATCTGGTTCCGGCCGAGTTTGCGGTAGCTGTCTGTGTCGAGGATGCCGTTTTGGCGAAGGATGGCGCTGACCTCGTTGGCATCGATGGAGTCGTCGAGATCGATCGTGGCGACGACCGAGGAGCGCTTCAGCGGGTCGGTGACGAACGGTCTCGCCCAGTCGCGCGCTTCGGCCCAGCCGTACATCGCCGCGGCCGAAGCATCACATCGGCTGGCGCACCACTCGAGCCCGCCCTTGCGGTTCATCCACTGCACCTGGGCATCGAGCATGAGCAGCGTGGCCACCGCAGGCGTGTTGTACGTCTGGTCGGCTTTGGAGTTGGTGAGAGCAATGCTGAGGTCGATTGATGCGGGGCACCAACGGTCGCTCGCAGCGATTCGTTCGATGCGATCAATCGCTGCAGGCGAGCAGGCTGCGATCCACAGGCCACCATCGGCTGCGAAGCATTTCTGGGGGGCAAAGTAGTACACGTCGACTTCGTCAGGGCTCCAACGCAGTCCGCCGGCGCCCGACGTTGCGTCGACAGCAACGAGTGCCCCAGGGTCAGCGCCTTCCGGCCGAGTGAGCTGCATCGCCACTCCCGTCGACGTCTCGTTGTGGGTGAGCGCATACAGATCCACGCCTGGTTCGGCAACCGCCGTTGGATGGTCGCCGGTGGCGCTCTGAATCACCGTCGGATCGTCGAGATGCGGCGCTGCGGCGCACGCTTCGGCGAACTTGGACGAGAACTCACCGAAGACGAGATGCTGGCTGCGGTTGCGGACCAGACCAAATGTTGCGGCGTCCCAGAACACGGTGGTGCCGCCGTTCCCGAGCACGATCTCCCATCCGTCGGGCAGGCCGAACAAGCTCGTGAGGCCAGAGCGAATCGAACCGACGACGTTCTTCACTTGCGGCTTGCGGTGCGACGTACCCATCACCGAACTTGCTGCAGCGACGATTGCGTCGATCTGTTCAGGGCGGACCTTCGATGGCCCGCAACCGAATCGGCCGTCGGCCGGTTTGATGGAATCGGGCAGTGTGACGCCACGAGTGCTGCCGGTGTTGCTGATGGGGGAGTCGCTCACGGTGTCCAAGCATGGCACCACCGTGGCACCACTCCCACCTTGCTTGACGAAGAGCCAGCGCAGCTCACGCCCGGACCGTTCGTCCGGAAGGTTCCCGCCGCCGATCGGGACAACCGTCGGAAACCAGCGAAACTCTGTGGGCGAAAGTGCCGGATACCTGGCACCATTAGGCCCCGTGAACCGCACCTCCCAGCGCCTTGCTGCCATCGCACCGTCCGCAACTCTCGCCGTCGACGCGAAAGCCAAAGCGCTGCAGGCCGCGGGTGAGAACGTCATCGGCTTCGGAGCAGGCGAACCCGACTTCGCCACGCCCGCTCACATCGTCGAGGCGGCCATCGCGGCGTGCTCGAACGTCGCCAACCACAAGTACACACCTGCAGGGGGTTTGCCTGATCTGAAGGCGGCGATCGCAGCCAAGACGCTGCGCGACTCGAACCTCGAGGTCGATCCAGCCAACGTGTTGGTCACCAACGGCGGCAAGCATGCTGTGTTCACGGCGTTCGCGGCGCTGTGCGACCCAGGCGACGAGGTAATCGTGCCCGCGCCGTACTGGACGACGTATCCCGAAGCGATCACCCTCGCCGGTGGCGTACCGGTGGTCATCGAAACCACGGACGCCACCGAGTTCAAGGTCACCGTCGAGCAACTCGAGGCGGCCATCACACCACGCACCAAAGTGCTGTTGTTCGTCAGCCCGGACAACCCGTCCGGATCCGTCTACACCCCCGATGAAGTGGTCGCCATCGGGCAGTGGGCCGTGGCCAACGAGGTGTGGGTGGTCACCGACGAGATCTACGAGCACCTGCTGTACGGCGACAGCCAGTTCGTATCAATGCCGGCGGTGGTGCCCGAGTTGGCCAACCAGTGCCTCATCGTCAACGGCGTTGCCAAGACCTACGCGATGACCGGTTGGCGCGTTGGCTGGATGATCGGGCCGGGCGACGTGATGAAGGCGGCAGCCAACTTCCAGAGCCACACCACCTCGAACGTTTCGAACGTTGCTCAGCGTGCTGCAATCGCCGCCGTGGCTGGCCCGCTCGACGACGTGTACCGCATGCGCGAAGCGTTCACCAGGCGTGGTTCGATCATGCACGGCATGCTCAACGAGATCTACGGCGTCACCTGCATGGCGCCGCAGGGTGCGTTCTACTGCTTCCCGAACATGACTGGTCTACTCGGCCGCGATCTGCACGGCACCACAGCGTCGACCACGTTGCAACTTGCCGACATCGTGCTCGACAAGGCCAAGGTTGCGTTCGTTCCGGGCGAGGCGTTCGGCGCACCTGGATACGGTCGGTTCTCGTTCGCCCTTGGCGACGACGACATGGTGGAAGGCATCCGCCGGATCGCCGAGTTCGTCGCGAAATAGAACTGGCCTGCTTAGCTCCACCACAGGTTGTGGTGGAGGGCGAGGCCGCTGACCGTCACCAGCACGAGGCATTCGACGACCTGTTCGATAGCGCCCAGCGTGTCTCCGGTGAGGCCCCCGATCTTGCGGTTCGACAGCCAGAGCGCGGCGGCCACACCAGTGATCGACGCTCCGACCAGCGGTGCTGACCACCATCCGGTCAGTGCGGCCACGGCGCCGATCGCAAGCACTGACGAGATCGCGATGGAGGCCCGTGTGCCGGCGCTAGCAGCGCTTGCTCCGAGCCCGGACTCGGTGGCGGGGCGCCCGACGAGCAGCGCACAGATCGCGGCCGTTCGTCCCAGCGTGTGGGCTGCCACGAATCCGGCGAAAAGGGCTGGTTGCGCCACGATCGAACCGGCGCTCACCACTCGGATCACGATCGAACCACACAATGCGGCAACGCCGTACGTGCCGTGCCGCGAATCCTTGAGGATCTCGAATCGCTGCTCTCGGGTCCACCCGCCGCCGAATGCGTCGGCGATGTCGGCCAGGCCGTCCTCGTGAAACGCACCGGTGAGCAACAGCCCGGCAGCGACGGCAACAGCCGCGGCGACACCGACCGGGATCCACTCGGCCAAGCCTGCGGCGATCGCGCCGACCACGAGACCGATGAGCGCTCCGACCGCGGGGAACCATGGAAGTGTCCGCTCGTGCGGCACTGCTGTCGGCGTTCGAACCGGCACCCGGGTGAGGAATTGGATCGCTCCGAGCAAACCGGTCAACGGCTGAACCACTCGTCGAACGTGGCGACGTTCGTGACTGCAACGCAAGCCATCTGCAGGATCGGCAGCGCGGCGAGGGCACCGCTTGCCTCGCCGAGCCGCAGGTCCAGGTCGATGATCGGGTGCATCCGCATCCGGTCGAGCAACCCGCGGTGCCCACATTCTGCGGAGACGTGACCAGCGAGACAGTGTTCGAGCGCCGACTCATCGACGAGCTGCAGCGGCAGTACGGCACTGGTGGCGACGTATCCGTCGAGCAACACCGGCAAGCGGTGATGCCGCGCCCGAGCGCACGCGGCTGCGATGGCGATCAGCTCCGAGCCACCCACCTGGCGGAGGGTTTCGAGCGGGTCGGTAACAGACGCGATTCTTGCAATCGCCTCGGCGACGACCGTTCGCTTGCGTGCCAAACCTTCGTCGTCGACGCCGGTGCCGCGGCCAGTCCAGGAGTCGACCGAACCGCCGAGAAGATGGGCGCACACCGCCGCTGCGACGGTGGTGTTGCCGATGCCGAGCTCGCCGAGAATCAGCAGGTCCGCACCGGAGGCGACCACAGCATCGACCTCGGCGAACGCAATGCCCACGATGGCATCGAACCGCTCGGCTGAGACGGCGGGTTCGAAACGGATGTCTGCGGTGGGAGCGCCGACGCCCACATCGACCACGGATACCGATGCCCCCGCGCGGTTGGCCATCGCGTTGACGGTGGCGCGCCCGGCTTGGATCGCGGCCAGCATCTCCGCAGTGATCGTGCTCGGGTACGCGCTCACGCCTGCGGCTGCCACACCATGATCGCCGGCGAACACCACCACGGCCGGACAGGCCACATCGGGGGTCGTGGTGCCCTGCCATGCTGCCAACAGGACGGCAATCTCGTCGAGCGACTTCAAGGCACCGGTGGGCCGAAGTACGGACTCCGCACGAAGCCGAACGGCGGAGGCCGCCTCGTCGTCTGGGGCAGTGAGCGTGGCGATGGACTCTCGAAGTGCGTTCATGCTTGCTCGAAATCGACCAGCGGCAGGGCGCGACCAGCGACCATCAACAGTGCTTTGTCGCTGGCTGCCACAAACTGTTGATTCACACGACCGAGCATGTCGCGATACGAACGCGCCAGGGCATTCATCGGAACAATCCCCATGCCCACCTCGTTCGAGATCAACAGGCTCGGCCCCGATCGGGAACGGAGGGCGACCAGCACGTCGTTCGCGGCCGCGAGTACGTCGTTCTCGGAAACGTCGCGGTGCATCAGATTCGATACCCACACCGTCACGCAGTCGACGATCACCAGAGCGCTTGATTCGACCCGGCCAACGGCGCCCGGCAAATCGACCTCTTCTTCGATGGTGAGCCAGGTTGACGGGCGTTCGGAGCGATGGGCGGCGATGCGAGCATCGAGGTCGTCATCACCGGGAATTCGCGGACTCGTTGCGATGAACGCAATACCCCGGCCCGAAGCAGCGGCCTGCTGACCAAGGCGGACGGCGAACGAAGACTTTCCTGAACGGGCACCACCGAGGACCACCGTCAAAGGTCCCTCAGACTGATCCGAAGTCAGGCGGGGAAGCGGGGCGGCCGAGTGGTCGTGCACTGCCATCGCACTAGTAGTCGATGCCGCGCTTGGCGCGGATTCCCTGCTGATAGGCGTGTTTCACTTCGTTCATCTCGGTGACGGTGTCGGCGATGGCAATCAATCCGGGCGGAGCATCGCGTCCGGTGATCACGAGATTCACCCGTTCGGGCCGGCCGGTGACCGTGGCGAGCACGTCGGCCTCGTCGATCCAACCCCACGTGCACAAGTAGGTGAGTTCGTCGAGGATGATCAGCTGATGCTCACCTGCCACGATGAGGTCTTTTGCCTTCTGCCAACCAGCTGCCGCGAGAGCCTTGTCGTGTTCGATATTGCTCGAGTCCCAGGTGAAGCCATCTCCGAACGAGTTCCAATCAACTCCGAGTTGTCGGCCGATCTTCTCCTCGCCGACGTTCCATTCGCTCGACTTGATGAACTGACAAACGGCGACCTTCCATCCCGCCGCGATTCCACGCAGCATCACACCGAATGCAGCCGTACTCTTACCCTTCCCGTTGCCGGTGTTGACGATCACGAGCGACGGCGCCGACCGAAGGCCATCCGGTCGCGGGTCATCGGTGAGGGCTTCGGTGAGCGTTTCGGTGCCATCATCCGTCGGCTGCTGTTCGTCGGTCGTCATGTCCCTCTTCGCTGTCGTCGTGGCGGCCGCTGGTTCGATTGGTCGCTCGAGCACTCGTGCTGTCGGGGGCGGACCCTAACGGATTGCCCCACCGGATTCATCGAAGCAGATTCTCCAGCCGGACTCAATTGTGCCGTGCTGCCTCTCCACCCTGTAGGTTGGGCCCGCACAGTGTGGCGCGAAGTCCGGTGAGATTCCGGCGCTGTCCCGCAACGGTGGTTCCAGAGTGATCTGGACGAGCCCGGTCGACCCTGCTGAGCGAATGAACCAGACCCTCGAGGCAAGGGCGGTTTGTGAGTCACGGCTCCCGACCAACTTGTCCTCCCGACGTGGAGGAATTTCCATGCGCACCACCCCACTGGCCCGTTGGGCCGCCGTGTTCGCTGGCTTGGCGCTCGTCGCCGGCGCCTGCGGTGACGACACCGAAACCACCAGCACGACAGCTGCGGCTGCACCGTCGACCGCGGCAGCGACGCCAGTCGTCGCCACCACCGCCCCTGAATCGATGGCAGATGAATCGATGGCAGATGTGCCGTCGGCGATCATCTCACTCTCGGCAACATCGACCGAGATGCTGTACGCGCTCGACGCTGACGACCAGATTCTGGCGGTCGACGACTTCTCGAACTTCCCGCCCGAGGCTGCCGACAAGATGGCCGGGCTCGATGCATATCAGCCAAACGTCGAGTCAATCGCCGCGCTCGAACCGGACCTGGTGATCACCGACGGCACGAATACCGACTTTCTCGATCAACTCGATTCGTTGGGTATCGCGCATTGGGAGGGCATGGCTCCCGCTTCGTTCGACGACATCTACTCCCAGATCGAAGAACTCGGCGCGACCATCGGGCGCGTCGGTGAAGCGGCGGAACTCGTGGTCCAGATGCAGGCAGGCATCGAAGCAGTGGTCGCCGAACTGCCCGAGCTCGAAGCGCCGATGACCTACTATCACGAACTCGACAACACGTACTTCTCGGTCACGTCCGACACGTTCATCGGTGCTGTCTATGCCGAAGCAGGCCTGGTGAACATTGCCGACGAGGCAGGGGATCTCGGCCCGTATCCGCAGCTCAGCGCTGAGTTCGTGCTGGAGTCCGACCCCGACCTGATCTTCCTCGCGTGCACCAAATACTGCGGAGAGACCACTGAAACGGTTGCCGCTCGCCCTGGCTGGGATGTTGCCTCGGCCGTCGTGAACGGCGGCGTGATCGAGATGGACGACGACGTCGTCTCGCGCTGGGGGCCGCGCGTCGTCGACTTCCTGCAAAGCGTTGGAGAGGCAGTCCACGCCCAGGCCTCGGTCGACGCAGGCTGACCAGGAGTAACCGATGACGACGGCCAGCGACGCTCCACCAAATGCGACAACCAGTGCATCGACAGCCGCACCGGCATCTGGTCAGGACGTCACGCCCGAGTCAGGACGCGGGTCCACGAGGTGGGTCGTATGCGCGAGTGCGGTTGCTCTGCTGACCATCTTCGCTGGCATCGTCACCGGGCCGGCTGGGCTCACCTGGTGGCGTGTGCCACTCGCTCTACTCGATCACCTTCCGCTGATCTCGATCGACAGTGGGGTGACCGACAGCCAGTGGAACATTCTGTGGGAGATCCGCATGCCACGGGTCGTGCTCGGCGGGCTGGTCGGGGCCATGTTGTCGGTGGGTGGCGCAAGTTATCAGGGTGTGTTCCGCAACCCACTCGTCGACCCGTATCAGCTCGGTGCTGCCGCCGGCGCAGGCCTGGGGGCAACGTTGATGATCGCCACCTTCCGTGGTGCGGGCGCCGGCTGGCCGATCGACCCGGTGCCCGCGGTGGCGTTCGTCTGCGCCATCGCTGCGGTGGCGGTGACCTACTTCGTGGGGGCCGCGTTCGGTGGACTCCGCTCGACGGCCACCTTGGTGTTGTCTGGTGTGGCCATGGTGTCGTTGCTCACGGCAGCACAGACCTTCCTACTGCAACGCAACTCGGAAGTGATTCGTGATGTGTACACGTGGATCCTCGGTCGCCTGAACACGGCGGACTGGGAAGACGTGAAGCTCGTCGCGCCGTACGTGGCGGTGAGTTGCGTGGTGCTGTTCTTGCATCGGCGTCACCTCGACGCGCTACGCGTGGGCGACGACGAAGCGACGACCCTCGGCATTCCGGTGGCGCGGGTGCGTCTGATCGTGGTGATCGCGGCAACCCTCGGCACGGCCGCTGTCGTGTCGGTGAGTGGCCTGATCGGTTTCGTTGGCATCGTCGTGCCGCACGTGGTTCGTCTCATTGCGGGTTCGAGCTACCGGCGAGTGCTGCCGCTGTCGGCACTGTTCGGTGCCGCATTCCTCATTGTGTGCGACATTCCAGCGCGGATGCTCACCGCACCAGCGGAACTACCCATCGGAGTGGTCACAGCGTTCGTCGGGGCGCCGTTCTTCATCTTGCTGCTGCGCACGAGAAATCTCAACCGATGAGTTCCATCGAATTTCGTGACGTATCGGTGCGGTACGGCAAGCGCGTCGCCGTGCACGGTTTCACCACATCGGTTCGGTCGGGCGAATGGTTGGGCCTCATTGGGCCCAACGGAGCGGGCAAGTCGTCATTGCTGCAGGCGGTCGTCGGCGTGATTTCCTGCATCGGAGAGATCGACGTCGATGGTGCCCCGTTGGCGTTGCGCGCCCGCTCCCGTCGTGCCGCACTGGTGGCGTACGTGCCCCAAGATCCGATGATGCCAGCCGACATGACCGGGTTCGAATATGTCCTACTGGGGCGGGCACCGTACGTCGGGTACTTCGGCACCGAGAGTCGGCGCGACCGAGCCATGGTGCGTGACGTGCTCGAACGGCTGGATCTCAGCGAGTTCTCGGATCGGTACTTGGGTCATCTCAGCGGTGGTGAACGGCAACGTCTGGTGATCGCGAGGGCGCTGGCGACCGAAGCGCCGATCCTGCTGCTCGACGAACCCACGTCTGCGCTCGACATCGGTCACCAGCAACAAGCGCTCGACCTCGTGGAGCGTCTGCGTCACGACCATGGCCTCACGGTGATCTCGGCCATGCACGACCTCACGTTGGCAGGCATGTACGCGGACCGTCTGGCGCTGATGCACGAAGGCGTCGTGGTCTCAGAAGGCTTACCGGAATCGGTGCTGAACGCCGACATCCTGGCCGAGTTCTACGGAGTTCGAGTGACCGTACACCGCGAGCCAGACGGCACCATCGTGGTGATCCCACGCCGCAACAGCCTGCTCTGAAGACACACCTGACGAAGACACACCTGACGAGAGGTGTCTGACCCCATTCGTCATGACTCCATTCGTCAGGGTCAGCCGAGGACGGTTACTACGACCACGCCGCCGAGCACCAGCGCGCTGGCGAGATAGTCGGCACGACGGTGACGTTCGCCCAGAACCACTCTGGCAATCACGAACGCTATGACCAGTTCCACTTGGCCGAGTGTTCGCACCTTGGCGGCACTTTCCAGCGTGAACCCCCACGCCCAGCCGATCGAGCCCAGCAGGCTCAACACTCCCACCCACGCCGCTGGTCGCCACGCGGCTGCGGCGAGCCGGATCTGACCAGGGTCGGTAGCGACGAACCATGCTCCGTTGATGAGCGTCTGCAGGGTGAGCATCACCGTGAGCGTGCAGAGCGCCCGGTCGAACGACGGCGCCCCGGTCAGCGACTTGGCCGCCGAACCGATACCGACGGCGGCGGCCGCGAAGCCGGCTGCCGCAACCACTCCCATCAGAGCTGCTGGGTCGAAGGTGCCCTGCAACACCGTTTGCCACGACCCTTTCGATGCCAGGGCGACGACCCCGACGGTGACCAGCACGATGCCGATCCACCCAGCAGGCAAGATCGCTGTGCCCAAACCCGCCGCTCCCATGGCGGCGACGATGAGCACTTCGGACTTGCTGTAGACGGTGCCAACGGCGAAGTCACGCATCTTGAACGACTGCAGCAACGCAAGGGTTGCGACGATCTGGGCGATTCCAGCGCCCACGACGGTCGGCCAGAATCTGCCCGGAATGTGAGGTAGTGGGCGTCCCAGCACCCCGAACAAGAAGAGACTGGTGAGCATCGCGAGGGGGGCGCCGTAGGCGTATCTGACGAACCCAGCGGCACCGGTCGACAAGACCGAACGCAACTCATGTTGTCGCGAGGTGCGAAGGATCTGGCACGTCGCAGCAGCGAGCGTCACCGGAACCCACCACATCTCTAGATCTCACAATCTGGGATACAACTCCCGTCGAGTGAGAATCCTATCGCATCGGAACTCAGTCGCTCGGAAGGAACCAGTGATCACCAGAACCGAGCAGCCGTTCGGCTTCCGCTGGTCCCCACGAGCCACGGAAGTACGGGTGAACTGGGCCTGGATGGTCCAGAATCGGCTGCACCACGCTCCAGGTGGCTTCCACCACGTCTTGGCGAGCGAACCGGCGAGTGGACCCGCTGATGGCGTCGCCGAGTAGCCGCTCGTACGCTTCCGATCGCTCACCGAGTGCCGCAGCGAAGTCCACGGAGACCTCCACCATCTGGCTGTCGAGGTGTGGACCAGGGGTCTTCGCCTGCAGCCCGAACGTCACCCCATCGCGTTTGCCCAGCCGCAGCCGCACGAGGTTGCGATCCGGCGCCGGGCCACCGGCCTCGTCGAACAGCAGTCTCGGCGGTGAGTGGAACTCGATGACCGCCTCGGTCGACGACTGCGTGAGACCTTTGCCCACTCGAACGAACCACGGCACGCCTGCCCAACGCCACGAGTCGATCTCGATTCGGGCGGCGACATAGGTCTCGACCGAAGAGTCGGGGTCGACCCCCGGTTCGTCGCGATACCCCACGTATTGGCCGCGGACGACTTGGTTCGTGTCGATCGGTCGCATGGCAGCCATCACTTTGGCCTTTTCGTCTTGCAAGAACCGACTGTCGCTACCGGCCGGAGGTTCCATGGCGAGGAGGGCGACCACCTGCAGGAGGTGATTCTGCAACACGTCACGGATGGCGCCTACGCCGTCGTAGAACGAGCCTCGCCCTTCCACCCCGATGGTCTCAGACATGGTGACCTGCACGCTGCGCACGTACCGACGATTCCACACCGGTTCGAGCAAGGTGTTCGAGAAGCGGAAGACCAGCAGATCCTCCACGCTCTCTTTGCCGAGGTAGTGGTCGATGCGGAAGATGCGCTCTTCCGGGAAGATCTGTGCGAGCGTTTCGTTGAGATCGATCGCCGATGCCAGGTCGCGTCCGAACGGCTTCTCCACGACGATTCGGCCGCGCTCATTCAGACCCACCGAGGCGAGGGAAGTGGCAACCTCGGGGAACATCGACGGGGGAATCGCCATGTAATACACGGCCTGTTGGGAGCTACAGGCGTCGAGCGTCGACCGCAACGACTCCCAGGTGGCAGGATCCGAATAGTCGCCCTGAATCAGATCGAGGCGCTGCATCAGCGAGTCGATCACCGCTGGGTCGGCCTCAGCATCGGATTCGACGATTGCTTCCCGAGCGTGATCGCGAAACGACTCGTCGGTCCAGTCTGAGCGGGCGACGCCGATCACCGGCACGTGGAGCATGTCGCGTTCTTCCAGGTGGAACAGCGCTGGAAACAGCTTGCGCTTGGCCAGGTCTCCGGTGGCGCCGAAGAGGACAAGGGCGTCCGCTGGCGGTTGTGTGGAGGTGACGGTCATCGTGTGGAGTCCTTCCGTTCGTGGTGGCCACCGAATCCGGCGCGCATCGCCGACAACACCTTGTCGGCGATGTCGGCGCGTCCACGTGAGCTGAACCGCTGATACAACGCAGCGGAGAGCACAGGTGCCGGCACCCCTTCATCGATGGCAGCGTTGATCGTCCAACGTCCTTCACCTGAATCGCTGACGTGGCCTGCGTAGTCGTCCAGTCTCGGATCGGAGACGAGTGCCTCGGCGGTGAGGTCGAGCAGCCAACTCGACACCACCGATCCCCGTCTCCACACTTCGGTGACGGCGGCGAGGTCGATGTCGTACTGGTAATACTTGGCATCGGCAAGGGGAGCCGTTTCAGCGTCGATCGCATGTGACTCTGCCCCGATGTTCGCCTTCGCCAGGATGTTGAGCCCTTCGGCGTA
>JBBREA010000080.1:0-15206 GCA_038203385.1 Acidimicrobiales bacterium | reverse complement strand
CTTGTTGCCCGGGTCGGTCTTTGCGGCAACGATCGTCATGTTGCCGTAGACGGCGTTGGTGATGAAGGTCTTGGTGCCGTTGATCCGCCACCCGTCGCCGTCTTTCACCCCAGTCGTACGAATGCCGGCAACGTCGGACCCGGCATCTGGCTCGGTGACGCCAATCGACAGAATGGTCTCACCCGACAGCACCGACGGTATCCACTCGGCAAGCTGCTCGGGGGTTCCAGAGTTCACCAGATGTGGGCCGGCCATGTCGGTGTGAACCAACACGGTCACGTCGAATCCACCGAAGGTCGAAGCACCCAGTGCTTCGGAGAAGGTGGCCGACGCGAGCATGTCCAGACCGAGCCCACCGTGTTCTTCCGGGACTCGCAGGCCGAGCATGCCGAGGTCGCCCATCTTGCGCAACACGTCGCGCGGAACCTTGCCGGCTTCCTCCCAGGCATCGCCGTTGGGTGTGACCTCCTTGGTGACGAACTCAACCGTCTGTTCGTAGATCGCCTCGAGCTCGTCGGTCATGTAGATGTTGCGGTGCGTCATGAGAATCTCCTACCCGCCAACCACGTTGTGCCAGACACAACGCGGTCGCCGGGGTTCAATCGTTGAAAGTGATGAGGACTTGTTTGCTGGACACTTGGTCGCCGGGGCTGACTCGGACTTCGTCGACGATGCCGCCACCTGATGCAGTGAGCGAATGAAGCATCTTCATGGCTTCGAGCACGACCACCACCGAGCCGGCATCAACCGACTGGCGGGGTGCCACGTGCACTTCGGCGACGACTCCCGGGAAGGGCGCAGTGATCGCACCTGCCGCGCCTGCGACCTCGGAGGGGTCAGGTGCCCATGCCTCGCTGCGTTCCAACACCGCGAACTCGTGCGGGAAGCCGAGGTGGCTAACGCTCACGCGTCGACGCTGCACGTCAACGCTTCCCGCGATTGGTTCCACGCTGGTTCGCGTGGGGAAATCGGCGGGGCTGATCTCGTGTGTGGCACCGTCGAGCGCGCGGAGGAGTACCGGGGCAGCTGACCGGTGTGGTGTCAGACGGAAGCTCTCCAGATTCCACGGGTTGTGTGGCTTCGCCGCGCGACCGACTGTGTGGTCGAGCGTGTTGCGGTCGTGCCAGATCGCTGCCGCCGTTGGTGCGGCGAGCGCTGGGTCGGCCGGTACGGCGGTTTCGTCGAGGAACCTGGTGGTCACCCGGCCGGCAATCACCGGTGGTTGATCCACGAGCCAGCGGTGGAACGGTGCGGTGGTGATCAGGCCATCGATCCGGAGATCGTCGAGCGCGTAGCGCAACGATTGGAGCGCCGCGTCACGGCTTTCGTCCCACACGATCAGCTTGGCGATCATCGAGTCGTAGAACGGGGTGACCTCGTCGCCAGGGCGGATGGCCGCGTCCCAACGCCGACGGCTGACCGAACCCGGTACCGAACTGGGTCGTTGGTGCGTGATGTCGGTCACTCGACCGATCTGGGGTGTGAAACCTGTGGCTGGGTCCTCGGCGTTGATACGCGCTTCGAATGCGTGCCCGGTGAACGTGACGTCGTTCTGGCTGAGCTGGAGTGGCGCGCCAGCGGCCGAGTTGATCATCAGTTCGACGATGTCGAGCCCCGTGACCTCCTCGGTGACGGGGTGCTCCACCTGCAGGCGGGTGTTCATCTCGAGGAAGAAGTACTCGCCGTTGGCATCGTCGACGATGAATTCGATCGTTCCGGCCGAGTCGTAGTGCATTTCTCTGGCCAACTTGATGGCCGCGTCGTGCAGCCCGCTGCGGGTGGAGTCTGGCAGGTTGGGCGCCGGCGCCTCCTCGAGCACCTTCTGGTAACGCCGCTGGACGGAACACTCTCGTGTGCCGAGGTGGATGGCGTTGCCGTGTTTGTCGCCGATGAGCTGTACCTCGACGTGCCGAGGGCGCTGGATGTACCTCTCCACGATCATCGATCGGTCACCGAACGAACGCTCTGCCTCGCTGGCTGCTTCTGCCAGTGCGGCTGCGAACCCTGCGGCTTCGTGCACGATGCGGATTCCCTTACCGCCGCCGCCAGCAGCGGCTTTCACCAGCACTGGAAAGCCGATTCGTTCTGCGGCGGCAGCGAGGTCGGCCGGGTCCTGGGATTGGTCGTACCCGGGAATCACTGGCACGCCTGCGGAGACAGCGATGCGGCGAGCTTCGATCTTGGATCCCATCCGTTCGACCGCTTCGGGATGTGGGCCGATCCATGCACATCCAGCAGCGACGACCGCCCGTGCAAAGGCGGCGTTTTCGGCGAGGAAGCCGTATCCCGGGTGCACCGCATCGGCGCCGGTATGGGCAATGGCAGCGAGCAGCCGTTCCTGACTGAGGTACGACTGCGCCAGGTCGGCCGGACCGAGCCGGAACGACTCGGTTGCCTCGGACACATGCCAGGCTCTGGCGTCTGGATCGCCGTACACAGCAACGGTGGTGTGGCCCAGCCGATGAGCGGTGCGGATCACGCGCCGGGCGATCTCGCCCCGATTGGCAATGAGGATCTTCACGTGAAAGCGCCATCGGATGGTGAACCGGGCGCGCCTGACGAGAGGTGCCTGACACCGTTCGTCATGACACCGTTCGTCATGACACCGTTCGTGATGGTTGTTGCATGCATGCGCCTCACATCCGGTACACGAGGGGTCGTGACGGGGGAGCGTCGTCTTGTCGTGCGGCGACCGCGAGGCACACGCCCAGCGCGTCGCGGGTGTCGACCGGATCGATGAGCCCGTCGTCCCACAGTCGCGACGTGGCGTAATAGGGGTTGGACTGCCGTTCGTACTGCTGGCGTACTTCGTCCCGCAACGCAGCGACATCTTCTTCGCTGGTGTCGGCGCCCTTCATGCCGGCCAGCCGAATGTCGACCAACACCGTCTGGGCTGTTTCGGCCGACATGGTTGCGATCCGCGAATTGGGCCACGCAAAGAGAAAACGCGGGTTGAAGCCCCGACCGCACATGCCGTAGTTGCCGGCGCCGTACGCGCCACCGGTGAGCACCGTGTACTTCGGCACCGTTGCGTTGGCGACGGCGGCGACCATCTTGGCGCCGTGCTTGGCGATACCGCCGGCTTCAGAATCGCGACCCACCATGTAGCCGGACGTGTTCTGCAGGAACACCAACGGCACTCGACGCTGCTCGCACAGCTCGATGAAGTGTGTTGCCTTGAGGGCCGACTCGGAGAAGATGATGCCGTTGTTGGCGATGATGCCAACGAGATGGCCCCAGATGCGGGAGAACCCACACACGATCGACGAGCCCCAGTCGGGCTTGAACGCGGAGAACTTCGAACCATCGACCAAGCGGGCGATCACCTCGGTGGCATCGAATGGAACTCGGTCGTCGGCCGACACGATGCCGTACAGATCGGTTGGGTCGTATGCGGGTGGTTCGGGTTCGGCCCAATCGACCCAGGGCTGACGGGCGTCGATACCGCGCTGGGCGGTGGTCTCACAGATCTCGCGGAGCTTTCCGTACGCCTCGCGTTCAGATCGAGCGATGTAGTCACTCACGCCGGAGGTGTACGTATGCAGTTCGGCACCGCCGAGGTCGTCGGCCGAGATGATTTCACCGAGGGCAGCTTTCACGATGGGTGGGCCACCGAGAAAGATCTGCCCGATGCCGTCGACCATGATCACCTCGTCGCTGAGGGCGGGCACGTAGGCCCCGCCTGCAGTGCACCCGCCGAGGACCACGCTGATCTGGGGAAGCCCCTGCGCCGAGAGACGCGCCTGCCGGTAGAACGACCCACCGAAGTGATCTTTGTCGGGGAAGATCTCGTCTTGCAGCGGCAAGAATGCGCCACCCGAATCGACGAGGTAGATCACTCCGAGCGCGTTCTCCTCAGCGATCTCTTGGGCCCGCACGTGTTTCTTGATCGACATCGGCAACAACGAGCCACCCTTCACCGTGGCGTCGTTGGCGATGAACACGTATGGCGTGCCGTGCACGATGCCAATGCCGGTGACGATCCCGGCACCCGGGGCTGAATCGTCGTACTGGCCGAACGCTGCGAGCGTGGACAACTCGAGGAACGCAGTGCTTTCGTCGATGACCAGATCGATTCGATCGCGTACGAGAATCTTGTCGCGAGCGAGGTGTCGTTCGATCGACCGTTCTCGGCCGGCGCCGCCGCCGATCGCGAACTGTTGGCGCGCCTTCAAGGTGGCGACGAGCTGTTCGTTGGCGGCAGTGTTGGCCGCACACTGTGGCGACATTCGGTCGAGCTTGCTGGCGATTGCTCTCATGACCGTGTACCTGCAGCTACGCCGTTCCAGAACTGTCGGGTGATCACCGCAGCGAACTCATCCAGGTTCCCGCGGGCTTTGTCGAACCATTCGACCGACGAGTTCATCACCGCGAACAAGGCGAGTCGGGCGAGGTGAAGATCGACGTCAACGCCCAGAGCACCGTCGTGTTGCAGCGAAGCCAGCAGTGTGGTCCAGCGTGCCTCGTAAGCGTCCCGGATGATCACGATCTCCCGACGAACCGTCTGGGGAGCGGTGCGGAACGCGGTGACATGGACTGCGGTGTACGGACCGTTTTCGTACAGAGCGGCGAGGTGCGCTCTGACGTGCCCGGCGACCAGGTCGGCACCGTCGGCGGACGGGGTTGACTCGGCCTGGTCGAACGCGTCGTTCATCACGTCCATCCCACGCCGGAGGATGTGTGTGAGCAGCTCGTCTTTCGAGGCGAAGTGGTAGTAGAGCGAGCCGGCTTTCATGCCGACCGAGTCAGCAATGTGTCGAAGCGACGTGCCTTCGTACCCGAACGATACGAACGAAGCTGCCGCAACATCCATGATCCGCTCGCGTGCCGTGGCCTCGGCTGGCACCCAGTCAGGAGCGGGGCACAGGGTGGCAGGTGGCGCGGCGACAGACATGCACCCCGCAACCTACCTAACGACCGTTAGGTAGTCAAGTCGAACAGCGATCTGGTAGACCGTCATTGCCAAGTCGGTCGGTCGGTATCTGGCGACAATGGCCGAACGTCACGTCGAAGTGGGGGAGACATGACCAAGACGAAACTTCATCGGCGCGAGCCAACTGTGACCGTGCTCGGCGGCGGTTCGTGGGGCACAACGGTTGCGTCCATCACGGCGCGCAACACACACACGATCCAGTGGATGCGCGACGCAGAGGTCGCCGAGGCCATCAACACCACCCATCAGAACCCGAAGTATCTGGCGGGGCACAGTTTGACGCAATCGTTGA
This sequence comes from Acidimicrobiales bacterium, assembly GCA_038203385.1. GTDB lineage: Bacteria > Actinomycetota > Acidimicrobiia > Acidimicrobiales > Ilumatobacteraceae > Ilumatobacter. The sequence goes on along the minus strand of JBBREA010000080.1, from coordinate 9,981 downwards.
CGGCGACGACCGATCTCGAACTCGCCGTTTGCACGGCGGACGTGATCGTGATGGCGGTGCCTTCCCAGCACTACCGCCAGATCCTCGAAGACATCTCACCCTATTTGCGGCCGTGGGTTCCGATTGTCAGCCTCGTGAAGGGGTTGGAACAGGGCACCCGCTTGCGGATGAGCGAAGTCACCAATCAAGTCCTCCCCGGTCACCCCGTAGGTGTGTTGGCGGGTCCGAACATCGCCAAGGAGATCGTGCAAGGGTTCGCCGCCGCCGCCACGATTGCCCTCCCAGATCACGGTCAAGCGATTCGTTTGCAGCGACTGTTCAACAGTGCGCGGTTTCGTGTTTACACGTCCGAGGACGTCATCGGCGTGGAGGTGGCGGGGGCCATGAAGAACGTGTTCGCCATTGCCGCAGGGTTCGGCGACGGGCTCGGAGCCGGCGACAACACTCGGGCCATGGTGATCACCCGTTCACTGCGCGAGCTGACCCGCATCGGCGTGGCGGTCGGCGGCGACGCCGAAACGTTCATCGGGCTCGCGGGCATGGGCGACCTCATCGTCACGTGCACCAGCCCGTTCAGTCGCAACCGGCACGTCGGAGTGGAACTCGGCAAGGGTGTGAAGCTGCCCGACATCATTGCTGAGATGAATCAGGTTGCCGAGGGCGTCAAAGCAGCAGCGTCGGTGATTGCCATCGCTGACGAATACGGCGTCTCACTGCCCATCGCCACCGAAGTCGACCAGGTCATCAACCACAATCAGCCGGTTGCCGAGTCGTATCGAGGCCTGCTCCGCAGCGCTCCCGGTCACGAGGTCTACGGTTCAGCCTGGTAGCTGACGATCGGGGTCAGACCCCGAACGTCAGGTCACCACTCCAGGGTGCTGCTCATCACGACCTGACGGTCGGGGTCAGACCCCGAACGTCAGGGTTCTCTCTTGAGGCGACGGTGAACTGCATCACTCCGTCGTCCACTGGGGCGTTGAGCGCCTTCTGGTCCGCTGCGTACACCTGGATGTTTCTCCATGGGTCCCGATCCCCCTGCTTCGGCAGCAGGGGCATCATCCGCTGCATGTAGCCGGAGGAGAACTCGACGATGTACGGCCGGGCAGGCATGTCGAGGTCGCTCAGCCGCAACCGCGGCATGCATTGCTGCGTGCCGGTCGCTGTCATGTGATTGAGCAGCCGACAGACGAACTTGCCGATGAGATCTGAGCGCAGCGTCCAAGAGGCGTTGATGTATCCGAACGACGACACCATGTTCGGCACGTTCGAGTAGCCAAGGCCGCGGTAGGTCCACGTAGCCGAGAAATCCACTGGTTGTCCGTCGACAGTGATGTCCATGTCGCCCACGGTTACCAACTGCAAGCCGGTTGCAGTGATGATGATGTCTGCATCGAGGTACGCGCCGGACTGCAGCTGAACTCCCGTCTCGGTGAACGTCTCGATGCAGTCGGTCACCACCGATGCCGCGCCGCTCCGGATGGCTTTGTAGAGGTCGCCGTTCGGGATGAGGCAGAGGCGCTGGTCCCACGGGTTGTAGGTGGGCGTGAAGTGGTCACGCGTGACGTCTGGGCCTACGGCGGCCGAGGTCCACCCGAGCAACCTGGACCTCACCCGCGCCGGGGCCTTACGAGTGCGGCTGTAGAAGAAGCTGCCGAGCAAGATGTTCTTCCGACGAACGATTTTGTAGGCAGTCGTTTCGGGCAAGACTCGACGCAGTTTGTTGGCGATCACGTCATGGTCAGGGCGCGCCAACACGTACGTGGGCGATCGCTGCACCATCGTGACGTGCGCCGCGTCGGCGGCCATGGCCGGTACCAACGTCATGGCAGTGGCGCCCGAACCGATGATGACGACGCGTTTGCCCTGGTAGTCGAGGTCTTCGGGCCAGTCTTGGGGGTGAACGATGGGTCCCTGGAACCGGTCGCGGCCCGGAAAGTCCGGGGTGTAACCCCCTGTGTAGGAGTAGTAGCCCGAGCACATGAACAAGAAGTTGCATTCGATCGGTTCGTTCCCTCTGACCGTCACGGTCCAACGAGCGGTGTCGCTCGACCAACTGGCCGAGGTGACCATGTGCTGGAACCGAATGTGCTCGGTGACGTGGAACTCGGCGGCGGTGTCACGCAGGTACGCAAGGATGGATGACCCATCGGCGATCGACTTCTCGTGCAGCCATGGCTTGAAGCTGTAGCCGAGTGTGTGCATGTCGCTGTCGGAGCGCACTCCGGGATAGCGGAACAGGTCCCACGTCCCACCCAAGTCCTCGCGACCCTCGAGAATGACGAACGTGCGATCGGGGCATTCGCGCTGGAGGTGCACCCCAGCGCCGATGCCAGAGATGCCAGCACCCACCACCACTACGTCGAAATACTCGGTCATGCGGCGACCGTACTGTCAGCTCACCACCACCGTGGTGCTGGCCGAGCGGCCAAAGGTCTCCGGTGCGTAGATCTCTTCGGCCCGCGCAGGCGGCACGACGAACGTTCCCGGCGTCGTGGCCCGAGCGACATAGCTGTATTCGTACGTGCCTCCCGGGAGGAACGTGGCAAATGCCTCCACGCGGTCGTCACGCAAGTTCTGGTGATCGAACCAGCTCCAACTCCAGCTGCGCCAATATGGAGTGTCGCCCGACTCACCACCTCCACCTTCCTCGTCGGGGGGAATCGTCTGGGTGGTTGCCAACGCCGGATTGAGCGGTTCCAGCCCAGCCGGAAGCGGGTCGACCAAAGCGACATGTGTGCGCTGGGCATCAGCGACCATGGTGAGTGTGACGCGCACCTTGGCGCCGGCGCGAACCCGCCAGGTGCCGTCGGCGTCACGGGTGACATCGTCTGGGTCGTCGACGCCTTCGTAGGTGCGTTCCACGACGAAGCCCTCGTCTCGGGCAGCGAGCACGAGGTCGTCGGGTGCGTATCGGAGCCCGAGCCGGTAGTACAAGCGTCCGACTCCGTCGTTCTGCACGGTGATGTTGCTCGCTCCGCCAGCGGCCGTCGTATTCGCAATGAGATCGATCATCGGCAACAGGGTGTGGGCGCGGTCGGTGGTGAAACCAGCAAATGGGTGCTCCGACACGTAGAGCTCCCCCAGCCATACACGGGCGACGAAGTCGGGCGACACCGATTCGTAGGTCTTGAAGTACCGGTTGAGCGCGATGAGGATGAACGCGTTCTCGAGCACGTTGTTCCAATGGCCAGCGTTCGACTGCCCAGCCAAGAGACCGGCGACGGTCTTTGGGATGAGTTCACTCGTAGGGGTCTGCGTGATGAGTGCGTCGAGAACGATGCCGTCGGTACGCCGGTCAGAGTGAGCAATGACGAAGGCGTCTTCGGAATAGTCGGTGGCGAAGGTCACGGCTCCGGCGGTATCCACAGCCCGGTTCAGCAGCGACGTCTCGATGTCGACCCGCAGGGCAGCGTCGGTGATCGACGGCCACAACCAGGCAACCGCGTCGGGCTGCAACACATCCCGCTCGTCGATGTACAGCGACGTTGCCTTGACGGTGTCCACGTCGCCGGCAACCCCTCGCACGTAGATGGCATAGGACCGAAGCGTCGTGCGAGACAGGTCGTCGTAGTCGGTGGGGATGTACTGCTCGATGTCGGACAGGTGAGCCAGCCCACGGTCGATCGCCGACTGGTTGACCGCGAACCCGGCATCGCGTGCCAACAACAGGGCATGCACGGCTTGGATCGACACCATCGGTATGGACTCGCGACCGCGTTGCCAGTACGGGAACCCACCGTCGTCGTTTTGCAGAGCGGTCAGTCCGGTGATGTCCGCGACCATGCTGAGGTTGAGTTCGCCGGGGCTGGGCAACCCGTCCGCGCCGAATGCGTCGAGCACGTCACGCAGGCTGGCAACAGCCATCATGCGGCTGGCATAGCCGTCGGCTGATTGATACGGATACTCGTTGAGATAGATGATGGCGTCGGTGAGCGACTGCAGCGCGGTCGCCGAAGTGTTGATTTCCAGGCCGCCGAACTGTGGGAACACCCCAGTGGGCGTGGTCACCGGTTGGTTGGCGACGGCGGGGCCGTCGAGTATGCCGTAGGTGGCGAACGCCTCAGCCGTGGCGGGGATGTACACCGGCAATCCACCTTCACTGGCGTCGGCGTAGTCGGTGCTGGCTGCCACCACGCGGAATCGGGCGGTACCAACGTCGACGGTGGTGGCGGGGAAGCGCACTTCGACTCGGTCGTTGGCAGGAACGGTGACTTGCTTGCCGGCATCACCGGTGAGCGCGAGGTTGACGACCTCCATCGCAACGTCGACCACGAGGTCGGCGTCTGTCTGGTTCTGCAACACCACGGGCAACTCGAACTGGTCGCCGAAGTTCAAGAAACGTGGCGCTGACGGCCGAACCATGAGCGGCAAACGAGCGGTGATGTTCGACTCTCCCTTGCCGAACTGCTCGGCGCCAGCAACCGCAACGGCCATGACCCGGTAGCGGGTGAGGTTGTCGGGAACGTCGAACTCGACCGTGACGGAGCCGTCGGCGTTCGTGGTCTCGTTGGGTGCGAAGACTGCGAGTGCCTCGAAGTTGGCGCGAACGTCGATCGGTGCGCCATCAGCACCTGTGCGATTCCCCGCACCACCGTCGCCGGACTCTTCGGCGTAGTCAGCCGAGTCAGTGGTGGGCGCCGAGTCGAAGTCACCCGCACCGGCAGCGGTGGTTTCGGACGCCGAATCGTCCTGACCGTCGGTGGTCAGGTCCATCAGATCTGATCGGGCGAGTTGGATTCGAGCGCGGGCGTACTCGGCTTGCAGGTAGTCGTACACCGGTTGGTAGAACACGTCGAGCGGGTCAGCGAGTTCGTAGCCGGTGAGAGCGAGCACCGCCTCGTCCACCACGACAACTGCGACGTTCGCGTCGGCGACCGGGGTGCCGTTCGCGTCGAGCACGTCGACCGTGACCGATGTGCTGGAACCCGGCTCGAGTGCTTCCGCTGCCGGCGTGGCCGTGACCGAGAGCGTGCGGGTGATCGGCGGAACGCTGAGGGTGATCGTCCCTCCGGCGTACGCGGGTCTTGCCGCTGCGTCAGGATCTGGCGTTCCGTCGTCGGCGACACGAGGCGTACTGCCGACCACCTCGATCTGCACGTTGAGGTTTGGTATCGACGACTCATCGATCGGAATCTCGACGATCGCACTGCCCTCTTCGGCGGTGAACGTCTGCGTTGACACCACGCCGTTGTGCATCACGGTGAGCAAACCGGTCGCCGGGGCGAAGGGCGCCTGCACCAGCAACTCGGCGGTGTCGCCCACTGCGTACTCCTCGCGGTCGGGCACGATGGTGAGTGAGTCACGTGCCACGTTGCGGCTTGGTCGACTGGTGCCCCCACTCACCCAGACGGTGAGTTCGGTGCGGTTACGGTGCCCGTCGTCGTCGGTGACGAGAGCCGTGACGCGGTATTGGCCGCCGACCTCTGTAGCGAATTCGCATCGCATCGTTGCTTCACGCGCCGTGGCATCCACGTCGTCCACCGACGTCAAGGCACAGGTCTCGGGATCGACGACTTCCTCGGTCCACACACCATTGACGAGCTTGGATTCCAGACGACCGGCGGTGACGTCGACGTCTCGGTCGGCGACGAGCACACCGTCCACATCGGTGACCACGGCGTCGATTCGAATTGGGGTGCCCTGCTCCACGAATGGCCGATCGCTGTCGAGACCCACGTAGAACTTGGCCGGGTGCACGAGGAGACTGGTGCTGGACGACCATGCCTGCCGATTGACGTCGTACACGGTTGCGTTGGCGTTGACAGTGCTGGGAAGGTCCACCTCGTTGCCGTCGAAATCGAGGTTCAAATAGTGATTGCCACCGCCGTCGGTGACACCTGCGAACTGCTCGTAGGTCGTGTCGCAGGCCTCCAAGCACCACGGCCCGCCGAACGCCACGTCGACCGCAAACGATTCGGCCATGTACCCGACGTCGAACCACCACGGCGTCCAGATGCCGAACGAATAGGCATCCCAGTTCGGCGGCGAGTAGTTCGTGGTGGTGGTGCCCACGATCCATTCCACATCGGCATCGGGAAGCGGCCCACCTGCGTAATACGTGGCCCCGACGGCAACGGTTGCGGGCTCAGATGCGAAGTATGGGCCGGGCGTGTCGTTGCGAACGGTCACTTCGAATTCTGGGTTTCGGAACTCTTGAATCTCGTACACATGGCCCGGGGGCCCGACCGGCTGGCCCTCGATGGCGAACTCGACCCACGCCGACCCGAGATTGGCACCCTCTGGAATGCCGAAGCTCACGTTGAAACCCCCGAGTGCATTCATTTCGGCCGAGCCGGTGGCAATCTCGGTGCCCTGGCCGTCGACCGAACGGTACGTCACTTCGGTTCCGGGTTCATATGAGCTGAGCGTCCCATCGCTCGATGATGCGACGTTGCGGAGCCATGCGGCAAGGCGCACGGTTTCGCCGGGGCGATAGATGCCGCGGTCGTCGAACGTGTACAAGCGCCCCTCGTCGGTGCGCGCCATGCCCGTCCATCCCTCGCGCCAGTCTGCGGCGAGTAGTGCTGTGCGGTTGCCCGCATTGGCATACAGGCCGCGAATCGACGCATCGCCGAACTCGATCTCGGCGACACCTTCGTCGTTCGTGGTGGCGACGCGACCGTCACCGAGCAACTCGATCGGTACGCCTCCCACCGGTTCGCCGGTGAGCAGGTCGGTCGTCCAGATGATGAGGTTCTCTCGGTCGAGAAACGCGTCGACGCCCAGCGTGGTGCGTTGCACCCACGACACAATTGGTTGGTTCTGCCAATACAGCTCGTCTCGTGTGTCGTACTCCTCGGTGGGGGACACGCGAACGACCACCTGCGAACCCGCTTGATTGAAGGCGTCGGTGAGATCGATGGCGGTTTCCACGGCGCGGTCGATGTCACTCTCGATCGGCACCTGCGTGTCGATCAACACCGGCCAATCAGGCTCTGGTGGTGCGACATCGGAGAACTGATTCATTTGGTAGTCGTGATACTCGTCGATGTCGGCGGGCGACACGGCCCATACCTTGAGGTTCACGGCGTCGTGGTTCACCGTGACGACGCTGACGCTCGGGCTCTCGGCTGCGGGGTCGGTGGTGATCCATTGCTGCTCGAGCCCTCGGAGGGATGGCATCGCTGGGCCGACTTCGAATTGTAGGTCGATGTCGGCGCCGAGCGTCTGCCCGAACACGTCTTGGAGGTCGCCGGCGAGCGTGACCGTGTACGTGGTGCGTCCCGCCGTGGCGCCGTACAGCTGGAGGAAGTTGCCGTACAGGTCGATGCGCAGCCCAGGCACCGCAGGGGTGATGGTGACTTGGCTGGCGTCGAACAGATCGGGGTCGAGTTCGTTGTTGAACTCGACTCCGAATGGCGATTGCGGCGTGCACGCGGCGTCTCCGGAACACCCGTGATCGACGACTTGCAACGCACCGAACGTGCGGGCTTGGTACGAGTCGACCGCTTCGCTGGTGAGTGGCCCTTCCAGCGACGGGGTGTTCGGGCCGATGTCGATGGTGAGGTCGGTGTCGACGGGCAGTGCAGCGGATGGGGTGAAGGCAACCCACCGGCCATCGAGCGCTGTCGTGACCGCAAGCGCCGCAGCGTCGTCGGCGTCGACTTGATCATCGGTGGCGGGCCGCAGCTCGACCTCTTGTGCTTCGGCCTGAAGAGTGATGGTTTCGAGCACGGCGTCCGGATCGACGAGTTGGTCGAAGATCGCAACGAACACCGGAGTCGTCGTGAGCGATTGGTTGGCCCCGACGAACTCAGTGACGGTTGGCGCAGGGGTGGTGAACTGCCACGACACAGCTTCCGCGAGCACGCCACCATTGACTGATTCGGTGCCGGCTTGAACCGTGACGGTGTACCAGGTGGCGGCTGGCAAACGGTCGGTCGCTCCTGGTAACACCTCGAACCGTAGTGTGCGGGTGCCGATCCACCTCCAGCGTCCGTCAACGGGTGGATCGAGGACTACTGGCGGATCAACCGCAGCGAGCCCGTCGAGCGTGGCCAGCGGAACCATCGGCTGGTCGAACGTGACCGACAAGAATGCTGCGATGTCGACCGCGCCTTCGGGCTGAAAGCGCACCACGTTGAGCGGGGTGCCAGCGGGAATGTCTGGCGAGCCGGGATCGACGGCGGGCGGAAACGGCGTTTCGATGGGGTCGCCGGTGGTGGGCGGCGTGAGGGTCGTGGTTGGAAACTGCAGGTCGTTGTCGTCTTCGGTTGGCACGTCCCATGGCGGCAACCGGGTCAGCACGCCGTTGTACTGCTCGTCGCTGAGCGGCTCGCCCTCCACGACCGCGAGGCCGGCTTCGGTGGCCTCGACCGGAGCGCCCTCACTCAAGTTGACGCCGAGCACGGTGGTCGTCGGTGCGTCGAGTTCGGTCGATCCGTTGATCGTGATGATCGGCTGGCTGGTGGGCGTGTCCGTGGTGGTCGACGTGGCGTCGGGGGTGGTGACGGATGTTTCGGCGGCATCGTCAGACTTGCCACGAGAACAGGCCGTGGCGACGAGCACGAACACCAACATCGTTGCGATGAGCCGTTGAGTTGTTCCTCGCACGCCGTTCCCCTTTGCTTGTACTCCACCTTAGGACCATGTGGGTGCGGTGACTCGGCGCATATCCGACGCCGGCGGTACCCGTGCGTCGCCTCGGCACCCATCACACTGCTCCCGACCTCATTGCTTCTTCTTGGACGGCGCCGAACGGAGTCGGGTTCCCGAACCGTTTGCCCGAATTGGTGCGGAGGTGCGAGGCTCTCCCCGATGTCCGACCAAGATGCCCTCGATCTGGCCTTCCTCGCCTTCCGGTGTGCCATCGGCGCTGTCATGATCGCCCATGGCTACAACCACATCTTTGGTGGCGGGAAGATCAGAGGCACTGCCGGATGGTTCGGCTCCATGGGCATGCGACCACCGCTCGTCCAGGCGTGGCTGGCGAGCATCACCGAACTCGCAGCAGGCGCTGCGCTCGTCGCCGGTTTCCTGACACCGCTCGGCGCGGCCGGGGTCATCGGCACGATGACGGTTGCGTGGATCATCAACCATCGTGGCAACGGTTTCTTCATCTTCCGGCCCGGCGAAGGGTGGGAATACGTGATGACGCTCTGGTTCTGCGGCGCCCTCCTCGGTGTAGCTGGCCCGGGCGAGTGGTCGCTCGATCACGCCTTCGATCTCACTGACGACCTCACCGGAGTCAACGGATTGTTGTTGTCGGTTGGTGCTGGTGGTCTCGGCGGCTTGGCCCTGCTCGCCGCCTGCTGGCGCCCGCCCCAGAAATCAGCCAAGTAACAGAACCACGTCGTGCCACGCACAACGTGGTTCGGGCCAACAGGATTGAAGGAGTTCCCCGATGGACCGCATTCTGATCGACGATCTCCGCGTGCTCACGGTGATCGGAGCTCTGCCGCACGAGCGCGAGGCTGCGCAGCCGCTGCGAATCGACCTGTCGATCGGTGTTGATCTGCACGAGGCCGGAGCGACGGACGATCTCGACGCCACGGTGCACTACGGCTTGGTCGTCGAGCGCATCGTGGCGGCTGCTGAGGTGAGTCGGCACGTGTTGCTCGAACGCATGGCTGCCGAAATCGTCGACATTGTGCTGGAGTTCGACCGTGTGGAAGTGGTCGACGTGTTGGTGACCAAGCTCCGCCCACCTGTTGCCGCTGCCGTCGGAACCACGGCAGTTCGGATGGTTCGCACACGTTCCGAAGCAATGCCGTTACGGACGGGTTCACAGTCGACGTCGCACGAGGCGATCATCGCGCTCGGCTCGAACCTGGGCGATCGAGAAGCCTTCTTGCGCCGAGCCGTTAGCGAGTTGGGCGGCAAGGTGTCTGGGTCGGTGAGTGCGATGTCAGATGTGTACGAGACCGAGCCGGTCGGCGGCCCAGACGAGCAGGGCGCCTACCTGAACATGGTCGTGAAGGTCGACACGTCGCTCGACCCGTTCGCACTGCTGCGGCTGTGCCATCGCGTGGAGGCGAGTGC
>JBBREA010000079.1:0-15304 GCA_038203385.1 Acidimicrobiales bacterium | reverse complement strand
GGCTCGCCCGCTAACCCGGCGCGGAACTGTCAGACCGAGCTGACAGACTTCATGCATGTCGTCCGGGGAATCGAGTCGTTCCCGCGCCCTGTTCGCACTGATGCGCGGTTCGTTCGGTCGATGGATCGCGCTGGCAACGATCGTTGCCGCACTGTCGTGCCTCACGTTGGCCGGCCCGCTCGTGCTTCGTCAGGTGGTCGATGAAGTCGAGCGGGGCACCACTGCTTCCGACATACGGAATCTCGCGGCAGTCTTCTTGGTGATCGTCGTGGTCGGTCAGTTCCTGGCCGTGTGGGCGGTTCGCGTTGCCACACGCACCGCTTGGAACACCACCAATGAACTGCGTTTGAACATCACCCGCCACGTGCTCGAACTCGACCATGAGTTCCATCGCACCCACACCCCGGGCGAGTTGATCAGCCGGGTCGACGGCGACGTCACGTCTGTCTCGGATTTCCTGGGCACCGTGGTACCCAAGGCGTTTGGGGCCGTCATGCTGGTGACCGGAATCATCGTGGTGCTCACCGTGATTCACTGGCAGGTGGGCCTCGGCATGCTGGTGTTTTTCCTGGTTGCGATCGGTTTGGTGCTGCTCACGCGCCAGAAAGCGGTCACCGAAGCCGCCGATGAAATGGGTGCTAACGGTCGGCTGTACGGCGGTCTGGAAGAGCGCATCAATGCCTCCGAGGACCTTCGATCCAACGGTGCCGGCGCCCATGCGATGTGGCGATTCGTCGAAGACAGCGGCGATGTGATCGCCAGTGCCACTCGTCGCGAACGCGCCTTCATGGGTATCTGGTGGACGGTTCAAGGCTCCATCGTCATGGGAACGGTTCTGTCGATCGTCGTCAGCGCGGTGCTGGTGTCGCGTGGATCCATGACACTCGGCACCGCGTTCCTGCTCTTCCAATATGTCCTGCTCATCGGGCAGCCGCTCGAAGAGTTCGTCCACGAACTCGAGACGGTGCAGAAGGCGAGCGGAGCAATGGTGCGGGTGATCGATCTGCTCGACGTGAAGGCCAACGTGCTCGACGAGGGCACCGTTTCCCCACCCTCAGGAGCACTCGAAGTGGAGTGTCGCAGGGTGCAGTTCGACTACGGAGACGACGAACAGGTGCTCACCGACGTCGATCTGGTGTTGGGCGCAGGTCGATCCGTCGGCATCGTCGGCCGAACCGGTAGTGGCAAAACGACGTTCTCGCGTTTGGTGCTGCGGCTGGTCGAGACCACGAGTGGCACCCTGCTGTTGGGGGGCGTCCCCATTGCCGACATCCCGGTCGACGAGCTGCGACGCCGGGTAGCGCTCGTGCCACAGGAGGTGGAGCTTTTCGGTGGCACGATTCGAGACAACGTGACACTGTTCGACTCAGCCCCCAGTGACGCCGCGGTCGAAGGTGCGCTCCGTTCGGTCGGCTTGGACGCGTTGGTCGACGGCGGCCTCGAGCGCGATCTCTCCGCAGGCGGAGGCGGGCTGTCGGCCGGCGAAGCGCAACTGCTGGCCATGGCGCGCGTCTGGTTACGCAACCCAGATGTCGTCGTGCTCGACGAGGCCACCGCACGCGTCGACCCTGAGACCGAGCGGCGCCTCGAGGCAGCAGTTCGTCGCCTCATGGACGGCCGCACCACGTTGATCATCGCCCACCGATTGTCCACCTTGCGCGAAGTCGACGACATCTTGGTGTTCGACCGTGGCCATGTGGTCGAGTTCGGCCCCAGGGATGCGCTCGCAGTAGACCCGTCAACACGATTTCATCGCTTGCTCGAAGTGGCTCTCGAAGGCAACGCCACCGATCTCGACGAACTCAGCGACATGGATGATCTCGACAGTCTCGATCTGCTGGACGAACGCACTGAGTTGGGGGAAGTGCTGTCATGAGCCAGACGAAAGCGCTACCTGAACCGAGCATCTGGGCGTTGGCGTGGAAGGTGGCGAACCACGAACCACGTACGTTCTGGTGGGGTTCGGGTTTGTTCACGCTCTTCTTCATGCTGCCAGCAGTCATCGGCTTGGTGCTCGCCGAAGCATTTGACGCGCTCTCCGATGGAGACACCGAAACGGTGCTGCGATGGGCGCTGGTACTCGTCGGGGTCGAAGTCTTGCGCATGTCGTCCATCCACGCAGGAGCGGTCATCTACACCAAGGCTTGGATTCACATGCAGACGTTCCTCCGTGCCAACTTGTTGGCTGCGCAGGTGGCGAGTGGCGGGCCGGAAGCCGGCCAGCCGATCGGTTCAGCGGGCGAGTCGATCACCCATTTCCGCGACGACGCCGATGACGTTGCGCAGCTGGTCGACGGCGTTGTCGACCTTGCAGGCGGTGCGGCCTTTGCCATCGTGGCTGTGGTGGCGCTCGGCAATGCCAACGCGGCTGCTGCGGCGGTGCTGGTCGTTCCGATGCTGGCGATCGTGCTCGTGACCCGGGCGCTCGACTCGCGGGTGAAGGAATACCGAGCTGAGGATCGTGTCGCCACTGGAGCGGTCACCAGTCTCGTCGGCGACATCATGGCTGCCGCCACCACGGTCAAGGTCAATCGTGCCGACGACGCACTGCTGGCGCGGCTGAAGACACGAGTGGAACGTCGCCGGACAACGGCGGTGCGCGATCGTGTGCTCGACGAAAGTGTCATGGCGTTCAGCAGAGGGGCGACTGACCTGGGGCTGGCGCTGGTGTTGTTCGTCGGCGCCGGAGCGCTGGCGAGCGGGAGTTTCAGTGTGGGTCAGCTGGCCCTCTTCGTGTCGTACATGAGTTGGCTCAGTTATATGCCGCGTATGGCGGGCCGGGTGATCGCACGTCGCAAGCAAGCCGGTGTGGCGTTTGCTCGAATGACGGTCTTGGTAGCCGATCAGCACGTGAGCAACACCGTGTTGCCGCGCGCGTTGCCGATCGAAGGTTGGCAGAAGGGCGTGCGCCCGGTTGCCTCGCGCCCTGAGCGCGTACCACTCGAGTTGCTCGAGGTGGATGGGATCTCGGCCCGGTACTCATCGGGCGCTGGCGTCGGGCCGGTGTCGTTCGTGATCCGGCGCGGCGAGTTCGTGGTGATCACTGGCACCGTTGGGTCAGGCAAGAGCACCCTGTTGCGGGCCGTCCTCGGCATTTCCTCGAACGCTACAGTCACCGGGTACGTCCGATGGAACAGCCAGGTCGTCAGTGACCGAGCGGCATTCTTCGTGCCTCCCAACGCGTCGTTCCTGCCACAGGTGCCTCAGCTCATCTCAGACTCGGTTGCGGACAACATCTTCCTCGGCGACGGCGACCCGCCGCGGCTGGCCGCTGCATTGGCGCTGGCGGAACTCGACGAAGATGTAGCGGCCATGCCAGACGGCGCGGCGACGTTGATCGGCCCGCGCGGGCTGCGCCTGTCTGGCGGCCAACGCCAACGCCTCGCTGCCGCCCGAGCGGTGGTGCACCGGCCCGAACTGGTGGTGCTCGACGACCTGTCCAGTGCGCTCGACGTGGAAACGGAACTGCGGCTCTGGGAAAAGTTCGCCGAGGCCGGAATGACGGTGCTCGCGGTGTCGCACCGCGAGGTTGCGTTCGAGTGGGCTGACCGAGTTCTGCGGCTGGATGGCGGCGAGCTCACGGTCGCGCGCGAGTATCAACCGGCCGCCGCGCCGAGCTGATCACCGGGCTCATCCCAAGCCTGAGACCAGGGTTCATTGCCGGGCTGATCTTCGAGCGATAGCGCCGATACCCTCTTGCCGTGGTAGCGCAGGACCCCAAGATTCCGATTGAAATGCTCAGTGACCGCTTGTTGGTCAAACTGAACGACAACGGCGAACGGTCGTCGTCGGGAGGAATTCTCATTCCTGCAACCGCTCAGCTCGCCAAGCGGCTGGTGTGGGGCGAGGTCGTTGCACACGGCCCGAACGTGCGTAGCGCAGTGGTGGGCGACAAAGTCCTCTTCAGCCCCGACGACCGGTACGAGGTCGAGGTGGGCGGCGACGACTACATCATGTTGCGCGAGCGCGACCTCCACGCAGTAGCCGCCCAACGAATCGAAGCCAACACCGGCCTCTACCTCTGAAGGGCGTGGTTTGTGTCTGACACAAACCACGCCTTTGGGGTGGCAACCAAGGCAAGGTGGGAACTTGGTGGGCCGTAGGCTGGGGTCATGCCGACCGGTGATCGAATCGATGTTTCCCCTGAACAACTCGATGCGGTGACGTTCAACAGCGACGGCTTGGTGGCTGCGATCGCCCAAGACGTCGACACTCGCGAGGTATTGATGATGGCGTGGATGAACATCGAATCATTGCACCGCACGTTCGAGGAGGGTCGCATGGTCTATTGGTCACGGAGTCGCCAAGAACTGTGGCGCAAAGGGGACACCAGCGGCGATCGACAGTTCGTTCGCGAGGCCTATTACGACTGCGACGGGGACACGTTGCTGTTCCTGGTGGAGCAGGAGGGCGCTGGAGCGTGCCACACCGGAAATCGCACCTGCTTCTTCAGCTCTTTCGGCGCGTAGAGGTCGCCGGATGAAGGTTCGTCCAACACGCGAAGAGTTCCGCGCTTACGCAGCAGAACACAGCATCGTTCCCGTGTGGGCGGAGGTGCTCGGTGACCTCGAGACACCGGTTGCGGCGTTCGCCAAACTCGTCGGCGACGACCCCGGGTTCTTGCTGGAGTCGGTGGAGCACGGCGAACGTTGGAGTCGATTCTCGTTCGTGGGTCGCAACCCCTCTGTGTCGTTGCTGCTTCGTGATGGTGTGATCACCGTCACCGGCGACCTGCCAGCAAGCGTCCCCACTGGTCAGGGCATGCTGGCTGCGATCGAAGCCATGCTGTCGGTGTACACCAGCCCGGTGTTTCCGGAGTTGCCTCCGATGCACGGCGGCATCATGGGCTATCTCGGCTACGACGTCATCCGTGAGGTCGAGCATCTGCCGAACGCCCCCCACGACGACCACGGTTTGCCCGACGCGATGATGAGTGTCATCGGTTCCCTCGCAGCGTTCGACCACTGGCGGCAACGGATTTATCTCATCGAGAGCGTGCCCACTCACGGCTTGTCCGAGTCGGAACTCGACGACGCGTACGACGCAGCCTCGGTGCGTGTGCACGTCAGCGCTGACCGCCTGGCGCAACCGTTGCCCTACGTGCCGGTAGAACCACCTGTGGTTGGGGAAGTGTTGCCTGACATCCGCTCGTCCATGCCCGATGGCATGTACCAGCGCGCGGTGGAAGTGGCCAAGGAATACATCCTCGAAGGAGACATCTTCCAGGTAGTGCTCGCCCAGCGGTACGACGTCGAACTGCAAGCAGATCCGTTCGACGTGTACCGCGTGCTGCGGCAGGTGAACCCCAGCCCGTACATGTATTTCCTCCGTCAGCCCGAGATCACCATCGTGGGATCGTCTCCCGAGCCGATGGTGCAGTTGCTCGACCGGAAGGTGATCTCACGACCGATTGCGGGCACACGCAAACGGGGTGCAACCGACGAGCAGGACCGACGGATGGCGGCCGAACTGATCGAACATCCCAAAGAGCGTGCCGAACACGTGATGCTGGTGGACCTTGCTCGCAACGACGTGGGCCGCGTGGCGAAGTACGGCAGCGTGCACCCCGACGAGTTGATGACGCTCGAGCGGTACAGCCATGTGATGCATCTCACATCCCAGGTGTCGGGCGACCTTCGTGACGACCTCGGACCGATCGATGTGCTGCGGGCAACGTTGCCTGCTGGCACGGTCAGCGGAGCGCCCAAGGTCCGAGCGATGGAAATCATCGACGAGTTGGAACCGGTGAAGCGCGGCCCGTATGCCGGAGTGGTCGGCTATGTCGACTGGTCGGGCAATCTCGACACCGCTATCGCAATTCGTACGATGTTCGTTCGCCCCGAACAAGCCGATGGCAGGCGCATTGCGTCGCTGCAGGCGGGTGCAGGCATCGTGGCCGACTCCGTGCCGGACGACGAAGACCTCGAATGCCGCAACAAGGCAGCGGCGTTGGCTGCCGCCATTCCGGCAGCCCGCAGGATGACCGCAGCCAGAAAGGCAGCCGGCACCACCGCCTGAACCCGTCCGGCCGCGTCGCAATTTCAAGCGCCATTCACCAGAGCACGCGACACGAAGAGTGTCGGTGGGCTCATTCGCCGTGCGGATTCAGTGGGGAACCCGACAGACTGATCGTCATGACATTGCCAGCTGATCTTGATCGTCTATTGGGGGCACGAGATGTCGTGGTGGTCGACGGGCCTGACGCGCTGAAGTATCTGCAATCCCAGATCTCACAGGAGATCCGCCCCCTGGCAGTGGGCGATCATCGTTGGACATTCGTGCTCGATCCTGCGGGCAAGGTGGTGTCGTTCGCACGCATCACCCGCACCGGCGATGAGCGCTTCGAGCTGGATTGCGACGCAGGGTTCGGGGAAGGGCTGCTTGGCCGGCTCAACCGTTTCAAGATCCGGATACAGGCTGAGACGTCTCTCGCCACGAGCACCGAATTCGGCTCCGATGAGTCCGTCGAGCACGATCGCATCGTGGCAGGCTGGCCGCGGCTTGGCAGCGAGATCGTGCCCGGTGAAACCATCCCCGGTGGCACCGGTCTGCTCCCGATCGCCGTGAACTTCAGCAAGGGTTGCTACCCGGGGCAGGAGTTGGTCGAACGGATGCACAGCCGCGCCGCACAAGCGCCGAAGACGTTGCGGCAGCTCACGGTCACACAAGGAACGGCGATAGGCGATCCGGTGGTGGACGACGGTCAAATCGTTGGCGAAGTCACCAGCGTGTCGGGAACAGCTGCACTGGCGTGGGTGAAGCGATCGAGTGAGGTCGGCGAACCCGTTCGTTTCGAACAAGCATGAATCGGACACCCCTTGCCCTCTCGGTGCTCGACTTGGTTCCGGTGCACCGCGATCAAACCAGCGCCCAAGCAGTGGCCGCTTCGGTGGCGCTCGCTCAGGCAGCAGACCGCCTCGGCTACACCCGTTACTGGTTTGCGGAGCACCACAACATGGCGTCGGTCGCGTCCAACGCGCCGGCAGTGTTGATTGGTGCCGTTGCGGCTCAAACGCAGAGGATTCGGGTCGGCTCTGGCGGCATCATGCTGCCAAATCACTCACCGTTCGTCGTCGCAGAGCAGTTTGCCACGCTCGAAGCGATCGCTCCGGGCAGGATCGACCTGGGCATCGGACGCGCTCCCGGCAGCGACCAGGTGGTCACTGCGTTGCTCCGTTCCAGTGGCCCAACGAGCGATGTCGAGCGCTTCCCCTCGCACATCAGCGACATCATGGCGCTGCTGTCACCCTCAGGAGCGGAGCTGTCGCTGCGCAGCTCCGAGACCTACAACGTGCGCGCCACGCCCGCTGCGGATGGAACTCCGACGGTGTGGTTGTTGGGTTCCAGCGACTACTCAGCGCAAGTCGCCGCGCGAATGGGTCTGCCGTACGTGTTCGCTTACCACTTCTCTGGCGAGGGGATCGAGAGAGCACTCGAGATGTATCGGGCCAACTTCGTGCCGTCGCTGCACCTCGACTCACCGCGCACCTTTCTCACTCTCAATGTGGTCGCAGCGGATACGCGCGACGAAGCGGTGGAGTTGGCAATGCCGAATCTCATTCAGATGTCGCGGTTGCGAACCGGCAAGCAGTTGACTGCCTTGTCCAGGGTGGAAGATGTCGCTGGCGTCGAACTCGACGGAGCCCAACGGCGCATCATCGAGGTCATGCAATCGCGCTGGGTGATCGACGAGGGGGCCGCCGCTGCAAGCCAGGTGCAAGCGTTGGCCGACCGCTACACAGTCGACGAGGTGATGGTCTCGGTGGGCGCCGCGCTCCATCGCGATGAGGCGCCCGAACGATCGAGCGCACGTGAACGGACTCTGGAACTGCTTGCTGCCAACCTGCTCTGAGCGGGCTGAAGGCGTTAGGCCATGCGCGTGCGAACCGCACGGAAATCACTGTGGCCACGCAACGGTGCGAACTCGGGTGCTTGGTCGATCACCGTTGTGAGCAGTTCACGCCAGCCAGGTTCTTCGTCGAGCGTGGCGGCTTCAGCTTCAGAGAGCCATTGCATTGCAGTGGTGAGCTCGCCCAACTGGGCGGCGGAGCGGGCGACGACGGTAGCGAGCGCCGAACTGCGGTGCACGGAATAGCCGGCCACAGCGTATTTCCCGGCGCGGGTGGCATATCCGGTAGCGAGCAGGATGTCAGCGAGCATGCGGCCGCTGTACGGGTTGCCGTGGGGCATGTCCTCGGGCAACACGTCGACAATCGCACGCAACTGGTGCATGGATGCGGCCGCTGGTGGCGACCACTTCGGTGGCCTGTCGGAACGAAGGTCGTTCACGATCGCTGCGGTGGCGCCAACGGCGTCTCCCATGCTGAGCGCCCGATGCGCGTCATACCACGGCGAAAGTCGCTGGCCCGGTTCGAGCATGCCGGGCTGCCCGGTCTGCCAGGCCGCAGCCTCGGCCGCATGAAGGCGTTGGGCAGGGTGTTTGGCGCTGGTTCGTTTTCCGGTGGCTTGCAAGAGTTGAAACTGGTTGAGCAACAGAAATCCAACGAACAGGGCGAAGTCCTGGTGCCCGCTCACGATCATCAGGACGGCCGAACCACCCGTGAGCGCGATGCTGACGATGACCATGACCCGAAGCGCTTTGTCGCCCAAGAACGTTTCCAGCCCGGTCATCGCGAGGTGCCCCCCATCGAGTGGCAGAACCGGGATGAGATTCAGCGCCCCGATGATGGGCCCTGCCCAGAAGATCGCAGCTGCCGCATCAGATTGGCGAATGCTGTCGAACGACGTCGGATTGACGCCGATTGCCAACAAGACGAACAAACTGATCAGTATCTGAGTGGCTGGTCCGGCCGCCGAAATGACTGCTTGTTGCACCAAGCTGATGGGCCGTTGCGGGTCCGGTTTGAACGATGTGTAGCCCGCCAGGAAATCGAGCGAGATCGACGCTTCGGCGCCGGCGTTTCGTGCTGCCACAGCGTGTCCGAGTTCGTGTAGCAGGGTGAACACCGCAATGCTGCCCGCCAGCCAGATGCCGAACT
Source organism: Acidimicrobiales bacterium (assembly GCA_038203385.1). GTDB lineage: Bacteria > Actinomycetota > Acidimicrobiia > Acidimicrobiales > Ilumatobacteraceae > Ilumatobacter. The sequence continues at coordinate 6,305 of JBBREA010000079.1, read as the reverse complement.
GACGTTGTTCGCCTTGGTAGATGAACACGATCAGTGCGAGGAAAACGACAAAGCCGGCTCGAACACGGACATCGAAGCCCAGCAGCCGGAACATCAAATCATGCTAGGCCGCACATCATCGTCCGCCCATTCAGACAGGGATCCATCAGGGATCCATTCAGCGTCCAGTCAGTCTGCGTTCAGTCAGCCGGACCTGCCCAAGCGGGCGATAGGCTCCCGGCCGGAGGGGAGTACCCCACCCAACGATCATTCGTCAGCACGTCCGACTCTGTTCGGTCCGGATGGTCACCTCAAGCAGTTTGAAGGCTGGTGAGGCGGGGAAGACCTCCTGCACTGGTGCGTGTCACCCCTACAGGAGAGTTCAACCCGATGATGTCGCTTCTTGCCGCCGGCGAACGAGAAAACTTCGTCGACCTCGACGTGCCCGTCTGGTGCTGGGCCCTGCTCGGTGGCCTCGTGGTGCTGCTGCTCGGAGTCGACTTGTACCGGCACCGTGACGACCACGAACCGACGCAACGTCAAGCGCTCGCCGAATCTGCGGTCTGGGTTGCCTGCGGCTTGTCGTTCTCGGTGTTCGTTCTCTGGCAGTTCGGCGGTGCTGCGTTTGGCGAGTACATGAGCGGGTATCTCATCGAGAAGTCGCTCAGCGTCGACAACGTCTTCGTCTGGTCGTTGATCTTCACGTCGATGGCGATTCCGTTGAAGTTTCAACACCGGGTGCTCTTCTGGGGCATCTTCGGCGCATTGACGCTTCGTGCGCTCTTCGTGATCGCAGGCACTGCGTTGATCGAGAAGTTCTGGTGGACGCTGTTGGTCTTCGGCGTGTTCCTCATTTACACCGGCATCAAGATCTTCCGTCACCGCAACGACCACGACGATGAGGTCAAAGAACAGACGGCCATCCTCAGGTGGCTGCAGAAGGTCATGCCCGTCTCCAACGAGTTCGATGGCCACAAGTTCTTCACTCGGGTCAACGCCAAGCGAGCTGCCACGCCGTTGTTCGCCGCACTCGTCGTGGTCGAAGCCACCGACATCGTTTTTGCTGTCGATTCGGTGCCTGCGATCCTGGCGGTGTCGACCGAGCCGTTCATCGTGCTGTCTTCGAACGCCTTCGCAATTCTCGGTCTTCGCGCCATGTACTTCTTGTTGGCCAACGCCAAAGAGCAGTTCAAGTACTTGTCACACGCGCTGGGCGCCATTCTCGTATTTGTCGGCGTGAAGATGACGATCAGCCACTGGTACCACGTGAACACGTACTTCTCGCTGCTGGTCATTCTGCTCATGTTGACGGTCGCAATCGTGTTGAGCATGCGAAGCAACAAGAACGAGGCTGCCAACGATTCAGTCGGGGCTGCTCACTGATCGAAACGGGTGCGACCGTCGAAGTGTCGAATCGCTGTCTCCGAATGAAGGGCATGGTTGTCCTCAACGACAGCTAAGTTCCGCACATGGCGATTGCTGACGAGGACCTCGAGCGGGTGCGCTCGACCGTGTCGATCGTCGATGTCATCGGCCAGCACGTACAGCTCAAGCGCACCGGCCGGAACTGGGTTGGTCTGTGCCCGTTTCACGCCGAGCGATCCCCCTCGTTCAACGTACGCGAGGAGACCGGGCGCTACCGGTGCTTCGGCTGCGACAAGTCGGGCGACGTCTTCACCTTCGTTCAAGAGATCGAGCACATCGACTTCGTGGCTGCGGTGGAACAGCTCGCCAATCGAGCCGGCGTCACGCTCAGTTACACCACGACCGGTCATTCCAAGGAGCGGGCACGCCGCAAGAACCTGATCGAGGCGATGGAGCGCGCCGTGGCGTGGTATCACGACCGCCTGCTGAAGAGTCCGGACGCCAGACCGGCGCGCGACTACCTACGCGCCCGCGGCATCGACGGCGATGTAGCCCGTCAGTTCAAACTGGGGTGGGCCCCAGACGAGTGGGACGCACTCGCGACCGGCGCCGGAATTTCGCCGCGCGATCTGCGCGACAACGGCCTGGCCTTCGACAACCGGCGCAACAAGTTGCAAGATGCGTTTCGGGCGCGAGTGCTGTTTCCGATCTTCACCGAAAACGGCGAGCCGGTTGCGCTTGGCGGACGAATCCTGCCCGGCTCGACCGACCCTGCGAAGTACAAGAACTCTGCAGAGACGCCCGTGTACTCGAAGTCCAAGACGCTGTATGGCCTCAACTGGGCGAAAGGCGACATCGTCAACAAGGGCGAAGTGATCGTCTGCGAGGGGTACACCGACGTCATTGGCTTTCACCGGGCAGGGGTGCCGCGGGCCGTGGCCACGTGTGGCACCGCATTCACTGAGGAACACGTTCGACTCATCAAGCGATATGCCAGCCGAGTGGTGCTTGCATTCGACGCAGACGCAGCTGGCCAGGGGGCCGCCGAGCGCTTCTATGAGTGGGAAGAGAAGCACCAGGTGCAGGTGAGTGTCGCCGCGTTCACCGGCGGCAAAGACCCTGGTGATCTGGCCCAAACCGACCCTGCAAGTCTGCTGGCAGCCGTCGAGTCGGCGAAACCGTTCCTCGGGTTCCGACTCGATCGTGTGATGACCGGACAGGTACCGAAGTCGCCTGAGGCCATCGCGCGGCTCGGGGAAGCCGCGCTGACGGTGATCAACGAACACCCGAACGTAGACGTTCGCAAGCTGTATGCGGCCCAGATCGCCGTGCAGATCGGGCTGCCTCCGGCCGACATGGTCCGGTCCGCCGAGCGTGCAGTGCGCCGGCCACACCTTGCTGTTGCCACACCGCGACGCCAAGGTGCGCGGCGGGAGAACGCCGAGTTCGTGGCGATCGCGCTGCTCGTGCAGGACTGGAACTCCATTGCGAGCTGGCTCGTCGAGGCGCTGTTCTTCGACGACGTGTACCGGCGTGCCTTCCGTGCCGTAGCTGAAGCTGGGGGCGATCTGGAGGCTGCGCTCGAGGTAGCCGACCCTGAAGCTCGCGACGTTCTGGAGCGCGCAGCTGTGGTGGATTTGGAGGTCGACGCCGAAGCCGAGGCGCGGAACCTCATCGGCGCGGCGGTGCGACGCGAGCTCACCTCGAATCCAGGTACCGACGACCCGGACAAACAGCGCAACGATCGCGAGGCATTCGTGCGTATGGAACAGATGCGCGATGACGAACTTGGCCTCGACGCTGCCGGTTGGTTGCTAGGTTGGCTCGAACAACGTATGGAGTCTCGTGCCGGTGGGGGATAGCCAGGTGACGGAGCCGACGATTCAGCCCCCCATCGTGGGGGTGGATCGGACGGAGTGGGAGACGTTGCTCAGCCGCGGTCGTGTGGCAGGCGAGCTACATGCCGACGAGATCGCCCACGTGCTTCGTGATGTCGAACTGACGAGCGACATATTGACCGCGGTGCACCACGCCCTCACGTCTGAGGGCGTGAGCATCGACGACTCCGTCGGCGACCAGGTAGAAGATGAGACGCCGGCCGAGGGCAGCGTTCGCTCGGTGGTGGTCGAGGACGAGGACATTGAACGACTCCTCGCTCGCCGCCGTCGCAGCCGAGGCCAAAAGCGTTCTCCGCGTGGCGATGCCGGCACTTCAGACACGGTTCGGCTGTACCTGCGCGAGATCGGTGAGGTGGACCTGCTCACCACCGACGATGAACGCCGGTTGGCGAAGCTGATCGAACAAGGTCACGTCGCCGCTCAACACATCGACATGGGCGGCTATGACACAACCGAAGAAAAGGTGCTCATGCGCGCGGTGCAGCGCGGCGAGCGAGCCAAGAGCGAACTCACTCAGGCGAACCTCCGCCTCGTCGTCAGTATCGCCAAGCGTTACTCAGGCCGTGGTATGCAGTTGCTCGACCTCATCCAAGAGGGCAACCTCGGATTGATGCGGGCCGTCGACAAGTTCGACCACACCAAGGGGTTCAAGTTCTCCACGTACGCCACATGGTGGATTCGCCAAGCGATCACGCGGTCGATCGCCGATCAGGCCCGCACGATCCGGATTCCCGTCCACATGGTCGAGCACATGAACCGCCTCATCCGCACCCGGCGCCAAATGCAGCAAGACCTCGAACGCGAACCCACCATCGACGAACTCGCCGACAAGTTGCAGATGGAGCCCGACAAGGTGCGCGAACTGCTGCGTATCAGCCTCGATCCGCTGTCGCTCGATTCTCCGGTGGGTGAAGAAGACGAATCGAACCTTGGTGACTTCATCGAAGATTCCAGCGTCGACACGCCCGCCGACGCTGCCACCAAAGCCATGTTGCACGAGGCGGTCGAGGCGGTGCTGGGCGAACTCACCGAGCGTGAGCAAGAGATCGTCCGCATGCGCTTCGGCCTCGACGGTTCTCAGGCGAAGACGTTGGAAGAGGTGGGTAAAGAGTTCGGTGTCACGCGGGAACGGATTCGCCAGATCGAAGCGAAGACGCTCGCGAAGCTGCGCCATCCCCACCGGTCCCAACGGCTGCGGGAGTTTCTCGAGGTCGAGTGATCGCTTCGCTCGTCCACGCTGCGCAAGTAATGTCGCGGCATGGCACAACATTTTGAACCGTCGGTTGGCAACGAAGCGAACTGGGTGCGCAGTCTGTATGTGTATGTCGTCTGCCTGATTTCGATGTTGGTGGTGTTGGTCGGCGCGGCCCTCACGGCTTCTTCGGTTGTCACCATCATCTCTCCGTCGACCGGCCTCACTTCAGGGTGGGAGCGGGTGCTGGTTGGCGGCACGTCGGTGGTCGAAGAAGGCGTGAAGATCGCCGAGGAGTACATGTCGACCCAGCAGGGCGAGATGACCCTTCCTGAATTCTGTGACGGCGTTGTCGCAGAGAGCGACGAGGAGTACTGCGCTTCGCTCTCTGCAGACATGGAAGCCGCCGGCGACGAGCCGGTGATCCCCGTGGCAGTGAACGATGCGATCTCGCTCGTTCGCGAAGAGGTGCTGCATCAGGTTCGCATGGCAGCTATTGGCCGTCTCGTGATCGGGCTCATCGTCGTTGCCCTTGGTGTGCTGGTGTTCCGTCGCCACAAGGCCCTCACCGCGCTGTATCAGAATGCCCCCAAGCCGACTCCCGCCCCGCCTGCCCCAAACCCAGCCGCGGCAGCACCAGTGGCTCCTGTAGCCCCGAGCGCGTGGTCCCCAGGCCCGCCAGCTCCACCCACCTGAGGTGTACGTCGACGTGCGTTGGGTGCATTACCCCCAGGGTCACGCTGTTGGGAGGGGCAATCGAAGCAAGGTGGAAGAGCGCCAGCGGGTGCGTGAACTGCGAGCCGAGTCATGGAGGTTGGTGGCGATCGCATCACACAACGACGTGTGATGGCGCGGATCGAGGCGATAGTCTGTCGATTCACCGATCCGGGGTAGCTCAGTTGGCAGAGCAGGGCACTGTTAATGCTCTTGTCGCAGGTTCGAGCCCTGCTCCCGGAGCTGTGACAATGGGGTCCCCATGTGGGACCCTGTTGTTCGTTTTCAGGTCAAAATTTCGGGGTGATAGCTCAGTTGGTTAGAGCAGCGGACTCATAATCCGTCGGTCCTGGGTTCAAGCCCCAGTCGCCCCACCACTATCTAGCTGGGGGTACGTCGGACTCGGCGGTACTCACCGGACCACCGAATCCAACATTTCCCACGGTTTTCCAACATCAGTCGACCGACTCGACTCACCTACTGGATTGCTCCGGGCCGACTCATCGTGTTGCTGACGGTGTTTGCCAAGATGTTCGAGCTCCCTATGACCCGGCGATGCAAGCCGTCATCGACGACGAGGCGAGGAACACCGAGGTTCGGGAGTTGGTGTACACACTTCGCACCGAGGCCGGCCTCACCCAAGCCCAGCTCGCGGAACGAATGAGCACAACCCAGTCCGCTATTGCTCGAATGGAGGGCGGAGGAGTTCCTTCCTCACCAGAAACGCTCGAAAAGCTGGCCGTGGCCGTCGGTCAAGAGTTGGTAGTCGGCTTCGGCACCAGCCTGAGTGAGAACCGTTCAATAGCAAAACTCGTCCGAGACGGCCACGCCGTAGTCCGCGCTGGGTAGCTCTGGGTCGACAGCTGCGCAGAAGCTGGCTGATAGTTCGACAGTCATCGACAGCATCCTTGCCTGCATGAACATGGCGGTTTGACCGAGCCGAGGACGGAGGAAACTGGCAGGTGGCGGACCGGCCCTTCGGTGACGGGCCTACGGATCCTTCAGGTGGCGTCATTGCGGCAGTCTTTGGCGTTCCGGCGCACGGATGGCTGTGTGGGTTCTTGGGGCGATCAGGCCGCGTTCGGTCGTCTTGTTGGTGGTGGGGTTTCCATGATGGTCTGTCCGTTGTTGTCGGTGATGGTGAGGGATCGGTCGGG
>JBBREA010000078.1:0-15470 GCA_038203385.1 Acidimicrobiales bacterium | reverse complement strand
CCGGACCTGCTGCCGAGTGATGTGGTCGGCTCGATGATGCCCCACGGGGAAGGGTTCGAGCTGCACTTCCGGCCAGGCCCGATCTTTTCGAACATCGTGGTCTTCGACGAACTCAACCGTGCCAATCCGCGCACTCAGTCGGCGCTGTTGGAAGCCACCGAAGAATCCGCCGTCACCGTCGACGGCGTCACACGGCAGCTGCCGGCGCCGTTCATGTTGGTCGCCACACAGAATCCCATCGAGATGACCGGCACCTACCCGCTGGGTGAGGGAGCGCTCGACCGATTCGCCGCAGTCGTCACGCCCGGCCGTGCGACGGCTGCCGATGAAGTGGAAGTACTCACCGGTCGTCGAGGCCGCAACCTCCTTGGCGGAGTGGTTCCGGTTGCCGACATGGCGGACCTGATGGCCGCTCGACGCGCTGTCGCCGATACGTACATCGCCGACGTCGTCGCTGCGTACGTCGTAGCGCTGCTGGACGCCACTCGGCGTCACCCCCGGGTCACGCTCGGGGCGTCCACTCGTGGCGGTGTGTCGCTCGTCGGTTTGGCCAAAGCTCATGCAGCGATGGCTGGGCGTACGTTCGTCACGCCGGAAGATGTGGTCAGCGTGGCTTCGTCGGCCTTGGCGCATCGCATCATCGTGGCTGGGGGCAACTTGGCAGCGGGACGCGAGGTCGTTGCCGACTGTCTGGCGCACGTCCCGGCCCCAACCGCCTAGCGGTGTGGAGAGCTCCATGAAGCAGCGTCTCGTCGGGGTGTCGCCGGGTTTTGGCGGTCTGGTGTGTGCTTGGTTTGGCGGCGTGGCAATCGTGAGATTGACTGGCGCAACGCCGGTGCTGTTGGTTCTCGCGGCGGGCGCAGTGCTTGCAGCTGTGGCCACCGTGTCCGGCTGGCTCACCGTGCACCATCGCAGTGTCGGCGACGTGCAACTTCCTCTCACGGCGACGGTCGGCGTCGACGTTTCCGTCGACGTGCGGTTCCTGGCCACCAGGGATCGCTCCGCAGTCGCGCGTCCCATGTGGGTCGAGCTGGAAGTCGGAAACCAGCGGGTTGGGTCGGGTTGGTCGAGCTGCTCAGATGATGACATCTCGCCGTTGACGGCGCGGTTCGTGAAGCGTGGCGCCGTGAACGCGATCGACGTGATCATCCGTTCTCCGGGATCGGTGGGACTCGTTTGGTGGAGTCGCCGGATCACGGTGGCGGTGGACGATGTGGTCGTCGCCCCGGCAGCAGTGCGGGGCAACGTTCGGGTGGAGCGGATCGTTGGCGCCGACGATGGCGAGAATCTCGGACGGACTGGATCTGTGTCGGGTGATACCGATGGTGTTCGTCCTTGGCGTGACGGCGACAGTGAACGATCGGTGCACTGGGCGTCGACCTTGCGATCGGGAACCTTGGTCGTCCACGACCACCGACAACCGGTCGACCGAAGCGCGATCGTTCGGGCACCCTCAGGCACTGGCGACCCCGAGAAGGCGGCCGCTACAGCGCGCTGGGCGCTGGAGGACGCATTGCGGGCCGGTGAGCGAACCTTTGCCGCTGTCGACGACGGCGTGCCGGTTGCCCTCGTGGATGGCGCGGCCGTGGAACGATGGGCTGCGCTCGTAGATCTCGGCCTGCCGCAGGATCCAGGGAATCACCGCACGTTGGCCGATCGATTGCGGCGCGATACCGGTCGTGTGGAACCCGAGTCGACGGCTCGGGTGGGGGCTCGGTACTGGGCGGGGGCGGCGACCTTGGTCTCGCTCGTGATGTTGACCCGAGCATTGGACTATTCCTCGGCCGTCACCGCCGCAGTGGTCGTGGGAATCGTCGCCGGCACGGTGGTGTCGTCGCTCACGATCGTCACGGGTGCGTCGCCACCCGTTTGGGTTCGCAGTCTCGTGGGCGTCGGGGCGCTGGTGGCGCTGGCGATGGTGCTGGCCGCGTCTGGTCAGCTCGACGGCCTGTTGTCGATCCTGCGCGGCCCGCTGCCGCAACTGCTGCTCGTGTTGATCGTGTTGCACGGCTTCGAAGCGCGAGACCGCAGAACGGTGCGAGTGGGTCTGGGCATCTCGGCAGTGGTGCTGATGTATGCGTCGGCCTTCCGGGTGGACGGTTCCATCGGCTGGTGGCTGATCGTCTGGGCGCTCTGCTTCTGGCTCGCGATCTCGCGTCTCGGTGCACCCACCGAAGTAGCGGCCGCCGCCGCGGTGTACCCGGTGGTGCCCAATCGAGCCGTACGTTCTGGCGCCTGGCTGTTCGGGTCGGTCGCGCTGGCGTTCGCGTTGCTGATCGTCGTGCCTGTGCCTCGTGGCCCGGCGCGACTGACGCTGCCGACGCTCATCACCGACGAACGGCCGATCTCGACGCCAGGGGCTCTGGTTGGCCCCGACGGCGAAGTCCGCGACGAGTCGTCCGGTTCTGACGCTCCGAGCCGCGCGCCCGCAGGCCAACCGGGCGGGTACAACGGATTCGCCAGCACCATGGACACCTCGGTTCGCGGCGCTCTGGGCGACGAGGTCGTCATGCGTGTCCGCGCTTCGGCTGCCGACTTCTGGCGTGCTCAGACCTTTTCCACCTTCGACGGCCGCATGTGGTTCGCCGACGATGAGGTCGGCACGCTACGCGATGGCCCGCAGATCGAAGTGCCGCCGGCCTTTGGCGACGTCGGAGAAATGTTCATCGGGGACGCAGCCGTTGACCATGAAGAATTCATCCAGACCTTCTACATCGAGTCGGACATGCCGAACGTGATCTTCGGGGCATATCGACCTGCGGAAGTGATAGTGGACGCCAGCGTGTGGACACGCAACGACGGCGCGATCCGAGCGTCCACCGTGTTCATCGCTGGGTCGGTCTACACCGTGGTGTCGCGCCGTCCCATCGTCGATGCAGACCAGCTACGAACACAAGGCCACAGTGGACAGCGTCTTTCACAACAAGGTGTCGAAGCGTTCGATCGATACCTCACCGTTCCGGCGACGATTACTCAACGAACCCGAGATCTCGCGGCGGAGCTGGCCGCCGGGCACACCACGACCTACGACATCGTGCGCTCGTACGAGGACTGGATGAGTCGAAACGTCCAGTACGACCTGTCGGCACCTGTGCCAGCTGCCGGTACCGACGCCGTGGATGATTTTCTGTTCAACACTCGATTGGGATTCTGCGAGCAGATCGCTTCTGCGCTGACGATCATGTTGCGCACCCAGGGGGTGCCCGCCCGGTTGGCCACCGGTTATGCCTCGGGACAGCGCGACCGAATCGCAGGTGTGTACGAAGTGCGTGCCAGCGATGCTCATGCCTGGGTCGAGGTGTGGTTCCCCGAGTCGGGTTGGCAGGCTTTCGACCCCACCGCATCAGTGCCACTCACTGCCGAATCAGCGGTGAGCTCGGTCGGCGCCGACCTGCTCGCCGGAATCGCCGACTACGTCAGTACACACCGTTCCCTCGTGTTGATCGTCGTCGTGGGGGCAGGCTCGCTCACCGCTGCGGTGTTGGCCCTGCGCGATATTCGGCGACGCGCTCGGCGTGGCAGATGGGGGCTGTTGCAAGACCGCTTCGCCGAACGTGCCGTTCGGCTTGGTGGCACGCGCGGTGCGCCGAATCCACGGCTTGCCGAGGCGTGGACAGAGGCTGACGACGCCGCCGTTGCACGGGAAGTCGCCGCTCGGCTCGATCAGGTGGCTTTCGATCCGACGTTCGACGACGATGCCCGGAGCAGCGACGAGTGGTATCGATCCACCGCAAAACTCGTCGGGTCACTGCCTTCCACGCGCAGATAACCTCGCCGGGTGACCCGGTTCCGTGTACTGACGTTTGGCCTGATGACGGCCTTGTTGGCGTCTGGTTACGGCGTCATGTTCACGGTGCTCGACGACTTCCGCGACGAGTACGGCATCGCCGAATACTGGATCGGCGTCATCGTCAGCATCGGTTTTCTGGCTTCGTTCATCTCGCAGGTGTTACTTGCTCCACTGGCCGACCGCGGCTACGCCCGCCAGTTCGTCGTGGCGGGACTCTTGTTGAACGTCGTCGGACTCTTGGGCATGGCCGCAGGCGAGACCTTGGAGGTGCTGCTGCTGGCGCGATTCGTCAGCGGGGTCGGCATCGGCATGGCGGTTCCCGCAGTGCGCCGCATCGTCATCAATGCCGACCCGGCCAATCTCGGCAACAATGTCGGCCTGTTGCTGGCTGCCGACGTGGCGGGTTTCGCCACTGGCCCGGCCATTTCGGCGGTGCTGGTTCCGGCCTTCGGCATTCCCGCACCGTTCCTGGTGATCGCTGTTGCAACGTTGCTGTGCCTGCCAGTGATGTTCCGCGCCGACATCGTGCGTTCGGTGCCCAGCGTTGCCGATTCCATCGGGCTGCCGGTGGCCCCTCGGTTTGCATTCGATCTCTTACGGGCGCGCCCGATGGTGGCAGCGCTGATGATGGGCTCCGCAGTGTTCTTGATGATCGGAACGTTCGACGCACTGTGGGCGCTGGTACTCGACGACCTCGAAGCCAGCGATCTGGTCGCCAACCTCGGAATCACCATCTTCGCTCTGCCCTTGGTGTTCCTCGGATCGTATGGGGGTCGCCTGGCCCAACGAGTGGGCCCGTTCCGGCTGGGGCCGTTCGGCCTCGTGCTGGGTGCGGGGTTCATGTTCCTGTACGGGTTCATGCCGAGCGGCATCCTCATGCTCACGGTTGGCGTGGTGCATGCGATCGCCGATGGCATCACGGTGTCCAGCACCGGGGTGGCTGTTGCAATGGTGGCTCCTGGCGATCGCCAGGCCGGAGCTCAAGGGATGCTCGGTGCGGCCGAAACGCTCACGGCAGGCATCACTTCGGCACTGGCGGGCGTGTTGTACTCGTGGGGAGGGCGGACCGTGGCCTATTCGGTGTGCTCGGCTCTGATGCTCTGCCTCGCGGCCGGTGCGTATGTGCTTGCCGGCCCAGCGGTGCGCAACACGCGAGGCACTGTCACTGGTATCGCCACTCCTGACCCAGTCTCGGCTGTCACCGCTGGCTAACTTCTGGCCATGACGATCCGCCTGGGACTGCTTGCCGCCTCCAAGATCGCCAAATCTGCGATCATCGACCCTCTGCCGGAAGTAGACGGCGTCGAGGTCACCGCCGTTGCCGCACGCGACCTCGACCGGGCCCGCGCAGCCGCCCACGAGTGGGGAATCACCCACGCATACGGCTCGTACGAAGAGTTGATCGATTCTGACGAGGTCGATGCGATCTACATCGGCACTCCTGCGTCGCTGCACCGCGAGTGGTCGCTCGCAACCATCGCTGCCGGAAAGCACTTGCTCTGCGAGAAGCCCCTCGCTTCGAACGCGGCGGATGCACAACTCATCGCCGACGGCGCGGAGGCCGCTCCGGACGTGGTGGTGATGGAGGCATTCCACTGGCGTTACCACCCGTGCGCGCAGCAGATTCGCGACATCGTCGACTCCGGCGTGTTGGGTCAGTTGCAACGAATCGAGTCGATATTCGACATTCCGAACGGGGCCATTCCACAGACCGACATTCGGTGGAATCTCCCGCTGGGAGGCGGAGCCACGATGGACCTCGGTTGTTACTCCATCCAGTGGGCGCGCTGGGCGGCATCGGCCGATCCAACCGACATGCCCAAGGTGGTCTCGGCCACCACGGTCAGCCCCGTTCCCGGCATCGACGGTTCCCTCGGTGCCGAACTGCTGTGGCCGTCAGGACTCTCCGCATTCATCCACTCGTCGATGATCGCCAAGGGCGACAAGGTCGATGCCCGCCTCGTGGTGCGCGGCAGCGCCGGCGAGATGGTGGTGGTGAACCCTCTTGCGCCGCAGTTGGGTGCGTCCATCAAGGTCACCACCGACGACGGCACCACGCTCCACGACGTGTCGTCATCCTCGACGTATCTGCACCAGCTGGTGGCCTTCCGTGATGCCATCGTCGACGGCGCGCCTTTCCCCAGTACCGCACAAGATGGCGTTCGCAACATGGAAATCATCGACGCCTGCTACGTCGCAGCCGGTCTGGAACCACGCCCGGCCGCGGAGTAGCTCATTGCGCGTACAACGTTCGGCTACGGCGCAGTCAGGTCAGCTCTTCGACGAACCGGCGATGATCGTCTGAGCGCTGTTCGATTTCGCCGATGATCTGCTTGGCGCGACGTTCGCCACGCAAGAACGCCAGGGGATCTTGCTGGTCACCCACGTATCCCAACGCAAACGCTCCTTCCTGGTAGCCCATCATCTTGAGCAGTTCGTCATCGAGTGTCACTGCGACGTCTTGCGGGCAGGACAGGTATTGGTTCTCTTCCTGGCGAACCCAGCCGACCGAGTACGTGATGTTGACACCCTTGCGATAGCCGTCGCTGGTGTTGGCCCCTCCACCGTGAAACACCTTGCCGTCGTAGAACAGCACGCTGCCTCGACGCATTTCCACTTGTGCCTCGGGCAACGCGAGACCAGCGTCGTCGCCGACCGCCGAACTTCCGGGAATGACGTGTGTGCCTCCGTTGTCGGCGGTGAAGTCGGTGAGCGCCCACATGGTGTTGCACTGCACGTGATAGTCGGCTGGAAACGGAAAGAAGTCGAACGCCATCTGGTCCCGATGCAGTTTCTGCTGTGTCTCGCCGGGCGCGATCGAGATGATCTGGGTGAGGTGCAGTTGTACCGAGGTCACGTGATCGAGGAAGGACCGAACCGCTCCGACCACCAGAGGATTCATGACGAGCCTGCGGGCGGTCGGGCACCTGGCGACGAGCATGCCGGTGCGGCGCGTGAAGCGACCGTCGTACTCGTCGCGACCAACGCTCGACGCCTCGATGTAGGGGTGTGACTCGGCGTCGATCTCGTCCATGGTCGTCGAGTCGGCCACGTCATCGACGATGGCGTATCCCCACTGCCGGAGATGAGCCGCGATTTCGCCGACAGTTGTGTCGGGCGGCAGATGGTGCAACTCGGCAGTACCACGACCCGTGAACGCGCTCATGACGCGATGGTAGTTCGACGTTGCGACGCTGTCGATCTGATTGTCAGGACATTACGACATGGGTTACTCGACATGGAATACTCTGGGCCGATGGGGGAGCAGCAAGAAATCGTCATTCACGCTGACGACGTGGGCATGTGTCACGGTGCGAACGCAGCCTTCGTCGAGCTGTCGAAGCTCGGTTCGATCAGCGCCGGGTCGGTCATGGTGCCGTGCCCGTGGTTCGCAGAAATGGCGCAACTGGCGACCGATTCGTCGCTGGTTGACCAGCTCGATCGGCCGCTAGATCTTGGCGTGCACCTCACGCTCAACAGCGAGCAGAAGGGGTATCGGTGGGGGCCTGTGAGCCAACCATCGAAGGCAGCTGGCCTCGCCGATGAAAGCGGGTTCTTCTGGCCAACCGTGGCCGAGGTGCAACGTCATGCAGCGCCCGAAGCAGTGGAAGCCGAGTGGCGGGCGCAGATCGACCGAGCGCTCGCGGCTGGCATCGACGTGACGCATCTCGACGCGCACATGGGTTCGGCGCTGGCGCCGGAGTATTGCGAGCGGTACGTGGCGGTGGGCGTCGACTACGGCGTGCCGGTGCTGCTCACCAGCACCTTTGCCGGGTACGACCCCGGGCCACACATACTCGGCGCTACTGAAGCAAACTTCGCAGCGTTCGTCGATGCCGCCCGCTCGGCAGGCATGCCGCTGTTCGGCCGATGCCTCGAAACCGACTTCGGCCGCCCGCGCGGTGGGCCGTTCGATTACGCGGCGTTGTTGCACTCGGATTCGTCCGATCTGATCTACTGCGCATTCCACCCGTGCCGCCCTGGGCCCGGCGAGGTGGAAGTCATCGAACCCGCCAGTCATCACGTGCGCGTCGACGAATACGAACTCTTCCGAACGCAAGCGTGGACCGAATGGCTCAGCGCCCAGGAGTTCAGCGTCATTGGCATGCGCGAGATCCGCGAGCGTTTCAGGGCGGCGCAGACACGCCGGTAGCGTGCCCCAGATGATCGACGCCGGACCGCCAACAGCTACGCAGTATTCGATCTCTGTCGCCGTCACACTCGACAACAGCCCCGGCGTGCTCGGTCGGTTGGCGTTGAACATCGGCGAGGCGGGCGGCAACATTTTCGCCGTCGAAGGGTTTGTCGCCAAAGGCCCCGTGGTCGAGCGGTCGATCGTGGTGAACTGCAAGAGCGTCGAGCATCAGATGGAGGTGGTGGCCGCCATCGAGGCCACACCCGGCATCGCCCTCAACGACTGGTACGACCGAACGTTCCGCCTCCACGAAGGCGGCAAGATCGAGGTCCGCTCGCTCTGCTCGGTCGGCGACATCGACGACCTGGCGATGGCATATACGCCCGGTGTTGCCCGCGTGTGTAGAGCAATCGCGACAAATCCGCTGATCGCAGACGACTACACGATCCGAAAGAACACCGTTGCGATCGTCACCGACGGCACGGCGGTGTTGGGCTTGGGCAACATCGGCCCGAAGGCCGCTCTGCCCGTGATGGAAGGCAAAGCGCTGCTCTTCAAAGAATTTGGCGGCGTGGACGCGTTTCCGATCTGCCTCGACGTGTCGAACGCCGACGAGATCATCGAAACGGTCGTCCGACTGGCACCCACGTTCGGCGCGATAAATCTCGAAGACATCGCGGCCCCCAACGCGTTCTACGTCGAGGAGGCGTTGAGAGAGCGACTCGACATCCCGGTCTTTCACGACGATCAACACGGCACCGCCGTCGTCGCATTGGCGGCGCTGGAGAATGCGCTCCGCATCACCGGCAAGCAGATGGCCGATCTTGAAGTGGTCATCAGTGGCGTGGGCGCCGCCGGTATGGCGATCGGCAAGATGCTCATGCTCGCCGGAGTGGGAAATGTCGTCGGCGTCGATATCGATGGCGTGGTCTGGAACGGCCGAGAAACGTTCGATCGGTGGAGGCAGTGGTTTGCCGAACACACCAATCGCGAACTTCGCAAGGGA
Organism: Acidimicrobiales bacterium; assembly: GCA_038203385.1. Lineage (GTDB taxonomy): Bacteria > Actinomycetota > Acidimicrobiia > Acidimicrobiales > Ilumatobacteraceae > Ilumatobacter. The sequence goes on along the minus strand of JBBREA010000078.1, from coordinate 6,539 downwards.
GACCTCGCCGCGGCGATGCGTGGCGCTGACGTGTTCATCGGCGTCTCGGCAAGCAACGTGCTCACCGTGGACCACATCAGGTCGATGGCGACCGACCCCGTGGTCTTTGCGATGGCGAACCCCGACCCAGAGATTCGGCCAGAACTCGTGGGCGATCTGGTGCGTGTGATGGGCACCGGTCGCAGCGACTATCCAAACCAGATCAACAACGTCATGGCCTTCCCAGGGATCTTCCGCGGTGCGCTCGATGCGCACGCAACCGAAATCACCGAAGGCATGAAGCGCGCAGCGGCCACGGCGATCGCCAACTCGGTCACCGACGATCTGCTCAGCGAAACCTGCATCATGCCATCGGTGTTCGATCGCTCCGTCTCGATCGCAGTGGCCGCCGCGGTCGAAGCCGCAGCCATCGCTGACGGCGTCGCCCGCACGCAATAACTGACGATGGGGGTCAGACACCTCTCGTCAGTTACTGACTGGTGTTGCAACGGGACCTGCTACGCGACGTGTGGGGCCCGGATTACGGCGACGAGGCCAACTACCTTCGTGTTTTCATGGGCCAGATCCGTAAGAAGATCGAGCCAGATCCGCGCCACCCGCGCTACTTCGTGACCGAACCAGGTCTTGGCTTGCGGTTCGAAAATGCCAGGAAGAAACCACCGGCGATTCGGCCGGGTGACTCACCCCCCGCCGACGGCGAGTGTCAGGTTTCGGCCGTTCGGTTGAGCCGGTCTCGGATACGAGCCAATCGGCGTCTCATACCGGCTGGGAGCCACGCGAGTAGTCGTCTGCGACCTGTCGCATAGACGGCGCGCACTGGACCCGCTGCAACGGGCAGGGCCGTAGTCGGAGGCGGTGTGTTCGGCGGTGTGATCGGCGGTGTGCGGGCACAGTAGGCCGCGGCAATCAGGTTTCGGGGATTGCTTCGGGTGGGAGCTTTTTGATGCGTTGGCGGCGCTTGCGGCGACTCGGGATCATCGAGCGCATCTCTTCCAACTTGCCGAAGCACAACAGCCGGTCGCCGGCCTCGAGGTGGCGCGTGGTGCGAGGGTTGGGAATCACCGCGGTGCCCCGATGCACCGTGAGCACGGTGATGTCCTTGTCGCGCAGCCCAGCTTCGCCAATGGTCTTGCCGACGATCTCGGCGCCGTCGTGCACCACTAGTTCGGCCACGCCGTAGCCCGTCGACACGGTCAGACGCTGGCGAACGTCGATTTCGGGAAAGTCGACCTGATTGGCGATGTAGTCGACGATGGCGCCGGCGACGTCGAGTTCTGTTGCCGCTTCGATGCCCTCCAACCCAGGCGACGAGTTGACTTCCATCACCGACGGCCCGTCGTTGCTCTCGAGCATGTCGACACCGGCCACTCGCAGACCCATGATCTGGGCGGCGCGAACCGCAGTCTCTTCGAACTCGGGCTTGAGCTTCACGGCTTCGACCGACCCACCGCGATGCACGTTCGATCGGAACTCGTCGCCGACTGCAACCCGTCGCATCGCCGCCACCACACGGTCTCCCACGACGAGCGCCCGAATGTCGCGACCTTTGCTCTCCGCAATGAACTCCTGGATGAGCACGTTCTGCTTGGTGCTCTGCAGCGTCTCGATGATCGCTTCTGCCACACGCATGTCGGGAGCGAGGATCACGCCGATTCCCTGTGTGCCTTCGAGGAGTTTGATCACCACCGGTGCACCGCCGACTCGCTCGATGGCCGGGATCACATCTGCCCGGTTGCGTACGAATGTCGTGCGCGGCATCGCAATGTTGTGACGCGACAGGATCTGAATGGCACGCAGCTTGTCGCGCGAGTTGGAAATGCCATTCGCCGTGTTGGGCGTGTACACGTCCATCTGCTCGAATTGACGCACCACGGCAGTGCCGAAATAGGTGATCGAGTTGCCGATGCGCGGAAGTATTGCGTCGTATTGCGACAGCGGCTTGCCGCGAAATTGCAGGTCCGGCTCCTCGCCGGTGAGATCGATCGCGAAGCGCAGCGTATTCAACACGCGCACCGTGTGCCCGCGTTCCTCGGCGGCGTTGCGCAAGCGGATCGTGCTGTAGGAGCGGGGAGCACGAGAGAGAATGCCGAGTTTCACTCCAGAAGTCTACGAAAGCCGGCGTCGGCCAATGACGCGCCGGATGACCTGGGCGCCACGTCGATGAAAACTTCGGGGGTGAGCGTGTGATGGATGGGCGAGAACGGCAAGACTGGCCGTGTGGTCAGGCGAGAGTTGGCGGTATCGGGGTGGCGTGAGTGGGTCGGCTTGCCCGAACTCGGCCTCGACGCCGTGAAGGCAAAGCTCGACACCGGAGCACGGTCGTCGTCGCTGCACGCCGACGACGTCACGATCGTCGACCGTGATGGCGTGTCGTTCGCTCGGTTCTCCGTGCGACCGTGGCAGCGATCGTCGAGCGGCGCTGTGTGGGGCGAGTTGCCCCTGTTGGACGAGCGCAATGTGCGCAGCTCGACAGGGCATGTGGAGACTCGACCCGTCGTTCTGGGCAGCGTGACGATCGTGGGCATCGTCATTCCCGCCGAGATCACGTTGACCAATCGCGATGCGATGGGCTTTCGCATGTTGATCGGGCGCGAGGCGTTGCGCGGACGACTGTTGGTGAACTCGGGCCGGTCATACGTGGGTGGACGACCCTCGAAAGAGATTCGACTCAGGAACCGGGGGCGGTCGAACTGATGCCGCGCCGAGCGTTCGACATCGGCGGGATCAGCGTCAAGGCCGGTACGCGTCGCGAACTCGGCCTGCCGATCACCAGACTGGTAACGGGCGCGGAGGTGACACTGCCCATCGTGGTGATCCATGGGCGTCAGGACGGCCCGACAGCGTGGATCGATGCCGCCATCCACGGTGACGAGGTGTGCGGCGTGGAGATCGTGCGCCGGGTGCTGGTCGATCTGAACCCACGCCGGATTCGCGGCACGTTCATCGCCGTACCGATCGTGAACGTGCACGGCTTCATGACCCGTGATCGATATTTGCCAGACCGTCGTGATCTGAACCGGGCATTTCCCGGCTCACCGCGAGGATCGTTGGCCAGCCAGATCGCACACCTCATGATGACCGAGGTCGTGGCGCGTTGTGAACTGGGAATCGACCTGCACACTGGCACCGATCACCGGGCAAACCTGCCGCACGTACGTGCCGATCTCGACGATCCTGAGACCCGCAAGCTCGCCGAAGTGTTCGGAACTTCCGTGATGGTGCACGCCCAACTTCGTGACGGCTCGCTGCGTCAGGCCGCCAGCGATGTCGGCGCCCGTGTGTTGGTGATGGAGGGCGGCGAAGCCTGGCGTTGGGACGCGGTGTCGATCGCCAGCGGCGTGGCCGGCGTGCGTCGGGTGCTTGCGCACATCGGCATGATCGACCCTGATCTCACGATGACAGGCGGTCTGGAACCGATGGAGTCACGCAAGACCAGTTGGGCTCGGGCGCGTCGCTCGGGAATCCTGCAGGTGTACGCACCGCTCGGCGCTCAGGTGAATACGGGTGACCTGTTGGGGGAGATCTTCGACTCGTTCGGAAACCGACTCGGGGGAGTCCGAGCCCAACTGAGCGGCGTGCTGATCGGCCGCTCCGAGTCGCCGTTGGTCAACCGCGGCGACGCCGTAGCACACGTGGCGGCAATCCTCGACCCTGATGTCACCACTCCGATGCTTCGACCGATCGACCACGATGACCCTGATCAGATGTCGCCTAGCGATATCTTCTGACGGCTGCTCAAGTTTCGTTCAGATGCGAGTGGCGGCGACGAGGGCTTCGAAACGGGGGACGGCCACTTGCGTCAAATGGGCGGCGCGATCGGCGGCGTGGATCGAATCGGCCCAGATGGCGCGGCCGGCCATGAAACCGTTGCAGCCGTTGGCGCACGCCACTTCGGTCTGACGCACGAACAGCTCGAACGGTGCTCCCCACGACAACACCGCCCACGGAATGTCGATTACCTCCTGCACCCGGCGACACGCTGCCTGCCAACGTTCTGGCTGCTCGGCGACCGACGGAAATGGCATCTTCACCACATCGGGCCCGAGCGCTGCGATGCGTGCCGCCGACGCGATCACGGTGCGCTCTCGATCTTCGACATCCATGATGTCGTACGGCACCGGTTCCACGAACAACGGCAGGTCGACCGCAGCGCAATCGTCGACCACCGAACGAATCAGATCGTCTTGCGCCGCAGTGATCGTCCCACGGTCGGGGCGGTACAGCACGAGCAGTTTGGCTGCGGAAGCGCCGACCGCTTTGGCTCGCCGCGGCGACCAACCTTTGAGCAGCGTGTTGGTGGCGACCTCGGGTCGATCCAGGTAGCCCTGCGCTTCCAGTGCGCACAGCGAACCAACGCCTGGTGGCATGCGGCCGGCGCCGAGAACCTGGTCGATCGACAGTTCAGGGTCGAGCATGATCGCCGATGGCCGTTCGCCAAACGCATCGATCACGTCCAGTTTGAACTGGACGAGCGCATCCAACGGAACAGATGCTGGGTCGTTGCGGCTGAACTCGACTCGTAGTGAGTCTCGATGATCGATTGCCAGCACGGTGAACCGGCCGTGATCGTCGAGTAACGGCGATAGTGCTCCCCGGTGGATCACGGCCGAACCTTCGGTAAGTCCCATCCGTTCAGTGTCCAGTCGGCATCGATCCACGTGTATGCGGGGTGGAAGCACGGAGGCGTCGAACGTGCATCGTCTTCCAACTCCCCGGCGAGGTAGTTGAGGAAGAACATGTGCGACCCAGGGGAGCCGACACTGGTGTGGTAACCCTTCGGCACGGTGACCACCTCGCCGTCGTGGGCCACGAACGTTTCGTCGAACGGCTCGTCGACTCGCCAGTTGCGATGAAGGCAAAACCCGTCGGCCGGATCGGTGCGGAAGTAGTACGTCTCTTCCAGGTACGGAGAGCCGTCGTAGCCGTCGTGACAGTGAGGCGGCCAGCCCGACCATGAGCCGCGAGGTACGTACACTTCGAACAGGATGAGGCGTTCGGCTGGCAGCGGCGGGGCGAGAGCGTGCACCACTTGGCGCCGCGCTGCGCCACCACCACGAATCTCGGTGCGCATCTCGGCCGGGGTGAACACGCGTACGTCGTACCGGCCAACTGCGGGCGCCGAGCCCACCGCACATTCACCAGTGCCTTCGATGATGATCGAAGCCCCGGGTGGCGCATACAAGATGTGGGGCACCTGGTCGAACACCGAGGTTCGGCTGAGTTCGACGTCGCGTCCGTCGACGGTAGCTGTGACCGTTCCCGACAGGGGAACGACCGCGACTTCTTGGTGGGATTGGCCGACCTCGGTGGCGGTGGCGGGTTGGTGAACGGAGAACGAGAGGAACCGCCACCCTTCGGATTCGGGCGTGACGGTGATGCGTGGACTGGCCTGTGGCTGATCGGGCTGGTTGGTCATTGCTGCTCCGAGTCTTGCTGTGTGTCGTTCGTTGACTGCTGCTGGCGGACGGGCGGCACACCGGTCTCGAGCATCTCGTCGATTTCGGCCGATGTGGGCATGTCGTCGCTGCACATCAGTCGCGATGCAACGATCGCTCCAGCGGCGTTCGCTCGAACCATCATGTCTTCCGGTGAGGCGCCAGTGAGTAGGCCGTGTACGAGGCTGCCGCCGAACGCATCCCCGGCACCCAAGCCGCACACCACGTCGACGGGAGTTGGTGGTACCACCACCGAGGCGCCGTCTGCGCCGACTGCGAGCACCCCGTCGCCACCCATCTTCACGATGGCGAGCGACACGCCGCGATCGATCATCCGACGCGCCGCGAGTTCGGGGTCGCGTGTGCCAACTGCGATGTCACACTCGTCGCGGTTTCCCACTGCCACGGTGACGAACTCCAAGAGGGACCCAATGGCTCGGCCCGCTTGGGCCGCCGATGACCAGAACATCGGCCGGTAGTCGAGATCCAACACGGTGTGAGCGCGCCGACCGCGTGTTCGCAGCACCTCCACGATCGTCGTTGCCGACGGCTCCCACGCCATGCGCGAGCCAGGGATCCACAACACGGGCACCGACCGCACGAGATCGATGTCGATGTCGTCCATCGTCAGGTGCTCGTCAGGTGCAGACGGTCGCCGGTAGAACCAGATAGAGGGTTCGCTCGGCGGATCCAGCTCGACGAAAACGACGGGCGTCGGCAACTCCGGGTGGGTGCCGACACCCGCAGTGTCGACACCGAACCGGTCGAGCGCTGCTCGGACGAACCCACCGAGCGGGTCATCCCCGACCTTGGTGACGATTGCGGCCTGGTGACCGAGCCGGGCCGCCGCCACGGCGACATTCGTCGCAGTACCACCCACGGCCGACCGGTAGCTCGTGACGTCAGCCAACGACGCGCCGACCTGCTCCGGGTACATGTCGACGCTGACCCGGCCGATGGCCAGCAGCTCCGGCTGAATCTCCCGGCTCACGCGAGCGCACCGGTCGTCCGCTCGACGCGGAAGGCTTCGAGAATCTCGGCGACCGACAACAGCGGCGTGCCGAGTCGTTCCGAAGTGGACACCGCAGAGATGGACGTGTCGTA
>JBBREA010000077.1:0-15640 GCA_038203385.1 Acidimicrobiales bacterium | reverse complement strand
CCCGGCCATGCTGTACTCGATCGGCAAAGACTCGTCGGTCATGTTGCATCTGGCGATGAAGGCGTTCTACCCGTCGAAGCCGCCGTTCCCGTTGGTCCACGTGGACACAACGTGGAAGTTCACGGACATGTACCAGTTCCGCGACGACACCGCGGCCCGCCTCGGTCTCGATCTCATCGTCCACCAGAACCCGGAGTGCGTGGAACGCGGCATCAACCCGTTTACTCATGGGTCGGCGATGCACACCGACATGTGGAAGACCCAAGGTCTCAAGCAGGTCATCGACCACAACAAGTTCGACCTGTGCTTCGGTGGCGCTCGTCGGGACGAAGAGAAGTCGCGTGCCAAAGAGCGAATTTTTTCGGTGCGGACCGCTCTGCATCAATGGGACCCGAAGCGCCAGCGTCCGGAGCTGTGGCAGATCTACAACGCCCGGCGGAGCAATGGTGAGACACTGCGAGTCTTCCCGATCTCTAACTGGACCGAACTCGACGTGTGGCAATACGTCCACCTCGAGGGCATCCCCATCGTTCCGTTGTACTACTCGGCGCCGAGGCCAGTAGTCGATCGCGACGGCGTGCTCATCATGGTGGACGACGATCGCATGCCGCTGCGGGAGGGCGAGGTGCCAGACAACAAGTCGGTGCGCTTCCGCACACTCGGTTGCTATCCGCTGAGCGGAGCAATCGAGAGCGACGCAGTCACGCTCACCGACATCATCCAGGAGATGTTGCTGGCAACCACGTCGGAGCGGCAGGGCCGCATCATCGACTTCGACGGAGCCGCGTCGATGGAGAAGAAGAAGCAGGATGGGTACTTCTGATGGCTCATTCGTCCGACCTCATCGCAGAGAACATCGACGAGTACCTCACGTCGCATCAGTACAAGAGCCTGCTTCGTTTCATCACCTGCGGCAGTGTCGATGACGGCAAGAGCACCCTCATCGGGCGCTTGTTGTACGAGACACACCTCGTGTTCGAAGATCACCTGGCCGCGCTCGAAGCCGACTCGGCCAGGGTCGGTACTCAAGGTGGTGATCTCGACTTCGCGCTGTTGCTCGACGGCTTGTCGGCCGAGCGCGAGCAGGGCATCACGATCGATGTTGCATACCGGTTCTTCTCGACCGAGCACCGAAAGTTCATCGTGGCCGACACCCCCGGTCACGAGCAATACACGCGCAACATGGTCACCGGTGCTTCCACCGCCGATGTGGCGGTGATTCTGGTTGATGCTCGCAAGGGCATGCTCACCCAGACACGTCGCCACAGCTACCTGGTGTCGTTGCTCGGCATCAAGCGTGTCGTGGTGGCGATCAACAAGATGGATCTCGTCGACTACTCCGAAGAGGTATTCGACGACATTGCCTCGGAGTACACCGCGTTTGCTGAGAAGGTCGGTCTCGGTGACGTCACCTTCATCCCATTGTCTGCGCTTCGCGGCGACAACATGATCGAGCACAGCGAACACACCGCGTGGTACCACGGTCCCACGTTGCTCGGGTTTCTCGAGTCCGTGCCGGTCGACGACGAGGTGGCCGACGGGCCGTTTCGCATGCCCGTGCAGTGGGTCAACCGTCCCAATCTCGACTTCCGTGGCTTTGCCGGTCGCATCGTGGGGGGAACCATCAGGCCGGGTGACGCCATCCGTGTCCTCCCGGCCAACACCACGAGCACGGTCGCCCGGATTGTCACGATGGATGGCGACCTCGACGAAGCGATCGCCGGTCAGTCGGTCACGATCACGCTCACCGACGAAATAGACGCAAGCGCTGGTGACGTGATCTGCGGCGCGAAAGACCCTGCAGAAGTGGCCGATCAGTTCGAAGCGCACATCGTGTGGATGCACGAAGACGCCATGTTGCCAGGCCGCCCGTACCTCATCAAGATCGGCGCCCGAACGGTGGGCGCCTCCATTGCCCAACCGAAGTATCGGGTTGACGTCAATACGCTCGATCATCGGGCAGCAACGACACTGGAACTGAACGAAATCGGCGTCTGCAACATCAGCCTCGATCGCCCCGTCCCGTTCGATGCCTACCACGACAACCGCGATACCGGCGGCTTCGTCGTCATCGACAAGCTCACCAACAACACCGTCGGCGCCGGGTTGTTGCACTTCGCGTTGCGGCGCGCTCACAACATTCACTGGCAAGACGTGCAAGTGAACAAGGCAACGAGGTCGGCAGCGAGCAACCATCGTCCGGTGGTGATCTGGCTGACCGGTCTGTCGGGTGCCGGAAAATCGACCATTGCAAACATTGTGGAAGCGAAACTGCATGCGCTCGGAGCGCGCACATATCTGCTCGATGGTGACAATATTCGCCACGGGCTGAACCGAGACCTGGGCTTCACCGACGCCGATCGCGTGGAGAACATTCGTCGCATCGCCGAAGTATCCGCACTCATGGTCGATGCGGGGCTCGTGGTGTTGGTGTCGTTCATATCGCCGTTTCGTGCCGAACGACAGCTCGCACGAGAGTTGCTCGATGACGGCGAGTTCATCGAAGTGCACATCGACACACCGTTGGAGGACGCCGAGCGTCGTGACCCGAAAGGCCTCTACGCCAAGGCCCGCCGCGGTGAGCTGACCAACTTCACGGGCATCGACTCGCCTTACGAGCCGCCGATCGACCCAGAGATCCGAGTGGATACGCGCGAGCTCACCGCTGAACTCGCGGCCGAGAAGATCGTGGTCACGCTCCGCGATCGCGGCATCATCGCCTGCTGATTCGGTCAGTGAGTGGAAGAGCGATTGAGCCGGGACTCGCCGACTCGTCACGACGGCTACAGTCCGAGCCATGCGTATCGCCATCAGTACTGGTGGGGGCGATGCCCCTGGGTTGAACGCCGTCATTCGGGCCGCCACGCTGTCAGCGCTGCGGCGTGGGTGGGAAGTCGTCGGCATCCGTGACGCATTCACTGGGTTGATGATGCCCGACCGCTACCCCGACGGCTCCGGCACACGGTTGATGACGCGCGACGACGTGCGCGGCATCGGCCACCTCGGCGGCACCATTCTGGGAAGCACGAACATCGGCAACCCGTGCGAGTACCCCGTGCAGCAGCCAGACGGAAGTTGGATCCACGTCGACCGGACCCATGAGCTGGTGGGCATGTTCCACGATGCTGGCATCGAGGCGTTGGTGACCATCGGCGGCGACGGTTCGCTGCGAATCGCAGCTCGTCTGAGCGAAGCTGGCCTGCGAGTTATCGGCGTTCCCAAGACGATCGACAACGACCTGGATCGAACGAGTGCCACCTTCGGGTTCAACACTGCCGTCGAGTTCGCGACGACATGTATCGATCGCGTGTTCTCTACGGCCACGTCTCACAATCGTGTGATGGTGGTCGAAGTGATGGGCCGCTACGCCGGGTGGATTGCGCTGCACGCGGGGGTGGCTGCGGCTGCACACGCGATCCTCATACCAGAGATTCCTTATGACCTTGCGAACGTCGCGACGATGATTGAACACCGCACCGCACGCGGTGCCAACTTCGCGATTGTTGTCGTCGCCGAAGGCGCCATTCCGGTCGGCGGCGGTGTCTCTGTGCTCGGCCAACAGATCGGGCAAGCCGAGCGACTGGGCGGCGTCGGTGAGCGTGTTGCCGCTGAACTGGGGGTGCTCACCGGCAAAGAGACGCGCAGCGTCGTGTTGGGTCATCTGTTGCGCGGCGGCTCGCCCACGGCGGCCGACCGGCTGCTGGGTACGCGCTTCGGCGGTGCCGCGATTCGAGCAATCGAGGAAGGCGAAGACGGCATCATGGTTGCACTCAATCCGCCATTGGTCGATTACGTACCAATCCACGAGGCGGTCGCCAACATGAAGGTGGTCAGCCCTCTGTCTGACACCGTGCTGTCAGCCAAAGACCTCGGCATCAGCTTCGGTGACTAGTTCACCGGTCGTGGTCGATTGGATCCGGGCTGAACCGACTCGCCGATCCGTCTAGTCCGAGCTTCGCAGTCGCCGGCGGCGTGAGCTCGGTTTGGGGTCGGGCTCGAACTCGGGCAGTGTCATACGACCATTTTCGAGCACGGGCCGGTCCATACCGCCGGGACTCGACGCTGAGATGTAGTGGGTGACGGCTACACCATCTGGGTCCATGAACGGCCGGAGTCGTCGCAGTTGCGTATCCGACGTCGCAGTGCGTCGGTGGTGCTGACGCACGTGCTCAGCCCAGGACGACACGACGAACGTCTCCAGGAATCGATCGGGATCGTCCAGATCGCGATACAACCCCCAACGAAATGCACCGGTGCGACGCCGGTGCGGTCGGATGTACTTCATGATTCCGCCGAACTCGTCCAGCCGATCTGGCGTCACCCGGTAGGCGACGGTCACCAGCACGGGTCCATCGTCGGGACGCGGCTCAAGAGCCACCACCGGCGTGTCGCCTGCTATCGGTGTGAGGTCGAAGGTCTGCGGCCAAGTCAGCGGCCACTTGAGCGCCGCGAGCGGGCTGATGGCAAACATGATCGCTGGGATGAGGTGCGCCAGCTTCAGGCTGCCGTTCGCGATGAGGCCCGCTGTAGCAGCGCCGATGGCGATGCTGCCGGTCAGCACGAGCGCGTACAACGCCATGCCGCGCGCCCGCACCCAGTCGGGCATCGCCGCTTGTGCGGCGACGGTGGTTGCCGTGGTGGCGAGGCTCCACATGAAGCCACCGAAGAAGAGCGCCACTCCCACGGCGAGCCGGTTTGCGACGAAACCTTGCACGAGCAAGTTGGCGCCCAAAGCCACGCACGACACGGCCATGAGCGAATCCGGGTTCAGCACCCTGACGATTTGTGGCCGCAGGGCCGCCGAGATCGTCGCACCAACGCCGAAACAGCCGAGCAAGATGCCGTACCCGGCGGAGGTCCAGTGCAGAGGTCCGCGTACGACGACGGGGAGCAGCGCGTTGATCGCTGCACCGGGCAGCATCAGCAGGAACACACGCACCAGCACGGTTCTCACCAAGGCGGAGTTCACCCCGTACCGCAGGCCCGCCACTGCGGCACCGGTGAACGTCTCCACCGGCGTGGGAATGCTCTCGACCTTCGCTGGGTGCCACGCGATCAGCACCATCAGTGTTCCGACGAACGAGACGGCGTTGATGCCGAACACCCACTCAGGTCCCGACGCTGCAATGATCAGCCCGCCGATGGCCGGGCCGATCGCACGGCCCACGTTGAACGTCATCGAGCTGAGCGCAACGGCCTGACCGAACTGTTCTTTGCCGACCAGATCCGGTTGGATCGCCATCCAGGCCGGTGCCATCAGCGCTGTGCCGACGCCGAGGGCTGCTGTGAGTCCCAGTACGCCAGCGGGATTGATGGCGTCGAGGAACGTCAGCAACGCCATAGCGAACGCGGTCACCATCATGAATGCCTGAGTGAGGACGAGGAGCTTGCGCCGATCGAACAGGTCAGCCAGCGCTCCTGCGGGAATGCCGACGAGGAACACGGGCAGGAAGGTCGCGGTCTGGACCATGGCGACGATCGCTGACGATGCGCCCAGGTCGCCGAGTAGCCAGGCGGCGCCGACCGACTGCATCATCGAGCCGAGGTTCGAGGCGAGCTGCCCGATGAACAGAGCGAAGAACACCCTGTTTCTCAGCGGCGCCCATGCCGAGGTGTCGTGGGCAAACGTGTTGTGGGCGGATGCGCTGTGCGCCGCCGTATCGTCGCCAGATGGGCCGGTGGTAGGTGGTGTGGCGCCGTCTTCGCTCATCGACGATCATCCTCCCACGCCGGCAACAGACGCGTGTCTTCGCTCGCGTACCATGACGTCCATCGTCGCCGAAACAGGAAGAACCATGCTCGAGTCACTCCGCTCTGTCGTTCAACTGAAGCCCATCGAGTGGAATCGCGTCGAGCGCCAGTTGGCCAAGTGCGGCAATGTGAGCGATGTACGCAAGATTGCCAAAGGCAACCTGCCGGGAGGAGTGTTCGACTACATCGACGGTGGCGCCGAAGGCGAGATCTCCCTCGATCGCAACTCGGCGGCATTCGAGAAGATGGTGTTGCATCCCAACGTGCTGTGCGACGTGCGCGAGGTGGACACGACAACGGACCTGTTCGGCGTGCAACGACAAACACCGATCTTGTTGGCGCCCACAGGGTTCACCCGGATCGCCCATCCACAGGGCGAACTGGCGGTGGCCAGGGCTGCAGCGAAGTACGGCATGCCGTACGGGCTGTCCACGCTGGGCACTCGCGGCATCGAAGAGCTCGCCGCAGTGGCGTCGGCACCGCTGTGGTTTCAGGTGTACGTGTGGAAAGATCGCGGTCTCGTCACGGAGATGATCACGCGGGCGGCCGCTGCCGGGTACGAAGCAATCATCGTGACGGTCGACACCGCTGTGCTCGGACGGCGAGAACGAGACGTTCGCCGCGGGTTCACCCTTCCTCCGAAGATCGGCCCAGGTACGTTCATCGACGGAGCACTCCACCCGCGCTGGTCGCTCGATCTGCTGCGCAACGAACCGATCACGTTCGCCAATGTTGCAGGCATGACCGGAATCGACGGAACCACGGCGGTTTCGTTGAGCGACTATGTCAACGCCCAGTTCGATCAGGCGCTGTCCTGGGAAAGCCTCGAGTGGATTCGCGCAGCGTCCGACCTCAAGGTGGTGCTCAAGGGAATTCAGCGTGTCGACGACGCGTGCCGTGCCGCCGACATGGGCGTGGACGCGGTGGCATTGTCGAACCATGGCGGCCGTCAGATCGACGGCACCCTGGCGCCGGTGGAGATGCTCAACAGTGTCGTCGACGCCATTGGTCACACCCAAACAGCGGTCATCGTCGATGGCGGCGTTCGGCGCGGGAGCGACGTGGTCAAGGCAATGGCGCTCGGTGCCGACGCAGTGATGGTTGGCAGGCCATATCTTTATGGCCTCGGCGCCGGCGGGGAACGCGGTGTGGAGTGGGTGCTCGATCACCTGGTGTCTGGCATGCAGCGAACGATGGCGCTGTGCGGCCGTCGGTCCATCAGCGAGTTGACGCCGGACCTGGTGTCGTACTGAACTTGCTCGATGAGCAACCCGTTGATCACCGAGGAAGCCGCCCTATCGGCCCGTAGCGGAAGCAACGGGCCGGTGTCGGCTCAGGAGCTGAGCACAGCGTCGAGTTCTGAGACCAATTTGGGCACCTCGGCGAGCGCTCGTAGCGCGTCGTTGAGATGCGTGCATCCTTTGGTCTTCGCGAGGTGTTCCAACACGGCAGAGCGCAGCTCATGAATTGGAGTGCCAACGAGCTCGCGTGCGTTGTTCACGGCCGACGGACACTCCATGAATGGCAAGATCCGCGGGTCAGGTTCCACTGAGAGCAGTTCGAACGTCGTCGAGTCAGCAGTCGCTCGGAGGAGGTACTCATGAAGTGCCGTACGTCCGCCGTCGTCGTCGTGAGCGCTGTCTTGAAACGACGAATCAACCACGATCACGTTGCCCTCGGGTCGTGATTCGTGCCACACGTCAATCCGGCGGGACCGTCGCATCGATGCCGTTCCGGCAGGGGCCTTGAACTCGTGCCAGCCGAACGCGTCGTCCGCATTGACGAGAGATTCCACCCGTTTTGCCGTGGGCGCGGCTACTCCGGTCGCTCTCGGTTCGAGAGCGCCGGAACCTGGTGCAAACCCGATGCACACGCCTTCCGGTGGGCGGTGCGGCGTATCGATGATCGTCGTTGGGGCTCCGAGCGTGCGCATCATCGACCAACCAGCAATCAGGCTGGTGCCTGAGATGTCGTCGAGGAGCAGGTAGAGCGGCGAGCCGGATTCGCGTTCACCCGGCAACACACTGTCGACTGCTGCCCTGAGATGACCGCCACCGCGAGAGCCGACGAGGTCGCCGATCGTGAGACGTTCGGGTGAAACGGCGATGGAAGTGATGGTGCGATCGGCCCCCACGGTGACCTCGGTGGACGCAGTGGTGACCACGAATGGCGGCAGGTCGGCGTCGACGGTAACGGCATCTCGGGCGTTGCCGTAGAGGATCAATCCGTCGGACCAGTCTCCGGGAAACTGCATGTCGATGCTGCTCGTTCGACGGATCGACCGGGCGGGTCGCGGTGGGGCTGCTCCGGCGGGCCCGGAAACCGCCTGCTCCTTGGTTGTGGATCTCGCGAGATGCATGTCTTGGGTGTTCACGTGGCCTCCTGTGGTTGGCCGACTATGGGGGGTTGGATCCAACGTATCCCGGTTCGAGGTCGGCGTATTGATCGACGACTCGAGCCGGATCGTCGGAAACATGCCAGGAGGTCAATGATGCGTCACCGAGTTGTCGCCATCGTGGGCGTGGCCCAGCTGGTACAGCGGCCGGCTGAGCATGCCGCGCAAGAGGCGTTGGGTCCGATCGAGCTGATGCTTGCTGCAGGGCGCGCAGCAGCGGCCGACGCAGCAGCACCAACTCTGCTGGCGCGGGTGGGCCTCGTAGGCTCGGGCTCGACGGCAAATCGATCACCCTCGACGGTTCTGGCAACTTCGTCGGCTGAACAGCGCCATCGTCACTCGCTCGACCGCTGAACGCTTCTCTATTGTTGGCGTTCGAAAGCTGCCAGCACCGCACGGAGAGAAGCAGTGGTGATATTCGGATCTTTGCCGATGCCCCACTTCACCCCGTCGTCGTTGGCAATGGTTTCCACGTAGGCGACAGCTTCAGCATTCGAGCCGCGACCGATCGCGTGCTCGGTGTAGTCGACCACATCGAAGTCTGCGCCGAAGTGAGACACGATGGCCGCCACGAAAGCCTCGACGGGTCCGTCGCCCTCGCCGACGAGTGTGATCGGCGCTCCGTCCACATCGACCTGAGCGGTGATCTTGGTCCGCGTCTGCTTCGTATGGAGCTCGTGAGTGCGCAGACTGAAACGCGGTGTCTGCGGCAGGTACTCCTCCACGAACGTGTCCCACATCACGCCGGGGGTGATCTCGGTGCCGGAGTCTTCGGTGACGTGTTGGATCGCCTTCGAGAATTCGATCTGCAGCCGACGCGGTAGATCAAAGCCGTGCTCTTCCTTCATGACGTAGGCCACGCCGCCCTTGCCCGACTGTGAGTTGACGCGGATCACGGCTTCGTAACTGCGGCCCACGTGGTGCGGGTCGATCGGCAGATACGGAACGCCCCACTGCTCGTAATCGGCTGGCAGCGCGTCGAAGCCCTTCTTGATGGCGTCTTGGTGGCTGCCCGAGAATGCGGTGTAGACCAGATCGCCTACGTAGGGCAGTCGCTCGGGAACGGGTAGCCGGTTGCAGTACTCCGCCGTGCGACGCAGCTTGTCGATGTCGGAAATGTCGAGTTCCGGGTCGACGCCGTTCGAGAACAGGTTCATCGCCAGGTTGACGACGTCGACGTTGCCGGTGCGTTCTCCATTGCCGAACAATGTCCCCTCGACCCGGTCAGCGCCGGCCATCACGCCGAACTCGGCCGCTGCCACCGCACAACCGCGGTCGTTGTGCGGGTGCAGGCTCACCACCACTGACGAACGTTGCTTGATGGTGCGACAGAACCACTCGATGACATCGCCGTACACGTTGGGGGAGTAGCACTCGACGGTGGCGGGGAGATTCAAGATGATCGGCCGTTTCGGCGTCGGCTCGATCACATCCATCACCGCTTCACACACCTCGATTGCATACTCGGGTTCTGTCAGGGTGAAGCTCTCCGGGGAGTACTCGTAGCGGACCGCCGTCCCGGGAATGGTCTCCTCCAGCTTGCGGCAGATCTTCGCTCCGTTCACCGCGATGGACTTGATGCCCTCTTTGTCGAGGCCGAACACCACATCACGCTGCAACGGGTTGGTGGAATTGTAGAAATGGACGATCGCACGAGGGGCCCCGGCGATGCATTCGTAGGTGCGTTCCAGCAGTTCCTGGCGGCATTGCACCAAAACCTGAATGTGCACATCGTCAGGGATCAGATCCTCATCGATCAGCAAACGCACGAAGTCGAAGTCTGGCTGACTCGCCGCCGGGAAGCCGACCTCGATCTCTTTGAAACCCATGGCCACCAGCTCGGTGAACATCTTCAGCTTGCGGGCCGGGTCCATCGGGTCGATCAGCGCTTGATTCCCGTCGCGAAGGTCGACCGAACACCACAGTGGCGCTTTCGCGATGGTGACGTTCGGCCAGGTGCGATCCCGAAGAACGATGGGCACGTACGCCTGATATTTCTGGAAGGGCATCTGCTTGGTGATCACATTGGCGGGTGGCATGTTTGGTTCTCCGTGTGAAGTTCTTGGGTCAAGGGGCGAGCGATGAAGCGAATGGCCTGAAAAATGAAGAAGCCCCCAGGCCTCGGAGGCTGGGGGCGGGCGAACGCGATATGTGAGCGTCGCCCTACCGAAGAAGGAGGAGCCCGCACGTCGTCATGGATCACACTATAAACGGTCTAGCCCGTGTCGCCAACCGAAAAGGGTGCACTCGTGTGGACGAGACGCTGATGGCGCTCGGTCGGTCAACCGACAGATACCCTGCGTGCATCATGAATGACGCAAACGCACGGCCATCGGGCCGCGGCAGCGCTCGTGGTGGTCGCGACCGTCGTCGCAGCTCCCCGGGCGATACATCGAACAACTCATCGAACCATCGGGGGCCCCGCGACGACGACGGCCCACAACGGTCGGGAAACCTCACCTCCATCAATGCGCTGCCGGCGGTCGAGGCACCCACTGGCTTCGCCGCACTGGGGGTGCCGCCACGCATCGACGAGGGGCTCGCCGCCTGTGGGTTTGCGCAGCCGTTCGCAATTCAGCTCGAAGCGATTCCCATTGCCATGCAAGGCCGTGACGTGTGTGGTCGAGCCAAGACTGGATCGGGCAAGACGCTTGCATTCGGCGTCCCCATGTTGGCCCGCATCACCGACAAGGCGCAGCCGCGTCGACCGCTCGGCCTGGTACTCGTGCCAACGCGCGAACTCGCCGTGCAGGTTGCCGAGGTGCTCGAGCCCATCGCCGCACAGGCCAAGATGCGCGTTGCCGCCGTGTACGGAGGAGCCAGCCGGCACGATCAGATCACACTGCTCGAGCGCGGCGTCGAGTTGGTGGTCGCCACGCCACTACGGCTCATCGATCTCATAAAGTCTGACGAAGTGGTGCTCAGCGACGTGCAGATCATGTGCCTCGACGAAGCAGATCGCATGGCCGACGACGGCTTCACACCCCAGGTCGAATGGATTCTGCGTCACTGCACCGGGCGCAAGCAGACGATGTTGTTCTCGGCCACGCTCGACGGCGACGTGGGTCACCTCATCCGTCACTACCTCACCGACCCCATCGAGATCGCCATCGATCAGGCCACCGACACGGTGGGCAGCATGCACCATCTGTTCCTCGCAGTGCACCACATGGACAAAGACAAGGTCATCGGCGCGATCGGTCAGGGCATTCCGAAGATGCTCGTGTTCTGTCAGACGAAGCGTCTGTGTGATCGGGTGGCGAACAACCTCGGCGAACTCGGTGTGAACGTCGCCGCCATTCACGGTGATCTGCCACAGAAGTCACGTGAGCGGGCCCTGCAGCAATTCGCTGAAGGCAAACTGGCGGTGCTCGTGGCAACCGACGTCGCAGCGCGCGGCATCGACATCGACGACATCGGCGCGGTCATCCACTACGACCCAGCGGGCGACCAGAAGGACTACCTGCACCGCTCGGGTCGCACCGCTCGGGCCGGACGCGACGGTTGGGCCATCACATTCGTGGAATACAACCAGCACACGCAGATGCGCATCTTGCAGCGCCGCCTGCGCCTGCCGATCGAGAAGCCCATCGAAGTGTTCTCGAACAACTCGAACTTGCGCGACCTGTCACTGTTCGGTGCTGACATCGTCACCGGTGCCGACATCATCGGCGCCATCGAACCAGATCCGGTGTAGCGCCGCGCCCGAACAGCTTGCCGCCGTTAGGGCAGCCAGCTCGGGCGAGTTGCCTCGAAAGTGTCGATGTCTCCGGCGTGGGCCAAGGTGAGGCCGATGTCGTCGAGGCCGTTCAGGAATCGATGCTGTGTCGGCGCGTCCATCGGGAACGAGGCAACGATCCCTGCCGCCGGTACCTCGACAACCAGTCGCTCGACGTCGACAGTGATGTCGGTCTGCGGGTCGGATTCGATCGCCGCCCAGATCTGTTCCACCGTGGACTCTGGCAGCACGACTGGCACGAGACCGTTCTTGGTGCAGTTGTTTCGGAAGATGTCGGAGAAACTCGGTGCGATCACTGCATCGAATCCACCTTGCTGTATGGCCCAGACCGCATGCTCGCGGCTGGAGCCGACGCCGAACGCGGGGCCGGCCACCAGCACCGAGGCACCCTGATATTGCTCTTGGTTGAGCACGAAGTCGCGGTCGTCGCGCCAGGTGGCGAAGAGGCCCTTCTCGAAGCCGGTGCGCTCTACCTGTTTCAACCATTCGGCGGGAATGATCTGGTCGGTGTCGACATCGCTGCGCTTGAGCGGTACTCCGGTCCCGGAGATGACGGTGACGGCCTTCATGACGAGACTCCTCGTTGCGTTAGTGCGGCGAGCGCTGGCAGATCATCAGGGGTGGCGAACGTCCCTTGTACAGCGGTTGCCGCTGCGACGGCGGGGGAGACGAGGTGGGTGCGCCCGCCGCGCCCTTGACGTCCCTCGAAGTTGCGGTTGCTGGTGCTGGCAGAACGCTCGCCTTGCGCCAGCTTGTCGGGGTTCATGGCGAGGCACATCGAACAGCCGGGCTCGCGCCAATCGGCTCCGGCGGCGCGAAAGATCTCGTGCAATCCCTCTGCCTCTGCCTGCAACTTCACCCGGTGTGAACCGGGCACGACCATGACGCGGGGCACGGTGACGGTGCGACCTTCCATGACCGCCGCGGCAGCACGAAGGTCTTCGATGCGGCTGTTCGTGCACGAGCCGATGAACACCGTGTCGACTGAGATCGACCTCATGGGTGTACCAGGTGTGAGGCCCATGTACTCCAGAGCCCGACCGACGTTCTCGCGCGTGGACGGGTCGGCGAAATCGTCGGGCGAAGGAATGACGTCGTCGATCGAATGCACCTGCCCGGGGTTGGTTCCCCACGTGACTTGGGGGCGAATCGTGGACGCCTCGATCACCACTTCTTTGTCCCAGACAGCGGCTTCGTCGGTGTTGAGTGTGCGCCAGTCGGCGACGGCTGCGTCCCACAGTTCTCCCTTGGGCGCTCCGTCGCGGCCTTCGAGGTAGGCGAACGTCGTGTCGTCAGGGGCGATCAACCCGGCCCGTGCGCCCGCCTCGATCGACATGTTGCAAACGGTCATTCGGCCCTCCATGGAGAGGTCTCGAATGGCCTGCCCTCGATACTCGATGACGTAACCGATTCCGCCGCTCGTGCCGATCTCGCCGATGATGGCGAGCACGATGTCTTTGGCAGTGACACCTGCCGGTGCAGCACCGGCGACCGTGACCGACATCCACTTCGGTCGACTCTGCGGCAGCGTTTGCGTGGCGAGCACGTGCTCGACCTCACTCGTGCCGATGCCGAACGCGATGGCCCCGAAAGCACCGTGGGTAGCTGTGTGGCTGTCTCCGCACACCACGGTCATGCCTGGCAGTGTGCGGCCTTGTTCCGGGGCGATGACATGCACGATCCCCTGGTCAGCGTGGCCCATGGGATAGTTCGTCACGCCAAACTCGGCAGCATTTCGGCGCAGAGTGTCCACTTGCTTGGCGGAGGTCTCGTCGGCGATCGGTTGGTCGATATCGGCCGTGGGCACGTTGTGGTCTTCGGTCGCCAGCGTGAGTTCAGGGCGCCGAACGTTGCGGCCTGAGAGGCGCAGCCCGTCGAACGCCTGCGGACTGGTGACCTCATGGATGAGGTGCAGGTCGATGTACAACAAATCGGCCTCGCCGGGCATCGAATGCACGAGATGGCGGTGCCATACCTTCTCTGGAAGCGTCATCGGCACGCTGGTCTGCTGGTCGGCTCGGGGCATTGTTCCCATCCCACTTTCTGAGATACAGTTCTTGCGGTATGGACAGCGTAACGGGAGTTGGCGTGCTCGACAAGAGCGTCATGGTGGTGCGGTCCGTCGCCACAGGTCCGAAGGCCCTCAACGAGCTGCAAGCCGCAACCGGCCTGCCGAGGGCGACCGCACATCGCCTCGCTGCAGCGTTGGTCGTGCATGGCGTGCTGCGCCGCGACGCCGACGGCCGCTTTGATCTCGGCCTCGACCTCGCTGCTCTGGGCCGGGTGGCTGCCTCGCGGTTTCCGCTCGGCGCCCGCTCTCTGCCGGCGCTTCGTGCGCTCCGTGACGACACGGGCGAAAGCGTGCAACTGTTCGTAGTCGACGGCGATCAGAGGCGTTGCGTGGTGTCGTTGCAATCACCCCACGGCCTCCAATGGATCGTTCCTGAGGGAGCGTTGTTCCCACTCGATCGCGGATCGGCCGGGCGGGTACTCAGTGACGAGCACACGACAACGGGCTGGGTGGAAAGCATCGAGGAGCGCGAAGCTGGGGTCGCATCGGTGTCGTCTGCGGTGCGAGATGCCGACGGCGCCATCATCGCTGCGGTCAGCGTGTCGGGGCCGGTAGAGCGGCTCAGCCGCAAACCGGGAGAACGATTGGGTTCGGCAGTCGAGGCTGCCGCCCAACGGATCGCCGACGCGCTGCAGTAGCGGGTGCGATACTTCCGGCAATGAACACCGGCGGTCGAGCAGTCGACGGACTCCCAGACGGACCGGCAGACGGACCGGCCGACGGACCGGCCGACCGTTGGTTCGTACATCGCGGTCTGCCGCATGCCATGCCACACTATTCGGCACGCGAAGACATCTGGACTCGCACGTGGCCGTTCCTGCTCTTCGTGATGTTCGTAGAATTGTTCACCACGTTCGGTGATCGGTACGACGGCTGGAAACAGTTTGGTGTGTTCGTGGGTGGGCTGGGCGTGATCATCGGCGCGTTCGTGCTGGTGAACCTCGTCCGGCGCCGGCCAGCGTTCCGTCTGCCGAACTCGATTTCCGTTCCGGAACTCGCGGTGTTCGTGCTCGTGCCTGCGTTCATGCCGTGGTGGTTGAACAGCCACGGCTGGCGCGAGTCGGTGGCCATAATTTTCTTCAACCTGCTCGTGCTGGCGGTTTCGTACCTCGTCACCTCGTATGGCCTGCTGCCAGCAATGCGGTTCGGCCTCATGCAATCGGTGCGTCAACTCCGCACGGTGGTTCAGTTGGTCGCTCGCGGACTTCCTCTGTTGTTGCTGATCACCGCGTTCATCTTCATCAACGCGGACATGTGGCAGGTGGCCTACGACTTCAAGCCGCTCTATTTCGTGATCTGCGTTGCGTTCATGGTGCTCGCGGCGATGTTGTTCCTTTCCTTGCGGGTGCCACGAGAAGTGGCGGCGCTGGCCCGTTTCGAGAGTTGGGACGAGGCATGGGACATCGCACGCAACACCGACGCTCCGATCGTCGCCTCCACTCCACCGGGGGCATGGCCGGGGGCTCCTTCCGATCCGCATCTGGGCCGAGTGGAACTGGTGAACGTGGGGCTGTTGCTCACGGCGTCTCAGATGGTGCAGACATTACTGGTCGGAGCGTTCGCTGGCCTGTTCTACGTGGGGTTCGGCATGCTCGCTGTTCGTCGCGACACCATGGTGGAGTGGACCACGGCGGAGCAGATCGATCCGTTGTTGTCGTTCGGTTTCGTGGGTGGCGAGATCATC
>JBBREA010000076.1:0-15715 GCA_038203385.1 Acidimicrobiales bacterium | reverse complement strand
GATGGCAGCGTCGAAACATTGGGCAGGGGAGTAGCTGGCAACCACCGGGATGGGGGCCTCGCCGTGCCTGCCGAACATGGCGAGATTCAGATCGGCGGCCTCGGTCTTGGTCGGGAGGCCGGTGGATGGCCCACCGCGCTGGATGTCAACGATGATGAGCGGCAACTCGATGGCGATGGCAAGCGACACGGTCTCACTCTTGAGCGCGAGCCCGGGGCCGCTCGTGGTGGTGACTCCGAGGTGCCCCGCAAATGCTGCGCCCAGCGCCATGCCGACTGCTGCGATCTCGTCTTCGGCCTGCACCGTTCTGATGCCAAAATGCTTGTGCTTGCTGAGTTCGTGCAAGATGTCGCTGGCAGGCGTGATGGGGTACGAACCGAGCGTCAGCGGCAGCTTGGCGAGTTGACCGGCTGCTACCAGCCCCCAAGCGAGAGCCATGTTGCCGGTGATGGACGTGTACTCGCCAGCCGGGAGGACGGCTGGGCGAACCTCGTACCGGTGACCCACCGCTTCGGTCGTTTCGCCGAAGTGGAAACCAGCCAGCAGCGCCGCCTTGTTGGCAGCTGCCACGAGCTCGTTCTTGGCGAACTTGTCGTCGATCCATTCGATGGTGGGCTCAAGCGGTCGGGTGTACATGAACGACACGAGACCGAGTGCGAAGAAGTTCTTGGAACGTTCGGCGTCGCGCGGCTTGACGCCGAGGGGCTCGCAAGCAGCTTTGGTGAGGCTGGTCATGGGTACTTTGAGCACCCGGTAGCCCGAGACGGTGTCGTCCTCGAGCGGATTGCTGTGGTACTCAGCCTTATCGATGTTGCGTTCGTCGAACGCGTCCTCGTTGACGATCAACGTGCCGCCGAGCTCCAACCGGTGGAGATCGGCCTTGAGCGCCGCGGGGTTCATTGCCACGAGTACGTTCGGCTCGTCGCCCGGAGTGGTGATGTCGTGGTCCGAGATGTGCACTTGGAAGCTCGACACGCCGTTGACCGTGCCTGCCGGGGCGCGGATCTCGGCCGGATAGTCGGGCATCGTCGACAGGTCGTTGCCGAATGAAGCACTCACCGAAGTGAACCGGTCGCCGGTGAGCTGCATCCCGTCACCAGAATCGCCGGCAAAACGAACCACGAGCCGGTCGAGAAATGCGGCGTCATCCCCAGATGCCGTGGCCGCTCCCGACCGATCAAGCGTGTCGGTCATAGCTGTTCCCCCTCGCCCGGCGTCGTTGCCGAGCTTGATATGTGTTGCTTCTCACCATACCCACGCGCGAGCTCGCAATGTCGGAGCGCGTCGATTGCAATTCCCTCTCACCGTTCTACTTGGCGTCGGACCAGCGATCGATCACGCTCACGTCGGCGGTGAAGCGTACGTCTCGCGAGGGTGACCAGCGGTAGGCGGCCTCCGCGAGTGCCTCGATCAGCACCTGCGCCGAGTCATCGGCGCTACCGACTGGCACGTGAATCAGCAGTTCGTCGTGGAGGCACAACACGATGCTGGCGTCGAGGGATCGAGCGCGCGCACGAAACGTGATGGCCCACACCTTGAAGAACTCGGCGGCTGCGCCCTGGATGACCGCATTGCGGGCGAACCGGCCTCGGGCGGCAGCGACCTGGCGTGCTCGATCGATGTCGCCCACGCCAGCCGCGTCGAAGTGCTGTCCGTTCGGGTCGTCCGACCACATCTTGATGACGCGACCACCAACGGTCATCACTGCATCACCGCGTCGACCCTGTTCCGCCGCCGCCTCGAGGAACGACATGGCGACCGGATAGGTCTGCTCCAGACGACGTAACGCGTGCGCTGATTCCCCGGTGGTGGCTCCGTACATGGCGCCGAGCACCGCAACCTTTGCAACAGAACGCTCCACCTTCAACCGTTCGGCGATGGGTTGATAGAGGTCGTCGTCGTGAGTGGCTTCGATCAGTGCAGGGTCAGCAGAGACCGCAGCAAGCACCCGCGGTTCGATCTGCCCGAGGTCGGCGCGAACAAACGCGTGGCCGGTTTCGGCGGCGACCGCCGAGCGCAACTCGGCGGGGAGGTTGTGGAGACCCGCTGATGCCGTCATGCGACCGGCCGCTCCGTCGGAGCTCGACCATTCTCCGAGCAACCGCCCGCCACGAGAGGTCTGGGCGACGTGTTCATCGAGCCAGCGGTAGCCGTAGGTGGTCGCAATCCTCTCGGCCTTGCGCCAGCGCAAGAGTTCGCCAACGACGGGGTGGCGGTCTCGGTGCTCTTCGAGGCGCGACGCTCGTGTGTTGGGTACCTCGATTTCGAACCGTCGCAGCATCGCCTTCACGTCTGCAGGGTTCCGGAGGTCGATCCGCGGTCCGGCAGGCACATGGTCGAGCACCAGCCGGTCGCGCTCGGCACGCAGGCGGTCATCGTCGGCTTGGCTCGTGGGGCGCGGACCGACTGCCTCGGTGATGAGGGTCGTCAGCGTGTCCGTGTGAATCGGCAGGCCGCGGGCTGCCAGTTCTGCGCACAGGTACTCGGCAGCTGATTCGCTGTGCGCGGTGGACAGCGCTCGAACGGGATCGGGCCGTGCGGCGAGTCGCTCTCGCTGGAATGTAGCTGCCGTCAGTGCGAGTGCTGCCCACCGGCCCAGCCGCGGCGTCGACTGCGCGAATCCGCCCGTCACCCACTCGGGCCGGAGGAAACCGTCGGGACGTACTGGATCGTTCGGATCACCCTCATCACCATTGCCCTCTGCTAGTGCGCCCAGCAGATCCAACTGGCCCATCTGCGGCATCGATGCGATGGGAAGGTCGCGCAACCATGCCCAGGCGTGTGCGCTCGTGGTGCGCCACCCGCCATGGAGCAGCCGGTGCACGGTGAGGATGTCCCAACAACGGGTGATCGCTACGCCATCGGCAGCTAGTAGATCCGCAGCGGTGCGATCCCACCACACCCAACGAGGCGCCAACTCGCGATCGATCTCACGCACGAGTTCAGTCGGGTCTCCTGCGTAGCCATTCCAGTCGGTGGGTGAAGTGGCGAGACCGATGCCGACTCCGGGAGCAATAGCTACCCCGATATCGGTTCGAGAGGTCGCGCCGTTCGAGCGGAGCCACTCGGTCGGATCAGATGCCATCGCTGCTGAGTCTCGCAGCGGCCGAGGACTCAGGGGGCACTTTCACCTGACAGAGAATCCGGGAAACGTCCATGTCACAGCCCATAGGTAATGTCGCACCCGATGCAGTTCTACCTGGTCGCCGAAACATCACAGGCTGTTGCGGGCACCGCCAAGCGATCCGAGAAGGTAGCCCTGCTCGCCGCGATGTTGCGGCACGCAGAACCGTCCGAAGTTCCTGCGGCGGTGGCCTTCGCCACCGGAGCCAGCTTGACCACGCGGCTGGGCGTCGGCTGGGCGACGCTCAGCGACGTCCGGTCCCCGCCCGCCAACGATGCAACCTTGTCGGTTTCCGACGTCGACCGCATACTCGGCGAGTTGGCGCTGGTGGAAGGGGTTGGATCGGTCGCTCGACGTCGTCAGTTGTTGGGCGGTCTACTCTCGCAGGCGACCGCGGTCGAGCAGCAGTTCATTCGGTCGATCGTCGGTGGCGAGCTTCGTCAAGGGGCGCTCGACGGCGTGGTTGCCGCTGCAGTGGCAGTGGCGGCCAGCGTGTCGGTCGGCGAGGTGCAACGGGCCGCGATGTTCATGGGGTCGTTGCCATCGGCGGCGCAGGTTGCGCTCTCGTCGGGCGCGGCGGCGCTTTCGGCGATCCGGTTGAGGCCGTCGACACCGGTGCAACCAATGCTCGCGTCGCCGGCTTCGAGCGTCTACGAGGCGCTTGAATCCTTTGGCGGGGCGGTTGCATCTGTGGAATGGAAACTCGACGGCGCGCGCGTGCAGGCCCACCGCACCGGTGGCGAAGTTCGCCTTTTCACCCGCAATCTCAACGACATCACGAGTCGACTTCCCGGTGTGGTCGATGTGATCTCTGCGCTAGAGGGCGGCGACTTGGTGCTCGACGGCGAAGTGCTCGGGGTCAACGCCGAAGGAGGTCCACGTCGCTTCCAAGACACGATGGGTGACTTCGGTTCCGCGGCTGACATGTCGAGAGGGTCGTCGTTGCAGGCGTTCTTCTTCGACGTGTTGTACGCGAACTCATCGGTGGTCGACGAGCCACTAGCGACGAGACGCGACATTCTCGCTCGGTTGGTTCCCGAATCGAGTCGCCTGCCGGCCATCGCTACCGCTGATGTTGCGCAAGCCCAGCAGTTCCTCGACGCCGCGCTTGCTGCCGGGCACGAGGGCGTGATGGTGAAAGACCTCGCTGCGCTCTACGACGCCGGGCGCCGAGGCGGCGCGTGGCGCAAAGTGAAGCCGGTGTACACGTTCGACCTCGTCGTGTTGGCCGTGGAATGGGGCCATGGGCGTCGCCGCGGCTGGTTGTCGAACCTTCACCTCGGTGCCCGTGGCCACGACGGTGAATTCGTCATGGTCGGGAAGACGTTCAAAGGGCTCACCGACGAACTCTTACGGTGGCAGACCGAGCGGTTTCAGTCGTTACGGCTGGTAGACGAGGTCGACGGCGCCGAACACGTGGTACACGTGCAACCGGTGCAGGTGGTGGAGGTTGCGGTCGACGGGGTGCAGGCCTCCTCCCGGTACCCCGGCGGCGTCGCACTCAGGTTCGCCAGAGTGCGCCGATACCGGGCCGACAAGTCCGCAGTACAAGCCGACTCGATCGAGTCGGTTCAATCTCTGCTGCGCGGAGCAGGGCGCTAGGGTCCGGGGCGGCATGGCGACGCTTCGGTTCAGTTTCGGCACGATGGGTTCGGGCAAAAGCACCCTTGCGCTGCAGATTCATCACAACCTCTCGTCGCGCGAGCTCTACGGCTTGCTGCTCACCAAGCTGGACCGAGAAGGCATGCAGGTCACCAGCCGCTTGGGCGTGGCCGCGCCAGCCATTCAAGTACACGAGAATCTCGACATCCACCAGCTGGCGATGGCTCATTGGCCGTTGCACTACTTGGTGTGCGACGAGGTCCAGTTCTACACGGCGCAGCAATGTGATCAACTTTCTGCGATCGTCGACGACATGGAGGTCGACGTGTACGCCTTCGGCCTCATCACCGACTTCCGTGGTCAGCTCTTCGAGGGAACGAAGCGAATGCTCGAGATCGCCGACGAGCGAGTGGCACTCCAGGTGGAAGCGCGGTGCTGGTGTGGCGCACGTGCCACCCATAACGCTCGCGTCGTGAACGACTTCGTCGTGTACGAGGGTGAGACGGTCGTTGTCGGCGACACGGCGAACCGTGGCGACCAGAAGATCTTCGGTGATCTGGTGCGATACGAGTTGTTGTGCCGGAGGCACTACAACTTGGGTGACCTCGGAGTGTGAGCGGCTGAGCCACGTTCGGCTTCGAGACAGATCCGAATCACCGCGGCAACCATGAGGAGGCCACCGATGCGGTTCAACATCGAGCCGGTACCGCCAATGGAATCGGGCGTCTGCCAGAACTCGTCGACGACGCCCAAGATTCCCAGGAGGGCGACCACGTAGGCCGTGCCCGCCACGGTGCGAACGAGCTGGGTGATCCACATCGACGACTGATCGGCGCGTCCGCTGGCGAGCACGGACGCTCCGGCTGCTGCGGCTCCTGCGGGCAGCAAGACAACCAGGTTCTGGGGCAGCGAAGCGAATGCCACCACTTCGAACCGCTGTCCCCACACGCCGTCTTCGAAACTCGATGACGAGATGGCTGACGCTCGTCGGATCAACCCGATGAGGAACGCGAGGTAGGCCAACAGCACGAGCCAGCCCGTGGTGGCCAGCGCGCGCGCCCACCCGAGATACCGCTGCTCCAACGCAAGTCGTTCGAGCGGATCGTCCATGTCGTGTGTCTAGCAGCCCACATCTCCGCCTACGCCTCGGCCTACCCTGTGGGCGATGTTGGAACCACACGAAATCGAGCGTGCGCTCGTCGTCACCGCTCACCCCGATGACGTCGACTTCGGCGCGGCCGGCACGGTTGCCAATCTCACCGACGCCGGGGTCTCGGTGACGTATTGCCTGGTTACCGATGGGCAGGCAGGTGGACACGATCGCGCAGTCGCCCGGGATGAAATGGCGCGTATTCGCCGGGCCGAGCAAACCGTCGCGGCGACGCATGTGGGTGTGACCGATCTCGTTTTTCTCGGCATGATGGACGGGTCGGTGGAATATAGCCTCGACCTCCGGCGAGCGCTGTCACAGGTGATTCGCCAGGTTCGGCCAACCGTCGTCATCAGCCATAACACCCAGATCAACCTGGGCAGCGCCTACGCCAGCCACCCCGACCATGTGGCCACCGGGCAGGGTGTGTTTGCCGCCGTCTACCCCGATAGCCGTAACCCGTTCGCATTCCAGGACCTGCTTGCTGCGGGCTTCCAGCCGTGGGCCGTCGACGAGCTGTGGGTCATCAACGCCGAGCCGGCAACTGACACCGTCGACATCACCGATCAGATCGACCGCAAGATGGCCGCCCTGCTCTCGCACGTGAGTCAACACGTCGATCCGGAGGCGATGAAGGAGCGGATGTTCAGCTGGTTCTCCAACAACGCCAGGGTCGGGGGATTGCCCGAAGGTAGGCTCGCCGAGCGCTTTACCGTCGTCAACACCCGCTGATGCGGGAGGGAGCCCCCAACTCGTGAAACTTCGTCGCGCCCTGCCCATCGCCCTCGCTGCAACAGCGTTCCTGCTGTCTGGATGCGGTGGCGACGACGAACCTCCTACCAGCACCGCGACAGCCTCCAGCGATGCTGCGAGCGCTTCCACTGTCGCTTCCGGTGGAGCGGACGATGGCGAATCGTTGAACGAGGCGTTCGCGGCGGTGCTGATGGAACAACAACTCACCGAGAGCCCCGACGAGGCGTTGTGTGCGGCCAACGGGATCATCTCCACCATGGGCGAAGACCGCCTCGCCGAGCTCGGTATGACCGCCGACAACATTGGCGAGATGTCTGACTACGCATTCACGGAAGACGAGCAGACCAGCATGCTCGGGCAGCTCTTCGATTGCATCGACATATCGGTTTCGCTGCGACAGGAGTACCTCGACAGCGGGCTCACCGAAGAACAGGCGGCATGTGTTGTCGAGCAACTCGACGTCGAAGCGCTCGAGGATCTTGCATCATCTGGGCCCGAGGGAGGTGACGCTGCCATCGCCGCGCAGGCCGAGGCAGAAGTCGACGCCTTCGCAGAATGCGGCGTCGAAGGCTGACGAGTCGCTCTGGGGGATCTCGCGTCCTCCGTTCATTTTCAATATCTACCGCGCGGTAACTATCCTGCCGGCATGACCGAAGCAGTAATCGTTGCCACCGCCCGCAGCCCGATTGGCCGCGCATCAAAGGGTTCCCTCGTCGATCTCCGACCCGACGACATGTCCGCCCAGATCGTTCGGGCGCTGATGGCCAAGGTGCCGCAGGTGTCGGCGTCCGACGTGGAAGACCTCATCATGGGTGTCGGCCAGCCAGCGGGCGAAGCCGGGTTCAACATCGGGCGAGTGGTTGCGGTCCTGGCCGGACTCGAAGACGTACCGGGCGTCACCGTCAACCGCTACTGCTCGTCCTCGCTGCAGACCATTCGGATGGCCGCCCACGCCATCAAAGCCGGTGAGGGTGACTGTTTCATTTCCGCTGGCGTCGAAGCCGTGAGCCGCTATGGCACCGGTGCGTCCGACACCGCTCCGAACCCGATCTTCAAGACGTCCGGTGCGCGCACCGTCGAGCGCTCGCAGGGTGGCGCACCGGTGTGGACCCCTGCAGAAGACCTCTTGCCCGACATCTATATCGCGATGGGTCAAACTGCCGAGAACGTGGTGCAGCAAGAAGGCGTCACCCGTCAAGAGATGGACGAGTTCGCAGCGCTGAGTCAGCAGCGAGCAACGGCCAACGTCGACAACGGTTTCTGGGCCGACGAGATCACCCCGCTCACGCTTCCCGACGGCACCGTGATCTCCGCCGACGACTGCCCGCGCGCCGGAACCACCGTCGAGGGCCTTGCCGGGCTGAGGCCCGTGTTCCGCCCTGACGGTTCGGTCACCGCTGGCAACTCGTGCCCGCTCAACGACGGCGCAGCAGCGGTGATGGTGATGAGCGATACCAAGGCCAAGGAACTCGGCCTCACCCCGCTCGCACGTATCGTCGCCTCAGGAGTGACGGGCCTGAACCCGGAGATCATGGGCCTCGGCCCCATCGAAGCCGTACGTCAGGCGCTCGGGCGCGCCGGTATGACGATCGACGACATCGACCTCGTGGAAATCAACGAGGCGTTCGCCGCCCAGGTCGTCCCATCGGCCAAACACCTCGGCATCAGCTGGGACAAGCTCAACGTCAACGGTGGGTCCATTGCTCTCGGGCACCCCTTCGGCATGACGGGCGCTCGCATCATGACCACCCTCATCCATGGCCTGCAGGTCGCCGACAAGCAGTACGGCTTGGAGACGATGTGCGTCGGCGGTGGCCAAGGCATGGCCATGATCATCGAACGTCTCAGCTGAGCCGGTTTGCGCCCTCGCTGCGTTCCCTCCCACCGCTCATCGCCGAAGGGCTTGAGTTGAGCCAGATTCGCCGCTGACTGCGTTCCGTCTCACCGCTCGTCGCCGAAAGGCGACTCGGGTTCGTCGCGCCTTGTCAGCAACGAATCTGATCTCAACTCAGAATTCTTTTGAAGAGCAAGACCGCAGGTTCGGTGACTTCCGACAGATTGTCTGCCGGGCGACTCCGGCTCGGCACGCTTGAACACTGACTCGTCGTTAGAAGCGGCCGGCTCTTACGGAGATCGTGTCTACTGGGTGGATGGCTCTCGCAGCCAAGAGATATTGCTGGCCGCCGGAGTCGACCTCTGCCAGTGGCACCGCGCCGCCGAGAGGCACGCTGGCGAACGTTGACGACTCCGATGACACGTACCTCACACTGCCGACGTCGAGGCCCGCCTGATCGGCTTCCGCCGACCACAGATGGACGAGACCTTGTCGCATCGCCGGATCCTCGAGCAGGTCACAGCCAGTGAGCCGAAGCTCGATGTTGGTGATGCTCACCAGAGCAATGTCGTCCATGTGCACCAAGAAATTGCCCTTGAGCTCACCATCGAGCATCATCACGACTCTTCCGTTGCCTGCGCCGGTACTGCCGATGTATCCGTACCGCACGAGCGGCAAGCCGTCGTCGCCGGTGGAAACCCACCGCACCCGATCGCCGGCTTGGTAGCTCATACCGGTTGGCTTGCCTCGGTGAGCACGGCGTCGGAGAACTCTGGCCAGAGCCGCAGCGCGTCTTGCGACCACAGGTCGAACCTGCGGTCGGTGAGTGCAACCACGCCGACCTTGGCCAACGGGTCGACCCACATCATCGTGCCGGCACCCCCGAAATGGCCGAAGCTGCTAGGGGAGTTGACGCGACCCATCCAATGCGGCTGCTTGGCTCCGAGGATTTCGACCCCCAGGCCCCACGGGCACGGATCAAACCTTCCCACCCCGGGAACGATACCCGCGAGCTGGGGGTACTGGGTGGAGATCACATGCGCGTAGGTCGGTGGCGCAATCAGCGTTGGCGACAACAACTCACGAACGAACTTCACCATGTCGCCCACGGTGCTCGTGGCACCGTAGGCGGGTGACCCGCTGGACTCGGTGTCGTCCATGCCGAGCGGCGCGAGCACTGCCTCGTGCAAGTAGCGCTCGAACGGCATGTCGGCAGCCGTGGCCAGCAGATCTGCCGCACGTTCGATACCGGTGTTGGAGTAGATGCGGCGCCGCTCGACCGCCGCGATCGGTGTGTCGCCGGTGAAGGCGAACCCAGCGGCGTGCGACAGCAGGTGACGCAGCGTCGCCGACTCTGGGATGTCTGGCCGATCGATGGGGTCATCCAACGCAACGATTCCCTCTTCGACTCCGACCATGATCGCCCAGGCACTCAGCGGCTTGGTGACCGAAGCGAGCGAATACGGTTGGTCGACATTGCCAATCGTGTAGGTCCGGCCAACGTCTTCGCGAACGACCGCGGCGGTGACGTGCTCGACCGGCCAGGTATTGACCAGGTCGAGCGCTCTCACGATCCGGTCAGACGTTGGCGTTGCGGATGGACTCAGCGGTGCGGAACGCCAACTCGAGCGATTGGCGGCCGTTGAGCCGCGGGTCGCAAACCGACTCGTAGCGGTGGTCGAGGTCAGCGTCACTCACCTCGTCTGCACCGCCGACGCACTCGGTGACGTCGTCACCAGTAAGTTCCACGTGAATGCCGCCTGGCCATGTGCCTTCAGCTTTGTGAGCTCGGACGAACCCTTCGATCTCGGCGACGATCGACTCGAAGTCGCGTGTCTTGTGCCCCGACGCGCTGGTGTAGGTGTTCCCATGCATAGGGTCGCACGCCCAGACCACAGGCTGGCCAGCATCTCGAACAGCCCGCAACAGCGGCCGTAGGCCGTCTTCGATCTTGTCGGCGCCCATTCGGGTGATCAGCGTCAATCGCCCCGGAAGCCTGGCCGGATTGATGGCTTCGCAAATGTTGATGGCTTCCTCGCCGGTTACCGAGGGACCCACCTTGCAGCCGATGGGATTGCCAACGCCTCGAAGGAACTCGACGTGTGCGCCGTCGAGATCGCGGGTGCGCTCGCCGATCCACAACATGTGGGCTGAGCAGTCGTACCAACTGCCGGTGGTGGAGTCGCGACGCGTCAGAGCCTCTTCGTAGGGGAGCAGGAGCGCTTCGTGGCTGGTGAACACGTCGACCTCGCGCAGGTTGGCGTTGGTCTCGGTGTCCATTCCGGTGGCACGCATGAACCGCAGTGCCCGATCGATCTCGGTGGCGAGTTGGTCGTAGCGCTGGCCCGCTGGGCTGGAGGCAACGAACTCCTGGTTCCATGCATGCACTCGGTCGAGCGCTGCGAAGCCGCCCTTCGTGAACGCGCGGACCAGGTTGAGCGTGGCCGCTGATTGATGGTAGGCCTGCACCAAACGATCAGGCGACGGCACACGCGCGGCCTCGGTGGGCGCTTCGGCGTTGACGATGTGTCCGCGGAACGATGGCAACTCGAGGTCGCCGTAGGTTTCGAAGTCAGATGAACGGGGCTTGGCGAACTGACCGGCCAGACGACCGACCTTCATGACCGGCACACCCATCGAGTAGGTCAGCACGATCGCCATCTGCAAGATCACTCGAAGTTTCTCACGGATGTTGTTTGCGGAGAACTCGTCGAAGCTTTCGGCGCAGTCGCCGGCCTGCAGCAAGAACGCATTTCCGGCGGCGACTTGGGCGAGCCCGGCTTGCAGCGAGCGAGCCTCTCCGGCAAAGACCAGCGGGGGATAGGCCGCTATCTGCTTGAGTGCTCGGTCGAGTTCGCCATCATCAGGCCATGTCGGCTGCTGCTTGATGGGAAACCCGCGCCACGAGTCGGGCGACCAGTCCTTAGCCATGGATACCCAGCCTACCGCCCCGAAAAATGCGAAACCCGGTTGGATTGTCCAACCGGGTTTCTACGTGTTCGACGTTGGCGCTACCTCAATCGATTTTGGCGACTGAGGTTTTCGCTGGGTAGGCGCAGGAGCCCCGAGTGGCTTCCGCCAACGAGCGGGCGAGTGCAACGCCGCCAGCGGGAAGCTCAGACTGCCAAAATGCGTTCGGCGTCGTCGCGGAGGCCAGCAACGGCGCGGCTGACCAGACGACGAGCAGCTTCGGCCGTGACGCCAAGGCTTTCTCCGACTTCACGGAAGCTCTTGCGCTCGCCATCGAGCAAACCGAAGCGGGCCTCGACTGCGTATCGGGCACGAGCGTCGAGCGTGCCGAGGAGTTCGTCGAGCAGGTCGCCCTCGACGAGTGCCATCACATGCTCTTCGGGCGTGCCGTCGCCATTCGCCATCAGATCGCCGAGGGTGGCATCGCCGTCGTCGCCGACTGTCTTGTCGAGGCTCACCGGAGTGGTGAGGCGGTGCAGTTCGGCATTGGTGGTGTCGAGCGTCTCGCCGTCGCCCGATGCTTGGCGCAAGGCGGCGCGGAGACTGGCGGAACGATCGCCGGGGATGCGAATCAGGCTTGCCTTCTGGTCGAGTGCTCGACCGATGGCCTGACGGATCCAGAATGTGGCGTAGGTGGAGAACTTGAAGCCACGGCGCCAGTCGAACTTGTCGACGGCGTGCTCAAGACCGAGGTTTCCCTCTTGGATGAGATCGAGCAGATCCATGCCTTGGGGGAGCGGGTAGCGGCGAGCGATAGAAACAACCAACCGCAGGTTGGCACGGATGAAGCGATCTTTCGCTTCGGCGGCGGCTGCCACCTGAGCCTTGAGGTCGGCGCTACGCTTCCCGTTCTCGAGGAGTTCTGCGGCCTCTCGGCCTTGTTCAATGATGCGCGACAGTTCGCGCTCGTCTTCTGCGGTGAGCAATGGCACCTTGCCAATGTCGTTGAGGTACAGACCGATGGAGTCGTTCATGGTGATGCTTATAACCGTTCTTCGTCGTGATCATTCCCGGCCCTTTTTGTGACAAACGACACAGACGTGGTTTCCGGGGGGTGTTGGATTGGGGGTTTTTCTCGATGTTTCGCGGCTGGCCGTTAGTTGCTGGAACCCTGATAGCGTCTGTTTTGTTCCCGCCTGAGCCTTCTGCGATACCGCACCGCGAGCGATGCTGTAACCGGCTTGCCACTGTACCAGACCTGTCAAGCGCAGTCCCAGCGCGCGTCGTGTTCGCAATCTCCAAGCCGTAAGCTGCCGCGTCGTGTCACCAAGTCTCACCGCACACCCTCGAATCGGTGTGTTCGGCGGCACATTCGACCCGCCCCACGTGGGGCACCTCGTCACGGCGGTCAACGTTGGCCACGAGTTGCAGCTCGATCGAGTGATCCTCATGGTGAACAACGTGCCTTGGCAGAAGGTTGGCGCACGGGCAATCACCCCCGCTGCCGACCGCTTCGCCATGGTGGAAGCCGCCGTGGCCGATGTGCCGCGACTGGTGGCGGGAGATCAAGAGATCCGCTCCGGCGGAGAGTCGTACACGGCTGACACATTGGCAACCCTCGCCGCCGCAGAACCCGACGCCGAGTGGTTCGTCATTCTCGGCGACGATGCCGCGGCCGGCATCCACTCGTGGACACGAGCAGACGAAGTGATCGCCCACGCACGACTCGTGGTGGTCGACCGCCCGGGGCAGTCGACGGAACTCGACGACTCCATCGACTGGATCCGGGTCGAGGTGCCGCGCCTCGAGGTGTCGAGTACCGATCTCCGTGATCGCTGGGCTGACGGTCGCCCGCTCGACTATCTGGTGACAGAAGACGTGCTGCGCGTCGTTGCCGAGCGCGGTCTGTACGGGGTTGGTGGAGCGTGACCGCAATCCGTCAGCGTCGCTCGCGCAGCGTTGGAATCGCTCTGCTGGTCGCCGTCATCGCAGTAGTTGGCAGCGGAGCACTCGCGTTTGCGGGTTGGCGCACCCTGTCTACATCCACGGCCGGCAGACGGGTCACGGTCGATTCGTTCGTCCAGGCAAACCAGCGGTTTCCGTATACGCCGACTGCCGTGATCGGAACGGCCAATGCCGCCGGCCGATTGACGTCATTGGTGGTCGCCGTCATCGAGCCCGACGGAACCGGGGGTTCGGTCGTGGCCGTGTCCGCCTCTGCCGACACCAACCTGGGGCTCACCGACGAACGCAGGCCTTTGGCGGCGTCCTATGAGGTCGAAGGTCCCGACGCTTTCCTTGCCGGCGTGAGCAACTTGACGACGCTCTCGTACGACGTCGTGGAGATCGTCGATGCCGAGCGATTCACGGGGCTCATCGCCCCACTTGGTGAACTCACGATCGAAGTGCCGGTCGACGTCTTCGACGAAACCACCGAGCAGACATGGGACGCCGGGTCGGCCCGGTTCGCCCCGGCGGACGCAGCGGATCTGGTGACGGCATCGAGCACACAACTCGAAGACTGGTACTACGACTCGACGCGTAACGCCGTGTGGTCGGCTGTGGCACAACGGGTCGGCGCTGGCATCGGCTCGGCCGAGCCGGTTGCATCAGATGACGAGCTGCCGGTGTTCAGCGATCTCGACACGTTCCTCGATCATCTCTTCGCCGGGCCGGTGGACTTTCGAAGCTTGGCATTCCAGCCCTACTCCCAAGACATCGTCGAAGAACAGCTCGGCGCAGACCTGCGGCAGGCGTTCGGCGTGCCGTCGATCGATTCGGTTGTCTTGCACAGCCGAGGTGAAGCCGCATTGGTGTTCGCCACCGTTGCCCCTGGTCGAGTTGGTTCGCCACGCGAGGGCGAGCGGTTCCGCGTGTTGTGGGGCTTTCCTGAAGAAGACCTCGAGCCGCTCGGCATCAATGGCGCCGACGCCACCATTCAGGCAATCCGTCGCCTGTTGTTCGTTGGCGGCAATCTGATTTCGGTGGCCACGATCGACCCCTCCCAGATCCCTGAACGAACGCAGGTTGCCGTGCCAGAAGGTGACGTCATGCCGACGATCGAGCAGGGCTACACCGACATGTTCGGTCCCGTTGACCTTCGGGCTCGCGAGATCGAGATCACCGGAGTCGACGTCGAGATCATTCTCGGTCGCGACTTCCTGAACGAACTCGATCTCGATGCCATTCGAGCTGATGCAGCGCCGCTTGCTGTAACCACAGAATCCACCACCGTTCCGGACGACGAATCCGACACGACCGACACCACAGATCCGGAAGACGAATGACCTACACCGACGATGATCCCGACATGCCAGAGCCAGAAACTCCGCCCGAGGAGTATGTGGTGAATGAAGCTGCACGGTCGCTGGCGATCACCACAGCCCGTGTTGCTGACGCCCATCACGGTTCCGACATTGTGGCGTTCCGGGTCGGGGAGGTGCTCGGGGTAGCGGAGTACTTCGTCGTGATGGGCGCCTCCAACCGCCGGCTCGTGCGTGCGCTGGTGGAAACGATCGAAGAAGAGACACGTATCGAGACCGGACAGTCGCCGATTCGGGTCGAGGGTGCGAACGAGCAGTCGTGGGTGCTCATCGACTATGGCGACGTGATCGTGCACGTGTTCCAAACGGAGACTCGCGAGTTCTACGAAATCGAGCGGCTGTACAAAGACGTGCCAAAGCTCGAATGGAAGCCGGAAGCCTCCGACACGCCGTTGTGAATGGAGCACCGGCATCGGTATCGTTCCGATGTCCCATTGGGGCTATAGCTCAGTTGGTAGAGCGCTTCCATGGCATGGAAGAGGTCAAGGGTTCGATTCCCTTTAGCTCCACTCTCTGACCAGGGGTTTTGTGGTCAGACGACCCAGTCGGCGTGACACGCATGACACGTAATGTTTTTTGGTGTCGTATGGTGCGAGGCGTGCATGTAGCGAAACTGCCGTCGGGGTCCTGGCGGGTACGGGTGAGCGTCGACGGGAAACGTGGGCAGGCGGTGCGGCCGACGCGACGCGAGGCCGAGATTGCCGGCGGTGAACTCCTCGCCGAGATGGGTGCGACGCCGACATCGTCGTCGACCGTGCTCGAGCTCCTCGACATGCACCTCGCCGCTCACGGCTACGCGCCGACGACGGTGGCGCGGATGCGATGGGCGATGGGGTACATGCCGGCGGTGTTCCTCGGGCGGCCGGTGTGGGCGGTGTCCACGGCGCTCGTCGACCAGGCCTACGCACAGATGTCGGCGGAGGGGGCCTCGGTGCACGCGGTGCGCGCCGCGCTCACGTTGCTTTCGTCGGCGATGTCGAGGGCGGTGCGGTGGGGATGGTTGCAACGGAATCCGGTAC
>JBBREA010000075.1:0-15829 GCA_038203385.1 Acidimicrobiales bacterium | reverse complement strand
CCGGCGGAAGCACTGATGCCGAGCGCCGGGTGGTGACGATCTATCGCAATCGGAACCGCACGGTCGATGACTTCGTACGCACGATCGTCCACGAGATGGGACACGTGGCGGATGCGGAATGGCTCGACGACGAGGATCGGGCTGCATACCTTGCGATTCGCGGCATTCCGGCTGCAACGGAGTGGCGCACTCGAGGAACCACTGGGCAACGTCTCGATGACTGGCAGCTGCAACCCAGTGAAGATTTCGCCGAGGTGATGGCGATGGTCTGGAGCGGCGGCGAGTTCGTCCCTCGCACCGACACGCTCGCCTCCACGCCGGATGCTGAACAACTGGCTCGCGTCGCGGCGCTCGTCGTTCAGCCCTGAGTCGGCCAGACTGGCCCGATGCGCGCAGTAGTCATTCCCGAATATGGCCCACCCGAGGTCATGCGAGTCATCGACGTCCCCAACCCCGTCCCCGGGCCCGATGAGCTGTTGGTGAAGGTCAGCCACTCGGCCGTGAACCGTGCCGACGTGCTGCAACGGCAAGGCGGCTACCGCGACCCGGTTGCGCGAGAGTTCGAGATCCCCGGCCTGGAGTTCGCCGGGGTGGTCGCGGCCACAGGAGAACGCGTGATCGGCTGGAACGTTGGCGACCGCGTGATGGGCATAGAGAGTGGCGCGTGCTATGCGGAGTACGTCGTGACCCATTCTCGACAAGTGCTTCCTGCGCCGACCAGCGTGGCGGATGTCGACCTCGCGGCGCTTCCGGAAGTGTTCCTCACAGCGTGGGATGCCTTGGTCGTTCAGGGCGGGCTCACCAGCGGACGGTGGGCGCTGGTGCATGCGGGTGCGTCTGGTGTCGGTACTGCGGCGATTCAGATCGCCAAGGCGATCGGGGCGCGCATCGCCGTCAC
This sequence comes from Acidimicrobiales bacterium, assembly GCA_038203385.1. GTDB lineage: Bacteria > Actinomycetota > Acidimicrobiia > Acidimicrobiales > Ilumatobacteraceae > Ilumatobacter. Next base: position 14,931 of record JBBREA010000075.1, on the reverse strand, counting down.
CTGCTCGGCCGGCAAGATGGCAGCGTGTCGAGCGCTCGGAGCCGACCTCGTACTGGAACGGTCGCCTGCCGACTGGGCGACGGAGCTGCGCGACGAGGTGCCGGGCGGGGTCGACGTCGTTCTCGACGTGATCGGGGGAGCCGAGGTAGATCGGAACCTGGCATCGGTTCGACCCCAAGGAACCATCGTGCAAGTCGGTCTCATGGGAGGAGCCGCCACACAGGTCACCGTCGGTCTCCTGCTCGTCAAGCGGGTCACGTGGATCGGCACGACGTTGCGAGCGCGACCGCTGGAACAGAAGATTGCGTTGAGTCAACGGTTCATCGCAGAGGTGATTCCGTTGTTCGAATCCGGTGCGTTGCGTCCGGTGATCCATTCCCGGTACGCGATCGACGACATCGTGAGCGCGCACCGTGAGATGGAATCGAACGCCAACATCGGCAAGATCCTCATCGACGTGTAGCACGTCGCAACTCCACTCGAATAACTGCGAGATTTCCGGCGCGCAGGTCTCTGGACTTCCGTGAGCGCGACTACCGGGACGAAAACTCTGCTGCCGATGTATCTGCAGCGGGTGTCGTGCCTCTCTGTGGCGTTCACGTTCGTTTGTCCCACGACGCCCGGAGGTTCCCCGCATCATGACGCTTCTTGATTATCAGACCAATCATTCGGGAGGTTCGCTGTCCGCGACCGACACCGAGTTGTACACCGAGTCGTACACCGAGTCGTACACCGCCAAGTACTTCACGTTCCTCCCCGAGGTACGGGCAGAAGTCTCGGGTCACACCGACTTGTCGACCGCCGCTGCGCGCTGCAGCGACGGAGCGGGCACGCTCATGCACCTGTTCTTCTCAGAGGACAACTTCGACCTTGCTCGCGCCAAGGCAATCTGTGGAAAGTGTCGCCTTGCCCCGACGTGTTTGGCGGGCGCACTCGACCGCGAGGAGCCCTACGGCGTGTGGGGTGGCCAGCTGATGGTGGACGGTGTGATCGTCGCTGTGAAGCGCGGCCGCGGGCGGCCACCAAAACATGCACGCCCGCTACTCGCCGTAGACGAGGTGCCCCTGCCGCCGCACATGGTCGCCTGACCACCGCTTGATTCTCTGCGCCACGCAAAACCTCCTTGACTGAGGTGCGCTCGACGTGGTTCTCTAGAGCCCGTTGCGCACTCTCGCGTACGCCCGACCCGAACGCCGACCAGGAAGGCCCCACCAATGATGATCTCGACGCACACGCCACAGATGGGCCAACTGCCCGTCGGCGCGCGCCTCGTCGCGGTCGGTGGAGCATCAGTTGGTTCGTGGCGATGCCGCATGCCGATCTCGGCAACCAACCACGGCTCGTACACCCGGTCTTTCGGCACCCCGAACACGACCAAGCGCCCCGCCCGGCACCTCAGGATGAGGTCGACGTAACCCCACGTCGAACTACCTCCCACTGAGGCCGCCGGGTTCCGACCCGGCGGCCTTTTACGTTTTTCCGCCACCAAAGACATCACCCCACAACACAAAGGCAGTTCCATCATGACCACTCTGCAACTCCTCCCACTCGACGACTATTCGGTCTCCACCGTCGCGGTCGCCCGTTGCGCCGACGGCAACGGCACCCTCACGCCACTCTTCTTCTCCGACCACGTGCTCGACATCGCACGCGCCAAGGCCATCTGCGCCCGCTGCGCACTGGCCGAATCGTGCCTGACCGATGCACTCGGTCGGGAAGAGCCTTGGGGCGTGTGGGGCGGCGAACTCCTCTCTGGCGGCCGCATCGTCGCCAACAAGAGACCCGGGGGCCGACCACCGAAGGTTCCAAGACCTGCGGTGTACGTCGACGAGTTCGGCATCGTCGGCGATGGACTCTTCGTCACCGACGACGAACTCATCTGCGGTTGACCGTCTTGGGCTACGAAGTCCGGTAACACGTCCGGGCTTCGTAGCCTGACGGGGTGCCCGCGTCACGCTTTGCCACTCGACACGTCGTCGCCGCCGGCCTGGCAGCGACGATCGCCGCGTTGGGCGTCGTCGCAATAGGGGCGTGGGCCACTGGTAGCGACGACGAGTCGTTCGACGGCACGATCCAGCTCGACGAGCCGGGCATCTACGAAGAGCCTCTCGACGACGTCAATCCCGACACCTCTGGTCTGGTGCTCCCCGACGTACCGCTCGAAGATGCGGCGGGAAACACGGTTTCGCTCTCGGACTATCGTGGCAAGCCGCTGGTGCTCAACTTCTGGTTCTCCAATTGCGCACCGTGCGCACGCGAGGTCGCCTACTTCCAGGCGGTGCACGAAGAACTCGGCGATGTGGTGCAGATCGTCGGCGTGAACCCGTTCGACACCGTCGACGCCATGACTCGTTTCGCCGACGAACGCGGCGTCACCTACGACCGGTTACGCGACCCTGAGCGATCGTTCGTGAACGTGATCGGGTTGGTCGCCTATCCCGTCACGCTGTTCGTCGACGCTGACGGCCGGATTCTGCGTCAGACCGGCGAACTCGATGGCGACGACCTGCGCGGAGCAATCGACGAACTGTTCTGACCGAGCTGCCTCAGCGGTGGGTGAGGTACCGTCGTCGGCGTGACCGATGCACCCCCACCCGCACGAATAGTTGCCATGTCGGTTCCCGTCCGGCCGGCCGCCACCGTGATGTTGCTTCGTGACGGTGACCAGGGGTTGGAAGTGTTCATGCTCCAGAGAACGTTGTCGGCATCATTCGCGCGCGGGATGTACGTGTTTCCGGGTGGTCGTGTCGACGATGCCGATCACGGCGAAGCGTTCGAACCTGTCTGCGACGACGCCGATGATGCTGCGGTCTCCCTCCGGCTCGGTGTGGAGCGCGGAGGTCTGGCGTGGATGGTTGCAGCTGTCCGTGAGTGCTTCGAGGAGGCCGGGGTCTTGCTCGCTCGACCGATCGACGGGGTCGACGTGGTGCGATTCGACACCGATGACGTGATCGCCCGATTCTCTGCAGCGCGTCACGCGGTGCACTCAGGCGAACTCTCCCTCGTCGACCTGTGCCGCACCGAACAGCTTCAACTCCTCACCGACCGGATGCACTTCGTCGATCACTGGGTCACCCCAGTCGGCGAGGGCCGCAGGTTCGACACCCGCTTCTTCATGGCCAAAGCGCCCGAAGCACAGGTCCCTTTGCATGACGACATCGAGACGATCGCCAGTTTGTGGGTGCGGCCCGAGGAAGCACTACAGATGTGGTCAGCCGGCGAGTTGAACATGTTCCCGCCGACCGTGGCGTCGATCCAGCGCCTCGCGAAGTTCGCCTCTGCTGGCGAAGCGTTGGCAGACGCAGCGGCTCGGCCTCGTCCACCTCAACTGCTACCGCGGCTGGTGCTCGGCCCGAACGAAGAGTTCGTCGGCGTGATCCTTCCCCACCAACCTGGCTACGAGCACACACCAATTCCCGAGTTCGTGATTTCCAACCCCCGCTAGCCGAGCTCTACTGCTGGCGCACGCCGACGGCGACTTGTACTGCCTCGAGCATCCGTGCCGAGCAGCCAGCCATGTCGATCGTTTCGGCGGTCTTCGGCGGCGCGATGTCGGAGACGATGCGGCTGGCGATGTCACGGAACGCGTCGGCGGCAGCCCCGGTGCCATCGAGAGCCACTGGTGTACCAGCGTCGTTGCCGGCGGCCACGGCCGGCTCGAGTGGTATCGAACCGAGCAACGGAGCACCGATGTCGTCGGCCAGGGCTTGACCGCCGCCGGAGCCGAAGAGTGCATAGGTCTCACCGTGATCGCAGGTGAACGCACTCATGTTCTCCACCACGCCGAGTACCGGCAGGAAGCTGCGACGAGCCATGTCGGCTGCGCGTTGGGCCACCTTTTGGGCAGCTAGGGCAGGCGTGGTGACGATCACCATGGAGGTGCGCGGCAACAGCCGAGCCAATCCCATTTGAACGTCGCCGGTGCCCGGAGGCATGTCGATGAGGAGATAGTCGAGATCGCCCCACGCGACGTCGGCAAGGAACTGTTCGACCGCTTTGGTGAGCATGAGGCCGCGCCACATGAGCGCAGTGGATTCGTCGACGAGAAAACCGGTGGAGACGACCTTCAGCGTGCCCTTGCCGACGTTGCGGACGTTCGGCATGATGCGCGGCTTCTCGAAGCCGTCCACCCGCCGAGCTTCCATTCGCTCAGAAATGCCCAACAGGCGGGGCACTGAGAAGCCCCAGATGTCAGCATCGAGAACGCCGACCGTGTAGCCGGCGGCCGCAATCGCGGTGGCGAGATTGACCGTGACTGAACTCTTCCCCACGCCCCCCTTGCCGCTGCCGACGGCGATGACCTGACAGCGCAACGGAATATCGGTGTCGGGCGCTTTGTCGCGAGCATTCCAGCGAGCTTTCGTCATCACGTCTGTTCGCTCTTGGGCATTCATCTCGCCCCAGTCGATGCGAACGTCGGTGACCCCAGGGTGCAGGCCGATCCGCTGCTGCACATCACGTTTGATCTCGGCCCGTAGCGGGCACCCACCGATCGTGAGCTTGATGCCAACGGTGACCACACCGTCGTCGGCAACGCTGACTCCGGGCACCATGCCCAGCGACACAATGTCGGAACCGAGCTCGGGGTCGATGACGTTGGCAAGGACCGACAACACTTCTTCGCGCGACGGCGGTGCGATGCGAGGAGAGTCGGCTGCCATGACCGGTATTTTACCGGCGGTCACCGTGTAATCTCGACCCGGTGAGTGACAATTCCGAATACGCCGCTGAAGAGCATGGTGCGCGTCTCGACTTGTTCAAGACGCTCGGCGACAACACTCGCTACGCCATCTACCTGGAACTGGCGCGGTCGCCCAAAGCGCTCACCACCGCCGAGATCGCGGACGTGATCGAGCTGCACCCGAACACGGTACGGCCGCATCTCGAACGCATGCGTGATGTCGGCCTCGTGGCGGTCGCCGTGGATGGACGCGGCGAGGTCGGCCGACCCCAACACCGGTATTCGCTGGCAGCCGATGCGCCCTCGTTGGGCCTCGAGCCGCCCGTCATGCCGGTGCTGGCGCGCATGGTGTTGGCGATGGCCGAGCGACTGGGTGGCGGTCCCGACGACGCGTTTGTCACGGGCAGCGATGAGGGCGCGCTGCGCGCTCGGCCCTACGCCTCTGCCCCATCAAGCCTGGAGGCGCTGGTGTCCGATCTTGATGTGCTGGGCTTCGATCCGGTGGTTGTCGAAGCATTTGGTGACCCAGATGCGGCCGTCGTGGCGTTTGCCCAGTGCCCGTTTGGCGAGCTTGCTACGCAGCACCCCAAGCTCGTGTGCAGCCTGCACCACGGGCTCATCGCAGGATTCGTCGGTGCGATGGGCGACACCGAAGTTCGAGAGTTCTGCAGCGTGGTCGACCGGACCCCGTGCCAGGTCTCGGTCGCGCCCGCCATAGCCGCACCCTTGCGATAGCATCGAATGCAGTTCGAGTCATCTAGGAGCAGAGAACGATGATCACACTCACCGACAACGCAGCAGTCAAGGTCAAGGAATTGTTGGCCGCCGAGGACGCCGAAGACTTGGCGCTTCGAGTTGCAGTGCGCCCTGGCGGCTGTAGCGGGTTCTCGTACGAGATGTTTTTCGACGGCGAGATCGCCGCCGACGACGAGCAGGCCAGCTACGGCGAGTCAGTTCGGGTCGTCGTCGACCCCGCTTCGGCTCAGTTGCTGCAGGGAGCCACGCTCGACTACAAAGATGGCCTCGATCAGTCGGGCTTCGCCATCACCAACCCCAACGCCGAACGAACTTGCGGCTGCGGACAAAGCTTCTCCTGAACTGAAGCCGCCGCGGTTGGCTACTCGAAAGCCAGAGTCGAACTATCGTCGACGGGTACTGAGTTTGGGCGGGTTGGCGGCGTTCGGCCTCTATGTCGTGGGCTCCCCGGTTTTCAACAACCGCATCGAAGACGACCTAGAGCGGCGCGTTCCAGAGGAACTCGCCGCAGCCGGCAACGACGGGATCACCGCGAAGTTCTCTGGACAGGACGGCACGCTCACCTGCGCAGCGCCACTGTCGGACCCAGAGGGTGCGATCGACGATGCCTACGAGGTGTGGGGAGTTCGCTCGATCGGACTCGACCGGTCGTGTCGTGTCAGCGGCGCGGTCACAGAGCCAGATTCCGATGCGATTGCTACCACGACCGCCGTTTCTGCCAACCAGCCCACCGACGACGCGTCGGCAGACACGTCCGTCGACTCCACCGGAACCACCCTGGGCGACGATGTCGTCGATTACTCCACTGTGTTCGACGCGCTGGAGGCCGACCCGCAGTTCTCCTCATTTGCGCTGCTGGTCAGCGAGTCGGAAATCGCCGATGAGTTGCGGGCGGAATCCGCCCCTGCGGTGACCGTGTTCGCTCCCACGAACGAGGCCTTCGAAGAGGTGGCCACCGACATCCTGGCCACCCTCCGCTCGGAACCTGAAGTGCGCGACCGGGTACTTCGTGGTCACATGGTGAGCGGCAACCTCGCTGTCGATGACCTGGTCACCGGGTCGCTCAGGGCACTCGATGGTACCCAACTCGAGGTCATCAACGAGGGTGGGCTGATCACCATCGGCGGAGCCACGGTCACCGGTGGCCCGTTCACCTCCAACAATGGTGCGGTGTACTCCGTCGAGCAGGTTCTCGTGCAGGACGACGCGGTTCCCGACCCGCCCACCGCTGCTCCGGCGACGGTCGATGTGACCTTCGACGATGGCACGATCACTCTCTCCGGCGTCGTCGCCAGCGAGGCCGACCGACAGCGACTGGTGAACACCTCTGCGTTTGGCGTTGGCGCCAGCAACGTCGTCGACACGCTCACCGTCGACGCCGTATCGGGTCTGTCAGCCGCACGGGTTGCCCAAGTGACCGATCTGATCGTGGCGCTCCGCGTGAACCTGGTGTCGGGAAGCGTCGGTTTCGACGGCACCGAGTGGTACGTCAACGGCACGTACGTCACCGATGCAAACCGTGACGCAATGGCGGCTGCGGCTCAGGTCACCGGAGCCGTAGCGGTCCTCGAACCTCAACCGGCGCCAACCCCTGAGGACGCCGCAGCGCTCGAGACCGACCTCAACGAACTCGTCGTGGAAAGCCCGATCCTCTTCGAGCCGAGCTCTGCTGTGCTCGCTCCTTCCGCAGAACCGGTCCTCGCTCGCATCGCATCGCGTCTACTGGCGGCCGGAAACGTCACCATCACCGTCGAGGGTCATACAGACAGCGACGGTCGGGCGTCCACCAACCGCACGCTCAGCCAGCAGCGCGCAACCGTCGTTGCCGAATCACTGGTCGGTCGAGGTATTGCCGCCGGCTCGATCACCTCCACCGGATTCGGCAGCGAGCAGCCGGTCTTGGTCGACGGCGTGGAAGACAAGGCGGCCAGCCGCCGCGTCGAGTTCCGAATTGCGGTGCCGTCATGACGCCGAACCGAAAGGAAGCGAACGCATGCCGTACACCTTGATGAAGGGGTTGGGCTGGTTCCTCGCCGCGTTGCTGTTGGGCGTCGTGATCGGCTGGCTGCTGCGCAGCATCGCCGCCACTCGCCAAATGCGCAAACTGCGTGCGACTCGAGCCGACCACACCGAACTCGACCGGCTCGTCGCCGAACGCGACCGGCTCGTCGCCGAACGCGACCGGCTCGTCGCCGAACGCGACCGGCTCGTCGCCGAACTGGCAACTCGTCCCAGCGGCGAAGCCGACCCACCCGGGTTGGTCGTCGCGCCGCTGGTATCTGCTGCGCTCGTCGACGACTCGGTCGACCTTGCTCTTGCAGATGCCGACGTACAGACCGAAATCGAGTCGGACCTCGAGTCGGACCTCGAGCCGAGCCGGCCGGGCGAAGACGACGTGACAGCCGTGCCGGAGTTCACCGAGCTCAACCTGGTGGCTGCGGCAGCGGTGATCGGCAAGAAGATCAAGCTCGACGACCTCACCGCCATCGAAGGCATCGGGCCAACGATCGTCACGCTGTGCCACAACATCGGTATACACACGTGGGCTGACATGGCATCCACGGAAGTGTCGCTCCTCCGCACGATGCTGGCTGACGCTGGCCCGCGCTTCCAGATGCATGCTCCCGCTTCGTGGCCCGAGCAAGCCGGCTTGCTCGCCACCGGTCAATGGGAGGCATTCACCACCCTGATCGCTTCGCCCGGAAGCGGCCGTCCATCTGAGTGACGCACCGGTTTCGTTCACCCTCGACGAGGCGCCGGTGTCGGTTCCAGCGCGCGGCTCGCTCCTCGACGCACTGCGCGAAGAGTTGGGATTGCATTCAGTGAAAGACGGCTGCAGCCCGCAGGGCCAATGTGGCTGCTGCACCGTGTGGGTCGACGGTCAACCCCGAGTCGCCTGCGTCACGCCGGTTGCGCGGGTACGCGGCCGCAACGTGACCACCATCGAGTCGTTGCCCGAAGCGGATGCGTGGGCGGAACAGTTCGCAGCGTTCGGTGCGACCCAGTGCGGCTTCTGTACCCCCGGCATCATCATGCGCGCTGCGGCCTTGGGCGACGAGCGACGACTCGACAGGTCAGCCGTGGAACAGATGCTGCTGGCCCACCAATGCCGGTGCACGGGTTGGCAGCCGATCGTCGACGCCATAGTCGGGTTCGATTCGTCTCTTGCCGTCGGTTCGGGCTCCGACCGCTTCGACGTTGCCGGCGCGAGTGAGCGGGCAACCCTGGAGGGCCGGGTGTCTCAGTCGGTCGGCGCCACGATCGCGCTCGGTCGTGGTGGATTCGCCGACGACACGGCCCCAGCGGGTTGTCTGGTCGCCGTGCGCTCTGCCAGCGGCGAGTGGGTCGTTGGCGAGACGCTCCACGAGGCGCGGCAGCTCAGCGGCAAGGTGCAAGGGCGGCGAACAACAGCTCCGATCGCTTGGCCGGTCGACGTTCCTGTGGGCGATTGGCACCGCACGCTGCAAACCACGTGGGTCGAACCTGCCTACCTCGAACCTGATGCGTCGTGGTGTTCCCCAGGCGGTGAACCGATGTCCAGCCACGGCAACGGCGGGGCCTTCGGCGGCAAGGCCGACGGTGCGCTTGGCGAGGTGGCCCGCCGGCTTGCCGAGGAACACGGCCGAGCCGTCCGCGTGCTCAACACCCGCGAAGACGTCGTGCGTCTAGGGTCGAAGCGACCGCCGCTCGCGATCGGCCTCAGCGCCGACGGCAGCGGTGTACTCCGAGTTGCGACAACGCCGGGCGTGACCGAACTCATGGCCGAACACTTTCCACGCATCCGGGTCGAAGAGGTCACGATCCCCGGCCCTCCCACCTCGCTTGCGTTGCGGGGAGCTGTCTGGGCCGAGGTGGCAGCTGTAGCTGCAACGCTGCAACCGGGTCCCACCTACACCGTCACAACGCCAGGTGGCGCCACCGCATCGGCCGCAGTAGGGCCCAACGGTTCCATCGCTGTCGAGGTGGCTTGTGGCACTCCCTTGAGCGACGTGGTGCTGCGGAGCTACTGCGTCGGAGCTGCTCACATGGCACTCGGGCTCGTCACCTCTGAAGCGTTGTCGGTTGACGCCGACGGTGTGCCACACGACTTGACGATGCGATCGTTCGGGGTGCTGCGGGCAGTGGACACACCACCGATCACCATCAACATCGATCGGACAGTTGGTGAGCCGACCAACGGCAGCGACGCCGTGTTCGCCGCTGTTGCGGCAGCTGTATGGGCACACCGCGGCTTGCCGAGTCGTTGGCCCCATACCTGATTCGGCGGCTACGGTCGCGGACATGAACAAACCGCTTGGTCCGTATACGCCCGCTGTCCGCGCTGGAGACTTCATCTTCGTGTCAGGCCAACTCGGCCTTCGTGACGGTGCGCTCGTCGAGGGCGGTGTGGCTGGGCAGACCGCACAGTCAGTGGCCAACCTGACCGAGCGGTTGACCGAGATGGGTGCCAGCCTCAGCGACGTGGTGAAGACCACCTGCTTTCTCATCGACATGGATGTCTTCGCCACGTTCAACGATGCGTACGTGGCCGGATTCGGCGATCACCGCCCCGCCCGGTCCACCATCGCCGTTCGGGAGCTGCCGGCTGGCGGCCAGGTCGAGATCGAAGCCGTTGCCTACAAGCCAGTCTGACCGACCGACTAACCTCACGTCATGCCCGGTGCGATCGCGATCGTCGTCGTTTTGCTCATCTTTCCCACGCTCGTCCTGATGAGCGGTGGGGTGGCGTCGGCGATCATCGGCTTCTTCCTGCACCGTGACGGTGAAATCCGTCACGAGGGCAGCGAGTTACTGCAACTCGACGACTGAGCCGGATCAGTGGGCCGGATCACTGAGATGGCCGATCTGGTGATCCGCAACGCCCGCTGCGTTGCGACGCTCGATGCCGGTCGTCGTGAGATCGCCGACGGATTCGTGACCATCACGAACGGTCGCATCGAGGCCGTCGGTTCTGGTGAGGCACCGGCCGCCACCGAGGTGATCGATGCGCACGACTGCCTCGTGACGCCGGGGTTGGTGAATGCTCATCATCACCTGTTCCAGAATCTCACACGGGCCTACCCGCCGATGACCGACAAGCCGTTGTTCGGCTGGTTGCAGTCTCTGTATCCGTTGTGGGCAGCCATCGATACCGAAGCGGTGTACGTGTCAGCCTGGGTTGGTCTGGCAGAACTCGCTCTGTCGGGTTGCACCACCTCGACCGACCACCTCTATCTGCATCCTCATGGCGGCGGTGACTTGCTCTCGGCCGAGATCGAAGCCGCTCGGGATCTTGGCATGCGCTTCCACCCCACCCGCGGGTCGATGTCGTTGTCTCAGAAGGATGGTGGGCTGCCGCCCGACCACGTGGTCAGCGACGACGACTCCATCCTTGCTGCGTGTGAGGAGGCAGTGGCAACGCATCATGATCGTTCGTTTGGTGCCATGACGAGAGTGGCGTTGGCACCGTGCTCGCCCTTTTCGGTCACCGAAGATCTGATGGTGCGCACTGCTGAACTGGCGGAACGCCTCGACGTGCGGTTGCACACGCACTTCGCCGAGAACGCCGAAGACGACGAATTCAGCCTGGCCACGTTCGGCTGTCGGCCGATGGAGTATCTCGAACGAACCGGTTGGGCCACCAACCGCACGTGGGTGGCCCACTGTGTGATGCCGAACGACGACGAGATCGTGCGCCTCGGAATCGCCGGTGTTGGTGCCGCACACTGCCCATCGAGCAATCTCATCCTGGCCTCGGGGATCGCACCGATCGTTGCTCTGAGGGCGGCGGGCGTGCCGGTTGGGCTGGGCGTCGACGGCTCATCGTCTGCAGACTCGGCGTCGCTGTGGTTGGAAGCTCGCCAGGCCATGTTGTTGGCCAAGCTGCGCGATGGTGCAGCCGCCGGCACTGCTCGGATGGCGTTGGAAATGGCAACGCTCGGCGGCGCAGCCTGCCTCGGCCGCACGGGCGAGATCGGGGTGATCGAGCCGGGTGCCGTCGCCGATGTTGCAGTGTGGTCACTGACCGGCCCCTTGTTCGCCGGCGCGTTGGCCGACCCGGTCGAAGCGTGGTTGCGGTGCGGTCCCGCCTTCGCTCAACACACGATCGTCAACGGTGAGTTCGTGGTGCGAGATCGTGCGCTGGTGTCGCCCCGCGTCGACGATGTGTTGGCCGAGCACAAGAACGTGTCACGGCGGATCCAACTCTTGGCGTGACGTGGAACATGACGTTGTAGCCGGCCGGTTGGCGGCCAGACTGTCATCGTGATCCCCCGCCAAACCGTGGTTGCCAGCTTTCTGGCGCTCGCCGGGCTCCTGGCTGTAACGGCCTGCGGCGGCGATCGCGAGTCGGCCGATACCGTCGCACCGACCTCTCCGTTGGTGGTGCCTCTCGATGTGTTGGGATCCGTCGGCCCGGTATCGCCGCCCGGAGCAACGGGCGACCTGGAAGTCGTCGAGGTTCGGCCAGCGACCGCTGCGGTCGTCGGCGATTCGTTGGCATTGTCAGCGGAGGAAGACATTTGGGGTCTGCTCCGGGCGAACTCGATAGACGTCATCGGGTTCGAGGCACAGGAGAACCGCCGCACGAACAAGTCGCTCGACGATCTCACGTCAGGGGTCGAAGCGGTGTCCGAACTGCAAGCGACCGTGGATCCGGATCTGTGGGTGATCGCCCTCGGCACCAACGACGTGGGAGGGCAAGAGTCGGCGGAAGCGTTCCGCGCCGACGTCGACGAGTTACTCGCCCTCATTCCACCGGGCGTTCCGGTGATCTGGGTAGACGTCTGGATCGAGTCGCGGGTCGAGGGCAGCGTCGAAGCCAACGATGTGCTGCGCTCAGCTGCCGCTGCCCGGCCGGGAATGTCGGTGATCAACTGGTTCCAGTACGGCGACGACCCCGGCATCATCAACGACGACGGCGTGCACCTGTCGGTCGACGGGCAATCGAAGTTTGCGACGGTGATAGCCGACGAGGTGGTCGCCCGCTTCGGGCCAGCCTGAACGGCCAGCCGTACTGATTGTTCAGCTGTTCCAGCGCGACTGGCCGAATCGGTAACCCACTGAACGCACGGTCTGAATGAGACCGGCGTGCTCTTCGCTGAGCTTGGCTCGCAGACGCCGAATGTGAACGTCGACCGTACGTGCGCCGCCGTAGTACTCGTAGCCCCACACCCGTGACAGCAGGAGCTCGCGGGTGAACACCTTCCCGGGATTTTGGGCGAGGAACTTCAACAACTCGTATTCCATGTACGTGAGGTCGAGAGGTCGGTGACTGATGGTGGCCTGGTACGTCTCCAGGTTGAGCACGAGGTCTCCGTACTCGACGAGTTCGGTTCGCACCACGGCGTCGCCGGTACTCCACAACAGGTGGCGAATGCGTGCTTCGAACTCGGCGGGGTGAAACGGAGACAGACAGAAATCGTCGAACAGGTCGTCGCGCAAGTTGAGTTCAGCGATCTGAGCGCCGGTGACGAGCACCAACACCTTGATACTGGCACTATCGGACTTACGAACCGATCGAGCGAACGCCCAAGCACCTTCGGAATCGCCCGAGCAGTCGATGATGACGCCGTACCAACCGGTGCTCGGTTCGTTCTCCGCTGCCTCGTCGGCCGAGGACACACCCTTCCATGAGAACCCGCCGAGGTCGAGCGAGCGGGCGAGTTCGGGCGCGACGACGGATGCGTAGACAGCGATCAAACCTGCGCCGCTACCTTTGTTCACAGCGACCCCAGATACCGACGCAATTCGAATTGGCTCACGTGGGACTTGTAGTCGCGCCACTCGCGCCGCTTGTTGCGCAGGAACCATTCGAAGATGTGCTCGCCGAGTGCGTCGTACACCAACTCGGACTTCTCCATCACCGCCAGGGCGTCCGACAGCGACTGCGGCAGTTGGGCGATGCCCAGTTTGGCCAGTGCTGCGTCGTCCATCTCGAACAGATTGGAGTCTGCCTCGTCGGGAAGTTCGTAGCCCTCGCCGATGCCGCGCATACCTGCAGCCAGCAGCAGCGAGAACGCGAGGTAGGGGTTGCAGGCCGGATCGGGGGAGCGATACTCGATGCGTGTGGCGAGCGGATTGCCCTTCTTGGCCACCGGCACTCTGATGAGGCCACTTCGATTGTTGCGGGCCCAGCTGATGTGAACCGGGGCCTCGAAACCGGGCACCAATCGCTTGTAACTGTTCACTGTTTGGTTGGTGATCGCAGTGATCTCCGCAGCATGGACGAGCAAGCCTGCCATGAACGACTTGGCGACGGGCGACAGATGATGCTCGGCATCCGGGTCGTAGAACGCGTTGTCGTCGCCGCGGAACAGCGACATGTGCATGTGCATGCCAGAACCCTGCACGCCTTCGAGCGGCTTGGGCATGAACGTGGCGTGCACGCCCTGGCTGGCAGCGACCTCTTTCACGACGAGCCGGAACGTCATGACACTGTCTGCCATGGTGAGTGCGTCGGTGTGGCGCAGGTCGATCTCCTGCTGGCTGGGCGAGTCTTCGTGGAAGCTGTACTCCACGGGAATGCTCATCTGCTCGAGCTTGCGAATCGTCTGTTTACGCAGGTTGCCCGTGGCATCGCGCGTGGTGAGGTCGAAGTAGCTGCCGTTGTCGAGCGGCACCGGGCGTTGGCCGTCAACCGGAGGTTCGAAGTAGAAGAACTCGATGTCGGGTGCGACATAGAACGTGTACCCGGCGTCGTGAGCCGTCTGCATATGGCGGCGCAGCACCTGACGTGGGTCGCCCTGGAACGGAGACCCGTCGAGGCTGTGTATGTCGCAGAACACGCGGGCCTCGGCAGCTCCCGGTTCACTCCATGGGATGAGTTCGAAGGTGTCGGGATCTGGAACCGCCAATACGTCGGATTCCTGAACGCGTGAGAAACCGTCGATGGCGGAACCGTCGAACGTCATGCCGTCTTCGAGCGCGTTCTCGAGTTCTGCCGGGCTGATGGCGAAGCTCTTCAAGTTGCCGAGCACATCGGTGAACCAGAGACGCACAAGACGCACCCCTCGCTCCTCGACGGTGCGAAGCACATAGTCACGTTGCTGGTCGAGCATTCGGCTCACCTCTCCAGTCTGGTCGTTGGAGTCTTGCAGGAAAAGTCCGACGAGGGTCCCGATCAGAATCGAGACCCTCGTCCCCTCAATACATACGGGTCAATAGATACGGGTCAATAGATACGGGTCAATAGATACGGAGAAGTCAACCGAATGAAAAGGAGCGCAGCGACCTATCCGTTGACTCTCCTGTTGATCGGTCGAGGGTGTTACTTCTTCGCCGCAGCCTTCTTGGCCGGCTTGGGGGCAGCGGCGCTGCACACGGTTTCGGTGATGAGCCGGGCCACGAGGTACGGGTCGCAGTTGGCGTTCGGACGACGATCTTCGGCGTAGCCCTTCTGATCTTGCTCGACCTGCCACGGAATCCGGATCGACGATCCACGATCGGAGACGCCGTAGCTGAACTTGTTCCACGGAGCGGTCTCGTGCGCACCGGTCAGGCGATCCTTGATGCCG
>JBBREA010000074.1:0-16179 GCA_038203385.1 Acidimicrobiales bacterium | reverse complement strand
CCCTCTGGCCCGTCGGTGACGACCTGAGTGATGCCGATGTCGTGTTCGTTCGACAGGGCAGCGAGTGCATCGCTGTCGGCCACCTCGCGGGTCAGCTCACGAATCCAGTCGAGGCTCAAGTACCGAACGGTCTCACTCACGTGCCAGACGCTACAACCCATGACAACCCACCCGCCGCGTCGCGTTCACCCCTTGAAGCCGCCGACGCCATTCACTAGGAATCGCGACGCGGCGGACCGAAACGGCAGGGTAGGTTCGGGGGCCTTGGGATACAGGGCTGTTGACGAGATGCCACATCCCGAGGCGGGGTGCGACGAATGGATCTTTGCGGCGTGGACGCCTGATGCGTCGTTCGGCGTGGTGTCTGGACATCGCATCGTCGGCCGAACTGCCTGGTATTGGTTCGGGCTCGTGCAAGTGGGCTATCCACTACTCGCCATCACCGAATGGGACGTGCACTTGAGATCTGACCCGTTCATCGTGAAGTCGCCGCAGATGTGGGCCGAGCATCACTGCGTCGCACCGTTGGAGCAGTGGACGATCGGCAACGAAGCACACGCCGTGGCCTTGGACGAGCCAGACGAAGCTCTTGGACGCTCGTACGGAGTGCCGACCCCGATCACGACCGATCTCGAGTGGTACGCGAGTTCGCCCGTCGTCGAGCTTCGGACCATGGGCCATACCGCTACCGATGTATCCGTCGGCGAACATGGCGACGCAACATCTGCTTTCGAGCCGCGGGCTGTCATACAGAACGGTTTCGGGCAGGAGGGCGTCGCTCACGGTGTGGTCGAGTTGCTCGACCGGCCCAACATCGAACTGACAGAAGTTCCAGCTCGGCGGTGGCGCCGGTGGACGCCGCCCGGCACGACGGACCTGTCGCCCTTGCCGCTCGGCTCGGTGATCGCGCACACCGGCCTGCGTTCGCCAGCCGCCTTCCCCGACGGTGCGATCGCCGACTGGGTGCTCACCCAAGATGGCTGGCGAGAGCGCGCCGCCCCAAGCGTGCGAGCTAGGGTTCGGCCACGTTCGGCACTGCCCGATCGGTAGCTTCGTGGCCCGGTTGGAGGTCGTGCACTGCGGATAGGCGCAGCGGAGTGAACTGCGCGCCGGTCTCGATGGCCACCGGTTCGCCGATGAAGCAACCATGGTCGCTGCCGTCGTTCCAGAAGGTCGCTCGTTCGAAGACCGCAGCCGGGAACCCGGTGAGCAATGGAACCCCGGCGGGACCGGCGTGCCAGTCGCACTGCGAGAACTTGTCGATGTGGTCGCCGCTGGTCGTGCCGAACAGTCGAGCGGTGTCTCGATGGTGATCGCTGAGGAAGTGGACCGCGAAGTGGGTTGCGAAGAGTGCTACCCGGTAGGTGTGGTTCGCCTGGGAAAGCCACACGGCGTACCGGAAGGGCTCCAAGCTGCATTGGCCGTGAAATCCCACCAGGCAACCGGCGCGTTCTTCCTGCGTCGCAGTGGTGACGACGGCCAAAGCACCGTCCGCTTGGGCGACGAGGGCGTCGAGTTCGGCCCTCATGATTGCGGCTCCCGGAGGTAGTTCAGGAACAGTGTGCTGTCCTCGGTGTAGATGTGATGCAGTGAAAAGTGCGCAATACCGGTCACCGGCGCCGAGTTGATCACCGGCAGCGGGTCGCCGCCGACAACGGGACTGATGGTCAGGCAGTACTCATCCAGCAAGTCGGCCGCGATGAGTTCGCCGAGCAGGCTGGGGCCTCCCTCACACAGGATGACGCCCGGCGCGCAACGAGCCAGCTCGGCAAGCGCCCGGCGCATGTCGACGCGTTGTTCGCCCGCCACGACGATCTCCGCCGGCAGTTCTGCAAGATGCGACGTGTCGCTTGTCGACGTCGTGAGAACGATGGGGGGCTCGCCCGGACGTGCCTGGGTGAAGATCGGAAGCTCGGGATCCAACTTCAGCGACGACGAAACGATCGCGATTCGGGGCACGCCACGGCCAGCTTGCCGTCGGGCTGCGAGCAGGTCGTCGTCCAACGACACCGGTCCGTACCGTTCCTCACGGACTGTTGAAGCGCCGACCAACACCACATCGGCGAGGCCGCGCAGGCGGCGGAACAACTCGAAATCTCGTGTACTCGAAAGCGCCCCGACTCTGCCCTTGATCGCTGCGGTCCCGTCGAGCCCGGCGACCATGTTCGCCATCACCCAGCCGTGCCCGTCGCGCGGGCGCCTCTCGATACCTCGGTATGGGCTCAACGGATCGCTGACAGATCCGCCAGTCTGCGACAGTTCACGCATCGGTCGCGTCGCCCAAGGCTGGATCGTGTCGACCGACCGAATATGCGCCATGCCCGAGCCGCAGCACGCGATCGCACCGGCGCTGTGTCTTCGTGAACAACCTGGTGACGTACTCTTGTTTGCTCATCGGCCTTCCTGCAGTTTCTAGGTGCCCTCAAGGGAGGAACGTATCGCATCGAACACCCGTATTGCGACGGAGACATGCGTGCTGAGCAGCCACTGAACTAGATGACCGTGACGGAGTCGTCCGCTGGGTTCTCCGTGGAGGTTCTGGAGGCTTCGACAGGCGGCGCCTGGACGGGCACGTGCGGACGAGTTGGGCGCTGACGCCGGCCGATACCCCACGCGATGAACAACACGGCGAGGGCGACAGCGAGAAACGGGGCGAGCACCGCAATGACGAAGGCAACGGCGAAGACGGCGCCGACGAATGCGTCCCAACCGGTTCGGAAGGCGTCGGCGATGCCTTCGTCCGGCTCTGCCGCAACGTCCGGAGTGACCGTCGTGGCCGGCGTTGGGCGCACTTCGATGGTGAGCGTCGAGAGGGACACTCGGTCTGCCAGGTTTCGCTGCTGCGCCTCGAGTTGCTCCAACTCGGTCTGCCGCCGGGTGAGTTCGCTCTCGAGCGACACGAGTTCGCCGAGGTTGGTGGTCTGTTCCATGAACCCGCGAACGTTCTCTACGCTGGCGCGGGCATTGGCGATACGCACGTCGAGATCGACGAGTTGGTCGGTGACGTCGGTGGCGCTCTGATTGACCGCCACGACAGTGCCTGAATCGGCGAGGCCATCGAGCAGATTGTTCACCGAGGCGGGCGGCACCTTCACCACCAGCACGGCGTAGCCACCTGCAACCGTGGCCGGTTCTTCAGCAGACTCGGCGGATGCGTCCGGCTCAGGTTCGACACGCGTTCCGTAGTCGATGTCCGAAGAAGCAATGCCACCTCCGAGGGCGGCGGCCTGGGCCGAGATCGAGGCCACGGTACGGGCGATGTCGTCACTGTGCATCGACACGTGCATCTCGACGATGACATCGCGACCGATGGAACCGAAGTCGACGTCGGCGGGCCGTGCGCCAGTACGGGCAATGTCGTCGCTGGCCGCTTCAGTCGCCACCATCGGGGTAGCGCCTTCAGCAAGCACTTCACCGTTGGACGCGTCAGCGCCGGCAGCGATCGTGGCACTGGAGAGCTCCGGTTCTGCGCCGCTGTCATCGGAGTCGCCGCCGCACCCGGCCAGCGCCGAGATGGCGATGAGCGACGCGCCGGCCAGCGCAACGGGTCGTGTCGCTCGCCGCCTGACCCGTCCGTTCCCCGCTGGTGTGATGAATGTGGCCGTACGTGTCTGGTAGCTCCCCATGGAACTTCGACGTGCCGCGAGCGCTCCTGGTTCCCGTGGCACACTCGACCCATGGCGTACCAGCGCGACATCCTCGATGAGATGGCCGACGGCCGAAAGCCGAAGGTGTATCCCAGTCTCGAAGTGTCGATCGGGGCTGTGATCGAAGATCGGTCGAGTGGTTACGTCGGAGACATCGTTCGCTGGAGTGCCGAAGGGGTGACACTGCGCGACCGAAAGCAACACCTACGACACTTCACGTGGAAACCGGGCGGGTTCCTGTTCGAAGGCAAGCCCGTCACGCTGGTGCGGCCTGCAACACAACGGAGCGCCACCCAGCAGTTCACCGCTTCGGGCGCGGTTGCGGCCGACCGATCTGCCGGCGCTCGGGTGGCCAGCGCCAGCCGCATCTGGGTGGAGGGAAAGCACGACGCAGAGCTCGTGGAGCACGTGTGGGGAGACGACCTGCGCGACCTCGGCATCGTGGTGGAACCGTTGCACGGCGCCGACGACCTCGCGGCCGCTGTTCGTGAGTTCGCACCTTGCAGCACCCGTCGGCTGGGTGTGTTGCTCGACCATCTCGTGGTTGGATCCAAAGAGACCCGGATTGCGGCAAGCGTCGACAGCAGTCACGTGTTGATCACCGGCCACCCCTTCGTGGATGTGTGGGCGGGCATCAGGCCACGAGTGATGGGCCGCACCGAGTGGCCCACCGTGCCTCGCGGTCAGCCGTGGAAGGAAGGCATGTGCGCAGCGCTCGGTGTTCCGTTCGATGGGTTCTGGCCGCGGCTGCGCAACCAGGTGAAGACATACGCGGACCTCGAGCCAGAACTGGTCGGCGCCGTGGAGCAACTGATCGACTTCGTCGCCGAAACGTGATGGGCGACGAGGCAATCTCGCGGACCCACGAATGGTTCGAACATCACAGCGGTTGGGCGCCGCCAGACGTCGACACGCTGGCCGAGTGGCTCGCCGATGACTTCTGTCGGGCTCCGGACGATTGCGTGGTCGCCCACGACGGATGCTGTGAACACGGGCTCGCCTCGTGGTGGCTCGTGCTGCAAGCCGACCGCCAGCGCGAGGTCTAGCCGAAAAAGAATCTGAGAAATCCGCTCAAGTTGTCGGAGTTCCCTGCCGATAACCAACGGCGGGCACCGGTTCAACGGGCAGGGCCGGTCAGATCTGGAGCGAAAACGTGCCGTCGCAATCCGACATCGAACACTTGTTGCGACGCACCGAGTACGTGGCCCGGGACACGCGCGTCACCGAGCTGCTGAGCCTCGCCACTCGTGAGCAATGCGTGGACAACATCCTCGCAACGGTCGCCGATCCGGGCAGTTGCGCCTTTGTCCAGACCCAGAACTGGCAGCAGGGCGCCGAACTCGCCCACTACTGGCTCAACCGCATGGCACACGATTCGCCTCGGCCGATCCAAGAGAAGATGAGCTTCTTCTGGCACGGGCACTTCGTGTCGTCGATGGACAAGGTTGGCTCGGCCGAACTGATGCGCGAGCAAATCGACCTCTACCGCCACAGCGGCCTCGGGAACCTGCGTCACATCGCAATCACCATGGCGACGCAGGTGGCAATGCTGCGCTACCTCGACAACAACGAGAACAAGAAGACGTCGCCCAACCAAAACTTCGCCCGCGAGCTGATGGAACTCTTCATGCTCGGGGTGGGGAACTACACCGAAGCCGACGTAGAAGCAGCGACGGCGGCCTGGACGGGGCACGGCGACGACTGGGAAACCGACACGTATGTCTGGCGTATCGGCCGCCACGACAGCAGCGTCAAGTCGTACCTGGGCCAAACAATCAACAACGGCGGCGATCCGACCAAGCACGGCGAAGAGACGATCCATGTGATGCTGGGTGCAGGCGTGGTGCCGGCCGAAGCATCGGTGGGTTCAAACCGGGGCCGCCCGACACGCGACGTGTGCGCTGAGTTCATTTCGAAGAAGTTGTGGGCCGAGTTCGCCGGAACACCGATTCCTGCCGGCGTCTTGTCGGCACTTCGTCAGGCAGCACTGACGAACGACTTCGCCATCAAGCCATGGCTGAAGACCCTGCTGATGCACGACGAGTTCTACACCACGGCGGCGAAGCAGGGCCGGGTGCGTACGCCCGTCGAGTTCATGGTCTCGTTGCTCGTGGCAACCGGGCTTCGGTCTGCAGACGCCACCCCGCTCTGGCTGATGGAAGGCATGGGGCAGGCGCCGCTCTACCCGCCGAACGTGAGTGGTTGGAAACACAACAGCTACTGGATCAGTGCCAGCGCGTTCGGTCAGCGGGTGTCTGCCGCACGCCAGATCATGTGGCGCACCATGCGGGACTACTGGAACGAGAACGACCTCGGGGTGATTCGCCTTGGCGGCGGCTCGATCTCCAAACAACAGATCGAAGACACGTCGCCCTGGCATCAACCCAGCAACACGGCCCAGGCAGCAGCCAACGCTGCGGCGCGTCGCGAGATCCTCACCCGCATGGCCAACTACATGCAGCTCGACCTGTCGCCCACGTCGCGTCAGTCGCTCGACGCGTTCGCATCCCACTCGGAGTGGTGGGAACTGAATGACTTGGTGGGCTTGCTCTTCCTCACACCCGAGATGCAGGTGGCCTGATGCTCGACCGTGACATCTCCACCGCAGATGCGCTCGCTCGGCTGTCTCTGCAAGAAGGCTCGCTGAGCGGTAACCATGACGCCCGATCCGTGCTGGATCGGCGGCGGTTCTTGCAGCTGGTCGGAATGGGCGCCGGTGCCGGGCTCGTGGCTGGTAGCGGCGGATCTCTCCTCGACTCCCTGATTCCCGGCTACGACCCCTCGGTCTGGGCTGCGGGCCCAATCGGTGCCAACGACGGCGTGTTGGTGATTCTCGGCATGTTCGGTGGCAACGACGGCCTCAACACGGTGGTGCCGATCAACGACCCGCTGTACTACCAGCAACACGGTGGACTGGCGATTCCCGCCAACCAAACACTTGCGCTCGACGGTGACGTGGGGCTGCATCCGGCACTCACCACGCTCAAGTCGTTCTGGGACACGAACCAACTGGCGATCGTGGAAGGGATCGGCTACCCGAACCCCGATCTGTCGCACTTCAACTCCATGGCGTACTGGATGGCGGGTCGCCCCAACCAGATCCCGACCACCGGTTGGATCGGCCGCTGGCTCGACGGACAGTTGAACGGCGGCACCGACCTGTTCGCCGCCGCGGAAATCGGCAACTCAGTCCCGTTGCACCTCGTCGGCGAACAGCAACGCGGTACGGGCGTGCCTGCTCGCAAGCCCGATTACGGCGCCGCGACCGATGAACGGAGTTTGCGCACCTATCAGGCGCTGCGCGACATGCGCACCGGCGCCAACGGTCAGTGGTTCGGTGCGGTGGGGCAGGCGTTCGTCGACTATCTCGATGTGTCCAAGACGCTCGCACCGGTCATCCCGGAAGACGATGACCTGCCGAGTTCCGGCATCGTCTCCCGCATGGAGATCGCCGCTCGCCTGATCAACGCCAATTTGGGTTTCCGAGTGCTCACCGCTGGCTACGGAGACTTCGACAGCCACGCCGGGCAGCCCAACCAACATGGCGCCCGCATGGAAGAGCTCAACGCGGCGGTGAGCCGATTCTTCCAAGTGCTCGACCCCGCCTGGTTGACCCGAGTGACCTTCATGACCTTTTCGGAGTTCGGTCGCACGCCGTGGAGCAACGACGGCGCTGGCACCGACCATGGCACGTCGGCACCTCACTTCGTGATCGGCGCGAACGTTGCCGGGGGCCGCTACGGCCAGCGTCCGTCGATGGCTGGCCTGGATCGCTGGGAGCGGATGCCGCATCACGTGGACATGCGCTCGTACTACGGGTCGATGATCGACGGCTGGATGGGCGGAGGCGCGAGCGACATCGTCGGTGCCGGCTACGAGACCCTGCCGCTGTTCGCGCGAGACCCAGGGGTGGGTTTGCCAGGTGGCGGCATTCCCTCAGTGCCGGTGATACAGATCGTGCCTGAGAGCCCGGGCGCGACCGAGAACGGATCGTCATTCGTACCGGTGCCGCCCATGCGCGTGGCAGACACGCGCGACGGCACCCACGTCCCTGCCGGCCCGCTGGGCCCGGAGGGCGTGCTGATGGTGAAGGTCACCGGCATCGCCGGCATTCCCGACAGTGGTGTCACCGCCGTGATCGCGAACGTCACTGCGGTCGACGCCACCACGCCAATGTTCTTCACCGTGTATCCCGGAGGCACCACCCGACCGAACACGTCGAACATCAACGGCGGCCCGGGGCGACCGGTGCCGAACCTGGTGATGATGGCGGTCGGGGCAGCTGGAACGATCGACGTGTACAACTCCCACGGCAGTACGCATTGTCTGGTGGACGTGTTCGGCTACTTCACCGGTGGCTCCGGCGATCGATTCACGGCACTGCCGCCGCAACGACTGTTCGATACGCGTAGCGGACAAGGCGTTCGAGCGGGCAAGCTCGGAGCCGACGAGGCAGTGGATCTGATGGTCGCAGGTGCTGTCGGCGTCCCCGCCGGGGCGACTGCGGTCGTGTTGAATCTGGGCGTCACCGAACCCGAGAATCCAGGTTTCCTCCGGCTCACGCCGAAGGGCACAACTCCTGCGACGACGTCCAACGTCAACTTCTTCGCCGGCGACACCGTGCCGAACCTCGTGGTGTGCCAGTTGGGCACCGACGGTGCGGTGACGCTCGACGGCGCCGGGCATGGCAAGCATGCGTTCGGCGACGTGTTCGGCTACTTCAGTTCCAGTGACGATTCCGGTGGCGGTGGAGAGCGCATGCAGCCGCTCGTTCCGGCTCGAGCGCTCGACACCCGCGTCGGCACCGGCGCCGATGTCGGCCCGATCGGGCCGCAGCGCACGCTCGACCTCCAGATCGGCGGGCGCCATGGAGTGCCCTCCAACGCCACTGCCGTCGTCATCAACGTCGCCGCCACCAATGTCGCTGCACCATCGTTCGTGTCGGTGTGGCCGGGCGGCACGTCGCAACCCGACACCTCGAATCTCAACGTCATGGCGGGTCAGACGCTAGCCAACCTCGTGATCTGCCAGCTCGGGGAAACCGGCAACCTGCACATCGGCAACCCGGTCGCCGAGTGCGATGTGCTAGCCGACGTCCTCGGCTACTTCGTGCCGTAGAGCGGGGAAGGCCGGCGTGCCGGGGTGATCTACCGGTGTTCCGACAGTGACCATCCGAGGCGTCGACGGTGCTGTTCGTCGACTCCCACGATGTGCAATGCGTCAGACGTCCACTGATAGATGGCCCGCTGCCCGAAGTCCCGCGCCAGATCGAGCGCGTAGCTGAGAGACACTTCCAACAAGGCAAAGCCGGGCTCAGGCATCGACCCGTCCGGCGCACTTCCTACCGTCGGGATCGTCGCGCGACCTGTCACCGCCATGCCCAGGGCGAGATGGCGAGTACGGTTCGTCTCCTCGTCGATCTCGAATCCAGCGGGGTTGTACGCCGTGACGATGTGGACCGGCGCAGCGAAGGGAAACACCCCGACGTCGCCAGGTGGCCTCGGTTCCAGCACCACACCGCCGGTGGATAGCTCGACACGAACCACGGCACCGGCAAAGCCCTCCCACATCGCGTTGTCGCTCACGGTCCCTTCCTATCGTTCAGCGGCACGTGCCGGGCGCGCGAACGGCCGCACGGCGGGCGGTGGCCCTTGAACCGATCTGGTGAATCGATCTGGTGAATCGATCTGGTGAATCGATCTGGCCGTGCGGCCGTTCAGGCGAGTTGCGTGGTTACACGAAGGCGCTGGCGAACACCAGGCTGACGATGGTCATCACCTTGATGAGGATGTTCATGGCCGGGCCAGAGGTGTCTTTGAACGGGTCGCCGACGGTGTCGCCGACCACTGCGGCCTTGTGCGGGTCGCCGCCCTTGCCGCCGTGAGCTCCGGCTTCGATGTACTTCTTGGCGTTGTCCCAGGCCCCACCAGCGTTGGCCATGAAGATCGCCAAGCAGAACCCGGTGACCAATGCCCCTGCGAGCAGGCCGCCAAGCGCGTCGACGCTGATGAATCCGGTGACGAGCGGCACGACGACCGCCAACGAGCCAGGGATGATCATCTCCTTCAACGAAGCTTCGGTGGAGATCGCCACGCATCGCGCCGAGTCGGGCATGACCCCCGGCACACCCTCGCGCAGACCTGGGATCTCACGGAACTGACGGCGTACTTCCTCGATCATCTGCGTTGCTGCACGTCCGACGGCGTCGATGGTGAGCGCGGCGAAGAGGAACGGGAGTGCGGCGCCGAGCAGGAGCCCGATGAACACGTCGACTTCACCGATGTTGAGGTTGAGGGCGGCGGTGCCGTCGCTTGCGTCGATGATCGCGAACTCGAAGCTCTTGAACAGGGCCAGCGCAGTGAGCGCCGCCGAACCGACAGCGAAGCCCTTTGCGATCGCAGCCGTGGTGTTGCCCAACGAGTCGAGTGCGTCGGTGACCTTGCGAACCGACGGGTCGAGACCCGCCATTTCGGCAATGCCGCCGGCGTTGTCGGCGATGGGTCCGTAGGCGTCGACCGAGACGACGATGCCGGTGGTGGCCAGCATGCCGATCGCTGCAACTGCGATGCCGTAGATGCCGCCGATCTCGTCACCAAGTGCTTGCTCGCCGCCCCAGTAGGCGATGCCGATGCCCACGAGGATCAGGCCCGAGGAAGCGGCGACCGAGATCATGCCGCTCGAGATGCCGGCGAGAATGGTGGTGGCTGGGCCAGTTTCAGACTGTTTCGCTATCTTCTTGACCGGGGGGAAGCCGTCGGAGGTGTAGAACTCGGCCACCTTGCCAAGCGCCCAGCCGACGACGAGCCCGCCGACGACTGCGACGGCCAGACCCCACGGCTTACCTTCGGGGAAGACGTCCTTGTCGCCGAACATCCAGTAGGCGACTCCCACGGTGCCAAGGGCGGTGATGCCCATCGCCACATTGGTTCCCATGTGCAGCGCCTTGCTGAGCGCATGGCTGTCGGTCGACTCACCACCCTTGACGAAGAACGATCCGAGGATCGAGGCCAACATGCCGACGAAGGCGATGGCCAGCGGGAACATCAGCACCTCGATGATGCCGACGTCGCCTGCTCCGGCAGCGGTGACGCTGCCGGCAAACGCGATCAGCGAGATCGGGGCGATGATCGAGCCGGCGTACGACTCGAAGAGGTCGGCGCCCATGCCGGCCACGTCACCTACGTTGTCGCCCACGTTGTCGGCGATGGTGGCTGGGTTCCGGGGGTCGTCTTCGGGGATGCCCGCCTCGACCTTGCCGACCAGGTCGGCGCCGACATCGGCAGCCTTGGTGTAGATGCCGCCGCCGACGCGCGAGAACAGGGCGATCGATGATGCGCCGAGGCCGAACGCCGTGACGATTTGGAAGGCATCGTCGACTTCGAGCCACGTGATGAACACGAGGTAGGTCGCCGCGAGGCCCAGCAGGGCCAAGCCCGCCACCGAGAAGCCCATCACGGCGCCACCGCGGAACGCAACCGCGAGTGCCTTGCCAGGGCCGCTCTTGGCGGCTTCGGTGGTGCGGGCGTTGGCCATGGTGGCCACGGTCATACCGACGTACCCAGCCCCGGCCGAAAGCAGCGCTCCGAGAACGTAGGTGACTGCTGCGAGCGGAGCGATCACCACTGCCAGCAGAACTGCCATCACGGCGACGAATACCGAGACCCATTGGTATTCCTTCTTGAGGAATGCCTTGGCGCCGTTCTGGATTTCGGTCATCAAGTAGACCATGCGCTCGTCGCCCGGCGGCGCAGCCGCGACCAGTTTGTAGTAGTACCCGGCAAGGCCGAGCGCTGCGATCGCCGAGATCGCGGCAAGGTACGGAATAGCTTCCAAGGGTTTGCCTCCTGAGGGCATCAGTGCGATTGCTACCGCAGTGTTCCGTACATGATGGTCGGTGGCGTGCCCTCAGAACAATCTTTTGGCAATTCGCGGTGACAAACGTCACGCGAAAGTCCGCTGGTGATCGCGGTGATTTAGGGACGGGCGAGTACGCCGTTGTAGCGTTCCCGACATGGCACAAACCCTGCGTCGTAGCCCGGTATCGGGCACCGCAGTCGGCAAGGGCGGCAAACGCAAGCCGTTCCTGATCGACTTCTATTCCACAGCCGTTGGCAAGAAGTACGTGATGGCCATCACCGGCATCATCGGTATCGGCTTCGTCATCAGCCACATGATCGGCAACCTCAAGGTGTACCTGGGTGCTGTCAGCCACGACGGCGCCGAGGCCTACGACATCGACATCTACGGTGATTTCCTCCGGGAACTGCTGGTGCCGATCTTGCCGCGCGGGGTCTTCTTGTGGATCTTGCGCCTGGTGCTCATTGCGGCGGTCTTGCTGCACATTCACGCGGCGTACTCGCTCACCATTCTCAACCGCAAGGCTCGCCCGGTGAAGTACCAGTCGCCACGTGACTATCAAGTGGCTACCTTCGCCAGCCGCAGCATGCGGTGGACAGGCATCATCGTGGTGCTGTTCATCGCCTGGCATCTAGCCGACCTCACGTGGGGGTGGGTCAACCCAGGGTTCGAACACGGCGCCGTCTACCGCAACCTCGACGCCAGCCTCAGTCGGGTGCCGGTGGCGATCCTGTACATCGTGGCCAACATCGCCCTGGGCATTCACCTGTTTCATGGCACTTGGAGCCTCTTCCAGTCGATCGGCGTCAACAACCCCAAGTTCAACCACTTACGCAAAACGCTCGCAGCCGGTGTTGCCACGCTCATCGTGGTCGGGAACGTGTCGTTTCCGATCATGGCGCTCGCTGGTGTGATCGAGTTCGACCCGAGTGTTCCTGCGTTCCACAACGAAGACGCAGCCCCAGCAGATGCAGCCCCAATAGATACAACCGTCGTCGACGACACCACGGAGGTCGCGTCATGAGCGTCATTCTCGATGCGAAGGTTCCCGAAGGGCCAATGGCCGACAAGTGGGACAACTTCAAAGAGCACGCCAAGCTCGTGAACCCCGCCAACAAGCGGAAGTTCAAGGTTCTCGTCGTCGGCACCGGCCTGGCGGGCGCTTCCGCGGCGGCCACGCTCGCCGAACTCGGGTACCAGGTCGACGCGTTCACGTTCCACGACTCGCCCCGTCGAGCACACTCGATTGCTGCGCAGGGCGGCATCAACGCCGCCAAGAACTACAAGGGTGACGGCGATTCGGTGCACCGCTTGTTCTACGACACGGTGAAAGGTGGCGACTTCCGCAGCCGCGAATCGAACGTCCACCGATTGGCCCAGGTGTCGGTGAACATCATCGACCAGATGGTCGCCCAAGGTGTGCCGTTCGCCCGTGAGTACGGCGGTCAACTCGACAACCGGTCGTTCGGTGGCGCACAGGTCAGCCGCACGTTCTACGCCCGAGGCCAAACCGGCCAGCAGTTGCTGCTGGGCGCTTACCAGCAGCTCTCCCGCCAGATCGGTCTGGGTGGCGTCACGCTGTACAACCGGATGGAGCTGCTCGACGTAGTCGTCATCGATGGCCGGGCGGCGGGCATCGTGGTGCGCGACCTGATCACCGGCGAAGTGTCGTCGCACGCCGGCCATGCCGTGGTACTCGCCACCGGCGGTTACGGCAACGCGTTCTACTTGTCGACCAACGCCATGAACTGCAACGTCACGGCCGCGTGGCGTGCACATCGTCAGGGTGCGGCGTTCGCCAACCCGTGCTATACGCAGATTCACCCCACTTGCATTCCGCAGGCCGACGACTTCCAGTCGAAGCTCACACTCATGTCCGAGTCGTTGCGCAACGACGGTCGTGTCTGGGTGCCCAAGAACCCAGACGACGCGCGTCGTGCAGCAGAGATCCCCGAGGCAGAGCGTGACTACTACCTCGAGCGGATCTATCCGAGCTTCGGAAACCTGGCACCTCGCGACATCGCGAGCCGCGCCGCCAAGCGCGCCGTCGATTCGGGCGCGGGTGTCGGCCCACTCAAGAACGGCGTGTATCTCGACTTCTCAGCTGCGTTCGACCGGCTCGGCCAGCCCGTCGTGAAAGAGCGCTACGGCAACTTGTTCGACATGTACGAGCGCATCACTGGTGAATCGCCGTACGAGATGCCCATGCGCATTTATCCTGCGTCGCACTACACCATGGGCGGCTTGTGGGTCGACTACGAACTGATGACCACGATTCCGGGCTTGTACTGCGCTGGCGAGGCGAACTTCTCTGACCATGGCGCGAATCGTCTCGGCGCGTCGGCGTTGATGCAAGGTCTTGCCGACGGTTACTTCGTCTTGCCGTACACCATCTCGAACTTCCTCGCGGACTGGCTCAACAAGCCCATCCCAGACACCTCGCACCTGGCCTTCAAAGTGGCGGAAACGAGCGCCCGCGACCGCTTCGCTCGCTACCTCAACATCGGTGGCACCCGTGCACCCGACCACTTCCACCGCGAGCTCGGCAAGATCATCTGGGACTATTGCGGTATGGAGCGCACGGAGCAGGGCCTCGAAAAGGCGTTGTCGGAGATTCCTGCGCTCTACGAAGAATTCAACAAGGACCTGCGGGTCACAGGCGACGGCGAGAGCACCAACCAGACCCTGGAAAAGGCCGGCCGGGTCGACGACTTCTTCCAGCTCGGCATGCTGATGTGCAAAGACGCCCTCGACCGTCGCGAATCATGCGGCGGCCACTTCCGGGCCGAACATCAAGACGCAGAAGGTGAGGCACTGCGCGACGACGAGAACTTCGCTCACGTCGCCGCCTGGGAATGGACCGGCGACCCCATGGCCCCCATCCGGCATCAAGAAGAGCTCGAGTACGAGGTCGTCCACTTCCAAACCCGTTCGTACAAGTGAGGCACTGCAGATGCATTTCGTGAAAAACATCACCCTCAAGATCTGGCGTCAAGCGGGGCCCGATACCGCTGGGCGTTTCGAACAACACGAGATCGACGAGATCAGCGACGAGGCGTCGTTCCTGGAGATGCTCGACATTCTCAACGAGCGTCTCATCGAGAGCGGCCACGTGGCCGTCGTCTTCGACCATGACTGCCGTGAAGGCATCTGCGGTACCTGCTCGTTGATGATCAACGGTCAGGCGCACGGCCCTCAGCGCGGCACTGCGACCTGCCAGTTGCACATGCGCAAGTTCGCCAGCGGCGACACGATCGTGATCGAGCCGTGGCGGGCGAATGCGTTCCCCATCATCAAAGACCTCATGGTCGACCGTGCGCCGCTCGACCGCATCGTCGAGGCAGGCGGTTTCATCTCCGCCGACACCGGCGGAGCACCCGACGCCAACCTCATTCCGGTGCCAAAGCCAGTGGCAGACGCAGCCATGGACGCAGCCGAGTGCATCGGCTGTGGTGCGTGCGTCGCTGCGTGCCCCAACGGTGCAGCCAACCTGTTCACCGGTGCCAAGCTGACGCACCTCAACCTGTTGCCCCAGGGCCAGGCGGAACGGTTCAAGCGGTCGGAGTCGATGGTGGAGACGATGGAAGAGTATTTCGGCTCCTGCACCAACCACGGTGAATGCGAAGCTGCATGCCCGAAGATGATCTCCATCGACGTCATCGCCACCATGAACGCCGACTACTTCAAGTCGAAGTTCAAGAACCGCAAGAAGCTCAGCCGCACCTGAGAACCGTCGCGACCATCTAACATACGCGCCCGATGCGCTGGTTCGATGTCGGTCAAGAGGCCGTCGGCGTCATCGCCATCGGCTAACAAGCTACGGGTGTGATCGCAATCGGTCAACTGGCGACGGGTGTCGTTGCGATTGGACAACTGGCGCGAGGCGTGTTCGTCATCGGCCAGGTGGCCGTCGGCGTCGCCGCGTTCGGTCAGCTCGTGGTTGCGCTCACCTACGGCGGAGGGTTGGCGACAGACATTCCGCGGGCACGCGGCGACTCAATCGGGAAGCATGGTGATGGCGCTGTGGTAGGTGTTGTCGGCCCGCACCTCCCCCGAGGTGAGGTGCAAGGTGAAGTTCAGCCGACCGAGTGTGTCGGGTACGTCGAACACGATCGAGCCGACCTTCACACATTCGTCGGCGCCCACCGATCCTCCGAAACGCCAGCGCTGTTCGCCGCCCGCCCACGAAGCGCGGATGTCGACCACGGCGTCATCGATCGAAGTACGCAGATCGTTCACCACGTGCACAGCCAGCTCCACGTGCTGCCCTGGTGACACGATCTCGGGCGGCCGGTCGGCAGCGATCAACACGGGGGTGCACGCATGTTGCAGGGCCGCCCAACCGAGCTTGGGAGCCCGCTGATGATCGAGCACGCCGAACGACACCACCGGTGCTGCGTCGTTCAAGGCGAACATGCAGAACCCGCCAACGGGGCGGTACTTCAGCCGTCGGAGCAATTCGATGTGATGCTTGATCAGCTCTGCCTGGTACACCTGCGTGGCGTGCTTCCACGCTTCGAACGTGGCGAACTCAGCGGGGGGCACTCGCTGATCGAACACCCACTTGTGCAGCCCGTGCCGCTCGGCAAGCCCATCCCAATCGAGGTCGGGCCACGCAGCCGGATCGAGGAACTCGTCGGTCTCGGGTACCGACTGGGCACCGAACTCTGACATG
>JBBREA010000073.1:0-16361 GCA_038203385.1 Acidimicrobiales bacterium | reverse complement strand
GGGTGTTCGTTGCCGTGGCAGTTACCGTGGCAGTCCCGCCAGCAGTGGGTGTGTTCGTCGGGGTGTACGTCGGCGTCGCGGTGGGGGTGTTGGTCGGTGTGTTCGTCGGCGTCGCTGTGGGGGTGTTGGTCGGTGTGTTCGTGGGCGTGGCAGTGGGGGCGTTGGTCGGTGTGTTCGTGGGTGTGTTCGTGGGCGTGTTGGTCGGTGTGTTCGTCGGAGTGTTGGTCGGCCCAGCTGTCGGGGTCTCAGCAGGTGTTGCCGTTACCGTTGCCGAGGCGGTCGGCTCGGCCGTGGCCGTTTCGGTTGGTGTGGCCGTGGCCGTTTCGGTTGCAGTTGCGGTGGCCGACGGGTTCGCCGTCGCTGTCTCGGTCGCGGTTTCAGTTGGGATCGCGGTCGGCGTGATGCACGGGTCGACCTGTTGCGCCGCCACCTGGCCGTTGTCGGCGCCTGCGGCCAACAAGCTCATGGCCACGATCAGCGACACGATGAAGGCAAGCATGGGCAGTTTGTGCTTCACGGTTGCTCCTTTCATCGTGACACTCATCGGTAGACAGCGGCGTTCTATTGACCAGCGGTCGCCCAAGAGCTTAACGCAATTCGAGGGACTGCAACGCGAGATGTATCCTCAGCCGGTGTCAGCCGGGATGGTCGTCGTAGTGGGGGCAGGGCCGTGTGGGCTCGCCACCGCTCGCGAACTGGTAGCGCTCGGTCATTCCGGGGTAAGCGTCCTCGAGGCCGCCGCGTTCCCGGGCGGGCTCGCCGCTTCGTTCGTCGACGACGCCGGGTTCACGTGGGACCGAGGCGGACACGTGGTGTTCTCTCACTATGGCGAGTTCGACCGTTTGCTGGGCGACACGATGGGCGACGAGGTCGAACGCCACGACCGGTCCTCGTTCGTGCACGTAGACGGCCGATGGGTGCCCTATCCGTTCCAGAACAATCTGCGACACCTCGGCCCGCAGCGCGCTGCTGAAGCACTCACCGACCTCATCGACGCTGCCCATCGCCCAGCCGTTCCACACGACAGCAGCTTTGCGGTGTGGATGGAGCGTCAGTTCGGCGCAACGATCTGCGAACTCTTCATGCGGCCGTACAACGCGAAAGTCTGGGCGACCCCACCCGAACTCATGAGTTCGTCGTGGATGGCCGAGCGAGTGCCCACGGTCGATTGGCGGCGCGCCCTCGCCAACGTCACGCTTGGAAACGACGACCTCGCATGGGGCCCGAACAACCGGTTCGTGTTCCCCGCTTCCGGAGGAACTGGTGCGATCTACGAACGTGCCGCCGCTGCTCTTGGCGATGTCGTTCGCCTCGGATCCGGGGTGTCGACGATCGACGCTGCCAAACACGAGCTCGTCACGTCGGGCGGCGAGACGATCGTGTACGACGAGTTGGTGTGGACGGGGGCACTCGACGTACTCGTGTCGATCCTCGAACACGTGCCCCGGAGTCTGACCGACGCGGCCGCCCAACTGGTGTCCAACAGCGTGACCGTGGTGGGGATCGGGTACGAAACCCCACTCACCGATGAGCGCTCGTGGTTGTACTTTCCCGACCACGATGTGCCGTTCTACCGAGCGACCAACTTTGCCAAATACGCATCGGCCAACGTTCCCTCCGGGCGCACCGAGCAATACTGCTCGTGGATGACTGAGATCGCGAGTTCACCGCATCGACCACTCGAACGAGACGGTCTGACGGAACGGGTCGACGCGGCCATTCGACGACTCGGGCTCATTCCGCATGATGCACCCATCGCAAGCGTTCACTTGGACCACATCGAGCGTGCATATCCCGTGCCGACGTTGGGGCGAGATGCGGCTCTGGCCGTGATCCATCCTTGGCTGGAGCAGCACGACATCTACTCGCGTGGGCGATTCGGCGCGTGGCGCTACGAGCTGGGCAACATGGACCACGCGGTCAAGATGGGGGTCGACCTCGCCCGACGTCTGGTGCATGGAACTCCAGAAGAGGCATGGGCGTGACGGGAGAGCCGACCATTCAGGCGTCTCAGTCGTCGCTCACCGTGGTCATGCCGGTGTACAACGAGGCCGCCAACCTCGGCGCAGTGCTCGACGGAATCCGGGCCGGGATTCTCGACTTGGTACCGAGAAGCGAACTGCTGGTGATCGACGATCACTCCACCGATGACAGCCCAGCTGTGTTGGCTGCGGCGGCTCTCGAAGACGCGCGCATCACGGTGGTGCGCAACACGGTAAATGTCGGACACGGCCCGTCGGTTCGACGTGGCTGGGATGCCAGCACATCGGACTTCACGTTGACGATCGACAGCGACGGCAAGATCGATCTCGGTGAGTTTCCCAACTTGTGGGCCGCCACCGTCACTGCCGATCTGGTGCTTGGCGCGCGTGTCGATCGCGGCGACCCATGGCATCGTCGGGTGGTCACCGGAGGCACTCGCGCGCTGGCGATTCCACTCGCCCGCCGTCGTCTCCGCGACGCGAACACGCCGTTCAAGTTGATCCGTACGTCGTTGCTTCGGCACCTCACGCCAGGGATTCCACCGGATGCGTTTGCGCCGTCCGTGCTGCTCATCGTCGGGGCGTGCCGAAGCGGGGCGCGCGTCGTCGAGTTGCCGGTGCGTCAATTGCAGCGGTTGCACGGTCGATCCACCCTCGACACTCGCAAGTTGGCACGCGCCGTCACACAATGCGTCCGCGAAACAATGCGCTACGGAGTGTCGAAGGTCGATCCGTATGTCCGTTGATCCGCACTCCGCAGCACTCGTGCCTACAGCGCGCCGATGGCCGGGTCGGGTGCTGGTCACGGGTGGCGCCGGTTTCATCGGCACGAACGCGATTCGTCACCTCGTACACGACGGCGCCGAGGTCACTGCGTTCGACAGCTTTCGACGTCCCGGCTCTGAGCGGAACCTCGAACTGCTGCAACTCGAGCTCGAGAGCCAGGTGCGCGTGGTCGTCGGTGACGTGCGCGATCCCGATGCGGTCGACCGTGCGATGGCCAACGTCGACGCAGTGCTCCATCTCGCCGGCCAGACAGCTGTCACCGCGTCGCTCGACGACCCACGGGGCGACATGTTCGACAACGCCGTGGGAACTTTCAACGTGGTCGACGCCGCCCGTCGTAGCCCGAAGCAGCCGATCGTGGTGTACGCGTCAACGAACAAGGTCTACGGGTCGCTCGATGATCTCGCCGTCGCCGAAGAGGTGGATCGTTACCGCCTGATCGATCTGCCCCATGGCGTACCCGAGTCGCGCCCTCTCGATTTTGCCAGCCCGTACGCATGCTCGAAGGGGGCAGGCGAGATCTATGTTCGGGATTTCGCCCGCACCTACGGGGTGCCGACCGTGGTGATCCGACAGTCGTGTATCTACGGCGAACGCCAGCTCGGCGTCGAGGACCAGGGTTGGCTTGCGTGGTTCGTTCGCTCTGGTTTGAGCGGGCAACCGCTATCGATCTTCGGCGACGGCAAACAAGTGCGAGACCTCCTCCATGTCGACGACCTCATCGATGTGTACCACCGTGTGATCGACCGCATCGACCATTTGTCAGGCGAGGTCTTCAACGTCGGTGGCGGAGCAGATCGGAGCATGTCGATCTGGTGGCAACTCCGGCCAACGCTCGAATCTGCGCTCGGCACCGCCATGCCCGAGCCGACCTTCGGGCCGTGGCGCGTCGGCGACCAGAAGATCTTCATCGCTGACATCACCAAAGCTCGCGAGGTGCTCGGTTGGACTCCGCGGATCTCCACGACAGATGGCTTGAATCGACTCGTCGACTGGTTCCGGGTGGATGAACGATGAGAGTGCTCATCGTGCTGACGTACTACCGACCGCACGTGAGCGGCCTGACGATCTATGTCGAGCGACTGGCGTCGGAACTCGCAGCCCGGGGGCACGAGGTGACGGTGCTCACGTCGCAGCACGACCGTGATCTTCCCCGACGTGAAGTGATCAACGGTGTCACGGTCGAGCGGGTGCCGGTGCTCGCCCGCATCAGCAAAGGCGTGCTCATGCCGATCGCTTGGCATGCCATGAGGCGGGCACGTGATCATGACGTGCTCAGCATTCATCTACCGCAGTTCGATGGTGGGTTGGTAGCGATCGCCGCCCGGCTGGCTCGCCGCCGCGCGGTGCTCACGTACCACTGCGACCTGCGATTGCCGCGCGGTCTCATCAACCGCGTGGCGGATGCCGTGACATTTGCCATGAACTGGGTCGCCGCATCGGTGGCTCACGACATCGTTGCGTACACCGACGACTATGCGAAGCACTCCTCGTTGCTTCGCCGGTTTCCCCGCAAGATCTCGGTCGTGCCCCCTCCGGTCGTCGTGGGCACACCAGACCCCGACCGTGTTGATGAGCTTCGACGCACGTGGGGTGCCAAGGAGGGGCCGGTGATCGGTTCCGCGGCGCGACTGGCCAGCGAGAAAGGTGTGGAGTACTTGGTCGCCGCACTGCCGGAGGTGATCGAGCAGTTGCCAGAGGCGCGAGTGGTGTTTGCCGGAGCGTTCGAGAACGTCGTGGGCGAGCAGCACTATCGCCAGTCGCTGCAACCTGACATCGACAGCCTCGGCGATCGATGGCGGTTCGTGGGCGTGTTGCAACAATCTGCCATGGCCGACTTCTTCGGGGCACTCGACGTGCTCGTGGTGAGCAGCATCAACAGCACCGAGTCGTTCGGGCTGGTCCAGGTTGAAGCGATGTTGTGTGGCACTCCGGTCGTGGCCACTGCGCTGCCGGGTGTTCGTCAACCCGTGCTGATGACGGGCATGGGAACAGTGGTCCCGGTGGCTGACGCGGCAGCGCTGGCTGCTGCGATCGTAGACGTGGTCCAGCATCGCGATTCGTACGTCAGCCCACGGCACCAAGTGGCAGCGATGTTCGACCTGGATGACACCGTGGATGCATACGAACGCCTCTTCGTCGGCAAGAGACCGGCTGCCGTAGCAGTCCGATGATGTGGCGTGCCTGATGATGTGGTGTGCCTGATGATGTGGTGTGCCTGATGGTGGCTCGGGGATGATCGCCGCCGATGACTTCTTGGGCCGTCAGCTGGCCACGATGGCACCCCACCGAGCGATCTTGCGAGCGGTCGAGTGTCGGCTGATGAGCGCCATCGAACGGCGGGGCTTGGTGCTCGACATCGGTTGCGGCGACGGTCACTTTGCGTCGGTTGCGTACGACAGCCCAGTGGATGTTGGTGTCGACCTCCAGGAAGCCGAGCTCATCGAAGCCTCTGATCGTCTCGGTGTGTACCGTCACGTCGCCCGTGCGGACGCGTCGTTGCTGTGTTTTGCGGACGACGCGTTCGACACCGTGTTGAGCAACTGCGCCATCGAGCACATGCCCGATCTCGACGCCGTGATCTCCGAGGTGGCGCGAGTGCTGCGACCCGGTGGCACGTTTGCGACCACGTTGCCCAGCGAACACTTTGCCGCGTTGCTGCTCGGTTCTACCGTGCTTCGACGCGTCGGGCTGCGACGCGCGTCAGACGCGTACGGCCGATTTTTCAACCGCATCTCCTACCACTTCCACATCTACACGCCTGACGAGTGGCGCGAGCGGTGGTCGGCAGCGGGGTTCGACGTGCTCCAGCAGCACTACTACTTCTCTGCTGGCGCGCACCGGGCATTCGACCTGTGTCACTACCTGGGTGTGCCAAACCTCCTCACACGCAAACTGACCGGCAAGTGGGTAGTGCATCCGATCCTCGCGCGCCCGTTCGATCGATGGCTCCGCCGGTGGTACGACGAGCCGTTGATCCAACCCATCGGTGCGTACCAGTTCCTCGTGGCAGTGCGCCGACGCGACTGATGACCCCTCCGATGTCCGGATCTTCGACCCGTGAAGTGCACAGGGCGTCGGCAGCACACGCACGTTGGTTGTGGTGGGCTGCCGTGGTGGTCATTTCGCTGGTCGGATTGGTCGGGCGAGCATGGAACTTGGATTTCGATCATCGTCAGCACCAACACCCAGATGAGCGGTATTGGGCGATGGTGTCCGGCGAAATGTCGCGCGAGAATTTGGGCGACGGACGCGGCACGATTTTCGGACCAGTCCTCGATTGGCTCGACGCCGATACGTCTCCTGCGAACCCGTATCGCTCGGTCGAAACCTTTCTCTATGGCCCCGTCACACTCGCTGCGGCCCGGGGCACAGCCGGGTGGCTCGCATCCGGGGTCGACGACGGCAGTCAGCCAGCGCTGGCCACGGTGAAAATCATCGATGCCCTTGGAGTGCCGCTCCTCGATGACGACGGCGTCGCACGATTCGACGACGGCTACGAAGTCGACCTGGTGGGCCGCCTCTTGAGCGCTTTGATCGACACGCTCACGATCGCCGTCGTCGCACTGATCGCACGCCGACTTGCTGGTCGCGCAGCCGGATTGGTCGCCGCAACTCTGTACGCGTCCAGCCCGCTCGCCCTGCAGTACGCCCACTTCCTCGGTTCGGAACCTCTGGTCACGTTCGCGTGTGCTCTGACGGTGCTCGCTGCCCTGCACCTGGATCGGGGTGGCTCGACGCGCCGGGCGGCATCGACGGCAGCAGTTGTCGGCGGCGTCGCAGGGCTGGCCATCGCAACGAAGTTGAACGGGCTCTCCATCGCAGCCATTCCACTAGTTGGCACGCTGGCCCTTGCGGTGAAGTACCGGCGGCGAAGCGATGTGGTGCGAGCGGTGGTGATGTCGATTGCGATGGCGGTGTCGTTTCGCGTGTTCAACCCCGCAGCGTTCCGTGGACTGAGCATCTTGCCCTCCGGCGCGTACCGAGAGGATCTGACCCGGGTGCGAACTCAGTTCGACGTCGATTGGCCACCGGCGTATCAGTGGGCCGGGCGCAGCGGAGCGGGTCAAGCGGTGGAGTGGCTGGTGCGTTTCACCGTCGGCCCCGGCCTCAGTATCTTGGCGGCGATCGGAGCGGGCATGCTCATCCGCCAACTCTGGATCTCGCGCCGCCCCTCGCCTACGAGCGGCGTCGGCCGGTGGAACGCTGCGATTCTCCTGGCTGCGTGTCTCGTTCCGTTTGCATACGTCCTCGTCACGGCACTTCCCGCGGGCCGTTACTTCATGCCGATGCTTCCAACCCTCAGCGCACTCGCCGGGTTGGGTGCGGCCGGCACTTGGAGATGGGCAGTGCAGATCGAGGGGGCCGATCGGGAGCGTCGTCGACGCTCCGTGGGCCTGCGGTGCGGTGTCGGGGCAGCGGTGGGTCTTGGCGTCCTGTGGGGCGTCATGTTCGTTCACGGCATATACGGGCAGGAGTACACCCGCGTCGAAGCGAGCCGCTGGATCGTTCAGAACGTTCCGCCCGGAAGTGTCATCACCTCACAAGCGTGGGACGACGGGCTTCCGTTGCACATCGACGGCGTCGATCCAGCTGCGTACGCCGCGGTGCAGTTGAACATGGTTGGTACCGATCATGTCGACAAGGTGACGCAAGTGGTGAGCCAACTTCAGACAGTCGACTTCGTCGTCGAAGCGTCACCGCGCCTGTGGGGGAGCGTTCCGCTGATACCGGCCCGCTTCCCGTCGACGATCGCGTTCTTCGACGCGCTCGACTCGGGCGAGCTCGGGTTCGAACGCGTCGCCACCTTCGACCGCGATCCGTCGCTGGGCCCCCTGCGCATGGACGACAGCGCTGCCGAAGAAGCATTTTCCGTGTACGACCACCCCGAAGTTCGCATCTGGCAGAAGGTGCACGACGTCGCTCCCGCTGAGATGCTCGACGTGCTCGACCCGCGGGCCGCCGGTCGTGCATTGACGGTGCTGGCTTCGGAGTCTGGGGCCGACGGGCTTCGGCTCACAGAAACCGAACGCGCCGAACTGCGGGCAACAGGCACGTTCGACGAGCAGTTCGCTGGCGGTCCGGGCTGGCTGCATGTTGTCGGGTGGCTGCTGATTGTCGAGCTCCTTGCGGCCTTCGCTTTCGTGTTGTTGTTGCCGCGGCTCGAGCGTCTTCCCGATGCCGGGGTGGGTGTGTCGAAGTCACTCGGGTTGGTGATGACGACGTGTGCGATCTTCGTCGCGAACACGTGGTTGGGCGTTCGTGTGGGTACCGGGCTGGTGGGTGCACTCGTGCTCGGCGCCGTCGTGGCCCTGGTGGCCGTGGCCCGCCATCGCCGGGCTGCCTTGGCCCAGGTGTGGCGGGATCATCACCGCGTCATGCTGGCGGTGCAGATGGTGTGCGTGACGGCGTTCGCCGCGGTCCTCGCACTGCGCGCTGCGAACCCCGACCTGTGGCACCCAGCGCGGGGCGGCGAGAAGCCGTTCGAGCAGATGGTGTTCACTGCGGTGCTCCGGTCGAACAACCTTCCTCCGTACGACGCGTGGTTTGCCGGCGGGGTGAGCAACTACTACTACGGTGGCTACCTGTTGTTGTCGGCGCCGGCCCGTTTGCTGCGCACTTCCCCGCCGGTTGCGATGAACATCGGCGTCGCCGTGTTCGCCCTGTGCGCGGCCGGGGCCGCTGCCACGCTGTGCGGTGCGCTCGTGGGCGGGGGCGCCAAGCGCCGGCTGAGTTCCAAGCAGGGCATGGCTGCCATGGTCGCGGGCGGCGCCGCCCTGGCAACGGTCAACCTTGCGGCATCGACAGAAGCTTGGCGTCGGGTCAGGACCGGCGACACGTTCGACTGGTGGGCGGTGAGCCGCGTCGTACCGAACTCCAACGACATCACCGAGTTCCCGGCGTGGACGTTCCTCTTCGGGGACCTGCACCCACACCTGATGGGAATCGGTTTGTTCCTCACGGCTTGCACGCTCGCGGTGGTGACGTATCGAGGCCTCGTGGATCCCACCACCCACGCGCCGATCGACGCGAGACTTCCGGGGTCTCGAGAGCTGGGTTGGGTTGCTTGGGGTGTGCTGACCGGCCTGTTGCTGGGTGCGGTTCGGGCCACGAACACCTGGGACCTCCCGCTCACTGCAGGTCTGACGCTGCTCGCGATCGCTGTTGCCACCAATGTCTCGCGCCGCCGCGACGCCATCGGTTCGCGACGGTTGCCCACCTGCATGGTTCTCGGTCTAGTCGTGGGTTGGTTGGCATGGATGCCGTACGTGCGTCGCGGCCTCGTGTTCGACAGCGGTGCTGTGCGAGCCACCGTCCACACACCCTGGTGGAGTTGGGTGCAACAGTTCGGCTGGTTCGCAGCGGTTGCGATGCTGGCGGTGGTACCACCGATCAGAGCAGCCATTCGTCGCTCGCCCCGCGCCTGGCGTGGGATTCACGTGGGCGCGCTGAACACCGTTGGTGTGGCTCTGGTAGCGGTCGGCACGGTGATGGTGTGGCCCGACGCTGCCGTGTTCGTGTCGGTCACCCTTTTGGCAGTGGCAACGGGAGCACTGGCGTGGACCACTCGCCACGACACGGAGCGATCGCGAGCTGCGGTGGCGCTTGGCGCGCACTCACTGGCGTGGACGCTCCAGGCGGGTGTCGAGACCATCACCATTCGCAACGACATCGGTCGTCAGAACACGGTGTTCAAGTTCTGGTTCGAGTCGTGGTTGCTGCTGGCCATTTCGTCTGCGGCGCTGCTCGTGCTGTGGTTGGGGGATCGATCGCTGTCGCGGCGGCGCCGCGTGATCGCTGGCGGGTTCGCCGCCGCCGCTGTCGCTGTGGCGGCTGCCTTCCTCGCGTTGGCAGTGCCCATCCGGTTGGACGACCGGGTCAGCATGGGTGGATGGTCCCTCGATGGTGAGCTCTACCTCACCAAACCTGGGCTACGAGATACGGCCGCAACCACCGGCTACAAGGATCAGATCATCGTGCCCGCCGATGACCTCCCACTCATCCAGTGGGCTCGTGGCAACGTTCAAGGTGGTCGAATCGTTGCGGAGGCCTCGGGCGATGACTACCTGTGGACCGGCCGTATCTCAGCGCTCACCGGTTCGGTCTCGCCGGTTGGATGGCGTTTCCACGAGGTGCAACAACGACGGTCGAATGGGCCAGAAGTGGATCGTCGCTACGCCGATTTCCAGACGCTCTATTCCACCACCGATCCGGTCGAGGTGGCACGAATCCTCTCCACGTACGAGGTCGACTACGTGGCCGTCGGTACCGTCGAGGCAGTACTGGCCGGACCCAACGCCGCGATCCGCGACGACGAATGCCTCTCGGTGGTGTTCCAAGGCCAGGAAGCGCAAGACCTGGACGCATGGGTGGCGTCGGTCGATCAAGACTGCGCCTGGCAACGCTGGCGCGCTGCGCTGGTGGACACGATCACTCAGATGGAGCCCGGCGGATGATGAACTGGTCGGAACTTCCTGTCGGGTTCCATGTTTTCCTGGTGCCCAGCCACGTCGCGGCATCTCCGATGCTCATGTTGCCGTAGTCGGGCAGCCACCAGGAACGCAGCGCAAACCGTTCGATCGTGAATCCGTCGGGAACGGGCGGTGGGTCGGTGGAGGCCGACACGATGTACGCGTCGTAGCCTTCGGGCAATGGTTGCGTCGGGTCGATCGTGAGGTAACCGATGTTGCGGAAGTCGTTGAAATACCACGCCCACGGCCACGAACCGCTGTCGCGCTCGTCGACCAGGATGTGATCCACCGTTCCCGCAGCCTGAGCAATTCGAAGTTCGTCGGTGAGTTCGGGTACCCGCGGACCGGTCTGTACCGTCACGAGCAATTCTCGTGGGTCGTGGCCGGCGGTAATGGCCGGACGGATTGCCAGCGCGGCGGTGCCGACGATGGCGATCGCCAAGGCACCGATCAAGAGCGGCGACACCCGTGAACCAGCGGGCGAATCAGGCGATGCGGCCATCGACCGGCGCGCAAGATGCTCGGTGCCGAGGCCCGCGAGCAGGATGAGCGGAATCATCGGATGCAGCGCCAACCAGGCAAACTTCTCGCCCGCCCACGAGTACACGGCGAGCTGTACGAGGCCCATGGTGGCGAACCACGAGCCCACCATCGACTTCGTGCGCACCGCAACCACCAGACCAACGGTGGCCAACGCCAACGTGAACCACTCGTAGGCAGCGAGGATGGTGAGGTAGAAGAACCATCGTTGGCTGCCGCGCCCCACGTCGTGTTGGCTGAGCCAATAGCGGATGCCGTCGAGCAAGCCCGATTCGAACCCGGCCGGGTACCGAAACGCGGATGTGAACACGAACATGAACACGGCGAGAAACACGACGGCCCCCCACAGCCACGTGCTTCTGCCGAGGTTCGCGACCGTCCGGAGAAACCGGCGGGCCTGCTCGTCGCGGCCCCAGGCGAAGACTCCCAGGCCGGCGAGGAAGCAGGCGCCTGCAAACCCGAAGATGAACGTCGTCTCCTTGATGGTGAAGCCGGTGGCGAGCAGGGCTGCGATGCCCAGTACGTGGCGTTGGTTCGGCTGGGTGCGCAGCGCGTCGGCGACGATGAGCAGCATTGCGAGCGAAACCAGCCCGGTCAGTGAATCCTCGCGACCGGTGCGGGTGACGGTGAGCACGGTTGGGCTGATGGCGAACAACAGCGCGGCCAGCGGAGCGCCAATGCGCCCGAGGGTGCGGTGAGACGTGGCAATCAGAGCGGTCGATGCAATGCCGGCGAGGGCGGCGACCAGGCGGGCCCAACCGGGGCCGGTGCCGAAGAACCGCAACACGACGCCTTCGATGTAGAACCGGAGTGGGCCGTGGTAGACGGGGTCGTACTCCATGACGCCGAAGTTGCGTGCCTGCCACGAGAACCGCGCATCGATCGCTTCGTCGTGGGCCAACGGCCGAAGACCGAGCTTCCACAAGTGGGCCACCGCAGACACCACGATGATCGCCCCGACGATGTACCACCAGTTGCGGCCGGGCCTGGAATCGCCGAGTGGATCCGCCACGAACTCTGCGGGTTCGAGCGTCGTGGCGGCCATTCGGCGCAACATTAGCGAGCGCAGTAGCCGCCTGAACGCCGTGTCGTTCAGGCGACGAGAGTCGGGCCTGCGTGGGGTACTCTCAGCCGCCGTGGGCGCGCTGTACATCGTGGAAGGGCTCGGAGGCAGCCGCCGTTCACGTGACGGCGCGGCCAGGCGAGTTGTCGAGGCGGCTGCCGAGGCTGGCTGGACTCCTTCCATCGTGAGCCTCCGCGAGATGGCGGAACGGGTGGACGACCCGGGTGTCGAGGTGGTCAGAGTGGTCTTGTGCGGCGGCGACGGTCTGATTCATCGAGCGTT
The DNA here is from genome assembly GCA_038203385.1 of Acidimicrobiales bacterium. Classification (GTDB taxonomy): domain Bacteria; phylum Actinomycetota; class Acidimicrobiia; order Acidimicrobiales; family Ilumatobacteraceae; genus Ilumatobacter. The sequence goes on along the minus strand of JBBREA010000073.1, from coordinate 4,236 downwards.
GCCACATCTCGCTCACACGGGTGTCGAGGTGGCCGTGGTTCCCGTCGGCTCAGGCAACGATTTTGCACGGGCATTCGGCATCAGCGCCGAAGCTGCCGTGGCGCTGGCGACATCCCCCGCTGATGCGTCCGCGCCCCCGACCGGCGTCGATGTGATCGCAGTCGACCACGGTTCCATGGGTTCAACCGCGCTCGCCGCAAGCGTGCTCACCGCCGGCTACACCGGCCGGGTGAACGCGACAGCGAACCGCATGCGATTTCCGCCCGGCTCAGCGAAGTACACGGTTGCTGCGCTCCGCGAGATCGGACGTCTCCAGCCGGTGGAAGCGAGACTGGTGTTGAGCAACGATGAGGGCGACGAGCAGCAAGTCATCGAGGGTCCGTTGACGATGTTCGCGATCGGCAACACCGGCTACTTCGGGGGCGGTATGCACATCTGCCCGTCTGCCGATGCCACCGACGGCCATCTCGACATCGTCGCGTTGGGTCCGGTCGGCAGGGTGGAGTTCACGCGATGGTTGCCCAGCGTGTTCAAGGGCAAACATCTCGATCACCCCGCCGTGACCACCGGACGTGCTGCCCGAGTGCGGATCGAATCACCAGAGCCTCTCTGGGCAGACGGGGAAGCGCTCGATGCGAACCCATCTGAACAGCGGCACACGGTGACGGCGCGGGCCGCTGCACTGCGCTTGCTCCGCCCGATCGTGACGACGTAAGCACCTGCCGGCAACGAATTGGACGGTTTCAGACGACGACCGGTCCCTGACCGCACGCTACGCTCGCACCCGAAATGCCTGTGTACGAGTATCGCTGCAGAACTTGTGACGACGCCTTCGAGATGCGTCGACCCATGAGCGAGTCGAACGCGCCCGCCGACTGCCCAAGTGGCCACACCGACACGGTGCGGCTGCTGTCAGTTTTCGCAAGCGCAGGAGCGGCCGCAGCGAGCGCGCCAGCCCCGACGAGCCGTTCGGCAGTGGGTTGTGGCGGCGCGTGTGCATGTGCAGGCTGACTCACTGAATCGATCCGGAACCGGGCCGGCGAACGCTCGAGAGGGCGCAAAGGCCTTCGACGATTTCAAGATGCCGGTGCCGATCTATCTGGCGAGCTTCCTCATCGTCGGCCTGTCCATCACGTTCATCGGCCCTGCGTTGAGCGAACTCCGCGATCGTTCGGGCAGCGGCATCGGTGGCATCGGTGTGCTGTTCGTCGCGCAGAGCGTCGGGTACTTCGTCGGGTCGCTCGTGGCTGGTCGCCTGTACGACCGGTTCAACGGCCACCGAGTGTTTGCAGCAGCGCTACTGGTCATCGGGCTCGGCATGTTCCTGCTGCCCATGTTCAACTCGATCAGCGCCTTGTTCGTCGTGTTCGTCGTGATCGGGATCGGTTCGTCGTCATCCGACGTGGGCGCCAACCTGCTGCTGATGTGGACGCTCGGCGCCAACTCGGGCCGCGCCATGAACACGCTGCATCTGTTCTTCGGATTCGGGGCGTTGTTCTCGCCGATCTTCATCCACATCGGCCTCGACCTGGCCGCTCGTTCGGCCACCGTGTTGTGTGTGGTGCTGGCAGTGTGGGCGCTCTCTCAACCATCACCGCGCGCACCAGCCGCGGCCAGAGACGAACACACCGACACCACCTGGCGACTGTTGTTGCTGCTGGCCACGTTCTTCGCTCTGTATGTCGGCCTCGAAATCGGATTCTCGGGGTGGATCAAAACCTACGGGGAAGAGATCGACCTCTCCGAACTCACGGCGACCTGGTTGACCACCGTGTTCTGGGTGGGTTTCACCGTGGGGCGCATGCTCGCTGCTGCGCTCGGTCAGCGCTTCCGTCCGAAGATGATTCTGACCTACGCGTCTGCGCTCAGCCTGTTTGCCTCTGCGATTCTGATCGTCGGCAACGAGCGAATCGCGCCCTTGTGGATCGGCACCGCACTGATGGGCCTCGCCACTGCGCCGCAGTTCCCGGTGATGTTCACATACCTCGAACGGCGAATCAACGTCACCGGTGCTGCGACGGCATGGTTCGTTGCAGCTGCCGGTATCGGCGGGCTCACGTTCCCCTGGTTGATCGGTCGCTGGTTCGACACCAGCGGAGCAGAAGCCGTGATGTGGGCAACCGGCATCCTGTCGGTCGCCACCACCATCTCCTTTCTAACCTCCCACCGTTCTTTGCGCGGGTAGCCACGGCTGGATTCGCCGATTGCTGCGTTCCGTCTCACCGTTCGTCGCCGGAAGGCGACTCAGGTTCGCCGCGCCTTGCACTCGACGAATCCAACTCGGAGCAGACCAGTTTTTGAAAGCCCACCCAGGGTTCAGAATGGTTGCAGGGGGGCGGGCACGCTTCCTGTGTCTGGCTGTGTGGGCTAGAACAGGGTCATGCGATTCATCGAGTTGAACGACTCTCTGTACGAGTACTTGTTGCGGTGTGCGAACCCAGCTACCGATGCGGTCACCGAGCAACTTGCGGCGACGACACGGGAGCGGTTTGGTGCGGCAGCGGGCATGAACGTCGGCGCCGACCAAGGTGGGTTCCTCTCGATGCTCGTGGCGATCTCGGGAGCCAAACTGGTCGTCGAAGTGGGCACCTTCACCGGTATGTCGGCCACCTGGCTGGCGCGTGGGCTGGGCGAAGGCGGCAAATTGATCTGTTGCGACATCACCGACGAGTACTTGGCCACCGCGCAGGAAGCTTGGCAGGCGGCCGGCGTCGCCGATCGAATCGACTTCCGTCGTGGGCCGGCGCTCGACACGTTGGGCGCCATGCCGACAACGCCTCACATCGACATGGCATTCATCGACGCTGACAAACCCGGCTACCTGTCGTACTTCCTCGAGATTTTGCCGCGACTCTCACCCAACGGTTTCGTGGTCGTGGACAACGTGCTGTGGAGCGGCCACGTGATCGACGAGTCGGATCAGACCGCCAGCACGGTTGCGTTGCGGGAGTTCAACGCACACATCGCCGAACGCGACGACGTGGTGGCGGTGATGCTTCCGGTCGGCGACGGCGTCACCATCATTCGCCAGAGATGACGTCGAGCGCAGCGCTGATGGCCGTGCGGACAGATGTGGTCCGAGTGCTCAAGAGGAGGGCGCGATGAGTACGGTCGGCCGCGCTGGGCGACGACGCCGGCGCCGAGCATTTCACCCATCTGCAACGACCCGGGGGTCACCATGAGTCGCGAGTTCCACACGTTGTTCGAAGGTGGCACGTTCTTCGAGGGCCCTCGGTGGCACGACGAACGGTGGTGGGTGAGCGACTTCTACACGCACCGCGTGCTCGCGATCGACGAGTCGGGTGCGGTAGAGACGATCATGACGGTTGAGGGCCAGCCGTCCGGCTTGGGGTGGCTCCCGGATGGTTCGCTGCTCGTCGTCTCGATGAAAGACCACCTCCTCCTGCGCCGGTCGCCCGACGGAGACGTCTCGGTGCATGCCGACATCGGGTCGTTCTGCGGTGGGTACGCCAACGACATGGTCGTCGACGCCGCCGGCCGAGCGTTCGTCGGCAACTTCGGCTTCGACCTGATGGGTGGCGAGGATCCCGTGCTGGCATCACTGGTGCGGGTGGACACAGACGGCTCGGTGTCGCTGGCGGCCAGCCAGATGTACTTTCCGAACGGAGCGGTCATCCTCCCAGACGAGCAGACATTGATCGTCGGTGAAACGTTGGGTTGCAGGTACACCGCGTTCACCATCGAGTCCGACGGTTCGTTGAGCGACCGACGGGTGTGGGCACAGCTCGCACCAACTCCAGCGCTCGGATCCATGGACGAGGTAATCCCTGTCGTCACGGTCGCACCGGATGGATGTGGCCTGGATGCCGATGGTTGTATCTGGATGGCTGATGCTGTGGGAAATCGCGTAGCTCGGATTGCGGCTGGCGGCGAAATTCTCGAATCGATCACCATGCCTGAAGGGCTCGGCGCGTTTGCCTGCCAGTTGGGTGGTTCGAACGGGTCGACGTTGCTCATCTGCACCGCACCAGACTTCTTCGAGCACAACCGGAAAGAAGCGACCGAAGCGGTCCTGCTGACCGTCGACGTGGGTGTTCAGGCCGCCGGTCGGCCCTAGGAACTGCTGACGCCCATCGCTCCCGGCGGCGGCGGTGGTGGCGGTGCGTCGGTCGTTGCCACAGGGCTCGGCGTTCCGGCTGCGAAACCGCCAAGCAGCCCGCCGCCGCTCACGAGGGCGTCGAGGAAGCCTCGCACCGGACTGTTGGCCACACGGGG
>JBBREA010000072.1:0-16523 GCA_038203385.1 Acidimicrobiales bacterium | reverse complement strand
CGGCCAAGTCGTCGTGGCCGGCGATGGCGACCATCTCCCGAAGGGCCACTTCGTGCGTTGGTGTGCTACGAGTCTCGAACCCGACGTGGGTCAACAGGACGTTCAGGTCGTCGATCGGCCCGGTGACGATGCCCCATCCGTACGCCTGGGCGAGGTGGCTTGGTTGGCGTCGAATTCGACGCCATTCGCGCTGGAGTTGCATGACGAGGTCGGTTGACGATGTTGGGTTCATGGGGCCGACAATGCCAATTGGATCTCACCGGCTATCTCACTGTCTGGCTCACTGTCTGGCTCACTGTCTGGCTCACTGTGGCTCACGGCACACGACAATCTGGTCACGGCGCTGTTCGATGCGGTGACCGATGTGAGCTCCCTGGTCGGCATCCTTTGGTCCGACGGCCTCACCATGCCTGGTAGTGGGCTTGTTTTGCGCCAGTGAGTCAACGGCGTGCCGCTGTGAGTCGGTGGTGAGTCAACACCACGTCGTGCACTGCAAACTCCACCAACCTTCGGTTCTCACACCGTCGACCGGATTTCACGGCGGGAGCGTCCAAATCGATGCCGGACCGGACTCCGGCCGTGTGGTCCATCTTTGTGCGGGCACGTATCTCGTGGGACGAGCTGGGTCGTGTGACGTGGCGATCGCCGACCCCGAGATCGAAGCTCATCACCTGCTGGTGGAGTTCACGCCAGACGGTTTCATCCGCGTCGTGCAGTTGGCGGGGCGATCGACCATCAGGATCGATGGCCTGTCACATCGGGGAGGGGGCGTTCGCAACGTCGGCGTGATCGAGTTGGGTGCTACCAGGCTCACCGTGCGTGGTTGCGGGAGCGCGGCCTCCCTACCTGACTCGACGCAGCAGACGACCGGCACGCCGTGGGCCACGCTGGCCGCGGTGGAACGTTTGACCTATCTGGCGCAAGCCGATAGCCCGTACGTGGTTGACCTCGGCGTGGGCACGGTTCGGCTTCCGCTGGGCATCGACATCGGTTCCCTCCCACTCGAGCAGCAACCCATTGCTGACGCCGCTGAGTCGCACGAGAACCTTCCGGTGTTGGCGAACGTGGGGCGTGGCCCGGTGTTCGTGCTTGCGTTGCTCGGGAAGCCTGAACAGGTGGAGAGTTTGATGCGGGCGATCGTGGCACAGGTTCCTGCGATCAGCGGGCACGAACTCATCGTCACCGACGATGCGGAGGTCGCCGTTTCACGTCGTGTTCTCAGTGGGCCGGCGACAGTGATCTTGATGCTGCGCCCCGACACATCCGTGCCAGACGAGTGCGACGCGATGGTGGAGTTCGGCTCGCGCTGGCGCGCCATGTACACCGCCGATCTGGGTGGCGTCGAGCCACCCGTACGATTCCATGCGGCCGGCCTTCGCCCGTGCTGCGACACCGGGCGGGTACCCTCCCCGCCCCCTACTCCGGTTGCGGTGGAAGTTCTGGTCGTTCGTCGTCGAGCAGGTAACGGGGGCCGGGTCCCAATGCGGCCGCTGCGTCGTCAGGGTTCCACATTCGGCACGTTTTCAGCGATAGGCACCCGCAGCCGATGCACCCCGACAGGTCGTTGCGGAGCCGGGTCAGTATCGCTATCTGTTCTTCGAGCTTCGGCTGCCACGAGGTCGCAAGCCGGCTCCAATCGCTTGCGTTCGGGGTGCGCTTCGCGGGCAAGGTGTCGAGCGCCGTGCGAATATCCTCGAGTGACAACCCGACCTTCTGAGCGGTGCGGATGAACGCAACCCGTCGGAGCACGTCTGTGTGGTATCTGCGGTGGCCTGATGAGTTTCGTTCCGACACGATCAATCCGGCATCTTCGTAGAACCGCAACGCACTCCTTGCGACACCGGATCGTTGCGCGATCTCGCCGACAGTGAACCGCTTGCCTTCAACCACGGTTGAAGGTCTACCAGGCAAGGCTCACGTGGGTTGTCTGCGGTGGCCGCGGAAGCCGTTCACGATGAAGTCGGTGAACTTGCTCACCATTTCTTCGATGGGCGGCATCGGAGCGGAGCGCAGGTCACACATGCGCTCGAACTTGGGTTCGAGCACGATCAAGCCTTGCATGGCCGACCAGCACAGGGCAGTGGCATCGTCGATGTCGACGTCGATGTCTTCTGCCTCGAACAGTTCGATGAGGCAGTCGTACAGCGTGCCGTACGCGTGCAGCCCCGCGGTTTGCAGGTCGACGTCGTCGCCGTCGACGAGGTCGGCACGGAACATCACCTCGGCGTGGGCTTTGTGGGTTCGCCCAGCGCGCACATAGGCAACGCCCAGAGCGTTGAGTCGGTCGACCGGGTCGTCGACGCCCTCGACGGCGGCCTTGAGGACTTGATGGAGATGCTCGAATCCCTCGGTTGCGAGTGACGTCAGCAACCCCTGCATGTCGCCGAAGTGGTGGGCGGGAGCGGTATGCGAGACGCCTGCACGTCGAGCTACTTCGCGCAAGCTGAAGCTGCCTAGCCCACGTTCGTCGATGACGTCAACCGCCGCGCATCGCAGCGCGTTCGGCAGATCGCCGTGGTGGTACTTGTGTGCCATCGTTCGTCACTCTACTGGTCGGTCTGCTTGCCACTGTCTACTTCGCACCGTTACTTTACATTGTCTACTTGACATTGACTAGTTCTAACTATACAGTGACAACTTGTCAACGGAAAGAACCGGGATCGCCCCCGACACCGAGAGGAACTGCCATGAACGCACTCGATTTGCGAGCCGATCACCCAGAGCTACTCCGGGAATACATACCGACCAGCAAACACCGAGTCGTCATGGGCATCGCCGCTGCGGTTCGTCGCCTGGTCTCCAACGCACGGCTGAAGCCGGTGGGCGCACCATGAGTTCGTTCGCACTTCGCGATGCAGATACTCGCGATGCAGATCCTCGCGATGCAGATCCTCGCGGGGCGGGTGCCGACGAAGCGACAGCGGTTGCTCACACTCACGAGTCCGTCGAAGCGGATGTCGGTCATCCGAGGCGGTGGGCAATTCTCGTCGTGCTGTCGCTCTCACTCTTCATCACCGTCCTCGACGGCACCATCGTCAACGTCGCACTGCCCTCGCTGTCGGTGGAACTCGGTGCCTCCACTCGCCAGCTGCAATGGATCGTCGACTCGTACCTCTTGGTCTTCACGGGCCTGTTGCTGGCGGCCGGCGGTCTGGGTGATCGCTACGGCCGCAAGAAGATGCTGATGATCGGCCTCGTCGCATTCGGGGCCACGTCGGCGATTGCCGGTGACGCCGGGTCAGCCAACTCTCTGATTGCCGGCCGTGCGGTGATGGGCATCGGTGCTGCGCTGATCTTCCCGGCGACGCTGGCCATTCTCACCGACGTGTTCCGCAACCCGTCCGAGCGCGCCAAGGCCATCGGCATCTGGTCTGGGGTCAGCGGCATGGCCGTGGCGTTCGGCCCGATCACCGGGGGTTGGCTCCTCGAGAACTTCTGGTGGGGATCGATCTTCTACGTCAACGTGCCGGTCGTGATCATTGCCCTCGTAGCGGCGTGGTACTTGATACCTGAGTCCCGCGAAAACGATGCTCCTGCGCTCGACAAGGCCGGCATCGCGCTGTCCATTGCTGCCATCAGCACGCTCGTGTTCACGATCATCGAGGCTCCCGAGTGGGGATGGTTGTCGCTGACCACCCTCGGTGGGTTCGCACTGGCCGCCGCGTTGTTGGCAGCGTTCATCGCAGTCGAGCTGCGCATCCCGCACCCGATGTTGCCGGTTGGCATCTTCGCCAACCTGCGTTTCTCGGCGGCGAGTGTTGCTGTGACTGCAGCGTTCTTCGCACTGTTCGGGTTCATCTTCTTGATCACTCAGTACTTCCAGCTGGTGCTCGGGTACGGACCATTCGAGGCGGGTCTTCGGACCCTTCCCGTCGCTGGAGCGATCGCAGGGGGTTCCGTCGCCGCACCGCTGTTGGTGAACCGGTTCGGCACCACGCAGATCGTTCGTGCGGGCCTCGGCCTCATGGCGACGTCGTTCCTGTGGATCTCGTTCCGAGCCGACGTCGACACGGCTTACATCGAGATTGCCGGGCAGATGGTGTTGCTCGGCCTGGGGCTTGGCTTCACCACGGCTCCCGCCACCGAGTCGATCATGGGGTCGCTGTCGACGGACAAGGCGGGAGTGGGTTCGGCGGTCAACGACACCACACGCGAGCTCGGAGGAACGCTCGGCGTCGCAATCATCGGCAGCGTCTTCAGTTCCCTGTACACGAACTCGCTGCAGTCGGGTAACGCCACGTTCGATCAGTTGCCCGAGGACGTGCGCATGCTCACCGAGGAGTCCGTCGGCGCGGCCCGCGTCATCGCCGCCGATCTCGGACCGAACGCTGCCTCGTACCTCGACCACGTGAACCAGGCGTTCTTGTCAGGCCTCAGTGCCGGCACGCTGGTAGCGGCCGGTGTGGCGGCCGCCGGGGCCATCTTCGCCAGCACGTTCCTCCCAGCCAAGGCAAGGTAGTTCGGCAGCGTCTGTGCGGGTGTCGGTTTCAGGACTCGGCGTCTCCTGCCGGTTCGTCGGTGGTTGGATCATCGCCGGTCAATACCGCCGATTCGCCAGCGGATTCATCGACGCCGGGAACGATGAACGGCTCCATCAGTTCGCGTGGCATCGCCTTGTCGGCGTACTTCGACCAGTTGTCTTGCAGCGCAGCGATGAGCTGGGTGACGAACAACGGCGACACGTTCACTCGTTGGACGAGCGTGCCTTGGCTGACGTTGCCGGCGTCGTCGAAGTCGCAACGGAGGAAGTCGATCGTGAACTCGTGTGGCGAGTGTCGAACAGCTGCGGCGTTCGCCCAGACGCCACCGAGTTGTTCGGGCTGAGTGTGAATCTTCATGCGCCCAGCATGCCGTAGGCACGGGTCGGTGTCAGTAGCAGCAGCATGCGACCGTCGGCCACCATTGCTCGGCGGTATTCGTCCCAGTCGTCGTGGCCGCCGCCGACGCTTCGGTAATAGTCGACCAATGCATCGACGGTGGGGTCGTCGGCCGACTGTGCGACGGGGGTCAGTTCCACATCGCACTCCAACACTGCGTACGCGTGGAAGTCGACGCGAGTGACGTGCAGGCTGGCCCGCGGGTCACGCGCGAGATTCCTGGTTTTCATCCTGCCGGCAGTGACCGAGACCCGGATGACTCCGTCGTCGCCCAGTCCGTACGCGATGTTCGACAGCTGCGGACGGCCGTCACGCTTCTGGGTGGTGAGCACGCCGTCCTTGTGATCTTTGATGAAGTCCAGTGCTTGTGCGAGTTCCATGAGAGTGGTGTATCAGAGAGTGGTGTATCAGAGAGTGGTGTGTCAGAGAGTGGTGTGTCAGAGAGTGGTGTGTCAGAGAGTGGTGTGTCAGGGCTGCGACGAGGAGATACCTGGACCAGCGATCAGCTGGTTGTTCCTGTAGCGGTCTCGTCGGGTGTTGCGTGGGCCGGCAGTTGAGAACTGGCGTCGGAATTGTCGTTGAGTTGCTGGAGCACGTCGGAGTCGGCCGAGGAAGCCGAGGGGCCGTATCCGAGCACCGCCGTACCCTCAGCGCCGCACGCTGGGCAGGTCATGGCCACGACCGCCACCATGTCGTCAGGGTCGGAGGCTCCCTCCAGTCGTCGGAGGCTGGCTACGGCAATCGTCGAAGCAGGGCTGAGCGTCTCGCACGTGTCGCACGAGACACGACCCTCCGGCTCGGCGCCGAAGTCAGCCGTGAAGCCTGCGTCTCGGTAGCTGTCGATCACTTCGGTCACGGTCGTGCCGTCGGACGGAACGCCTCGTTCGTGGTCGTCGCTCATGTGGGTCTCATACCCCGTGGCGCGCGGCTCCAAACCGTCGGCGGCCCTCACGGCAGTAGACCAGCTGGAGTGAGAGGCTGGTTCGGAGCCGACGGACCTCCCGGTAGCTTGCCGCGGTGACCGTGGACCCGCCGTCGACCGCAGTTGATGTGATCGACCACAGCGAGCGCCGCGCGATCCTCGCCATCGGGGTGCAGTTCTTCGTGAACGGCGCGGTGGTGTCGTCGTACCTGCCGCGAATGCCAGAGGTTCGTGATCGGCTCGGTATCACGCTTGCGGTGCTCGGTCTCGTGTCCACACTCGCCAGTGCCGCAGCGTTGGCCAGCAGCATGTTCTCGAGCCGGGTGATCGAACGGTTCGGGACCAAACGCGTGCTCGTTTACGGAGCGACGTTCAATGCGTTGATGCTGCCCCTCGTCGGATATGCCGGCTCGGCAGGCGCGCTGCTCGCCGTGTTCGTGCTCATCGCCTCAACCGACGTGACGGTGGACATTTCGATGAATCTCCAAGGGTCGTGGCTGTCGGCGCAGCGAAAGGTGTCGGTGATGAGTCGGCTGCACGGTTTGTGGAGCGTCGGCACGATCGTCGGGGGCCTGTGCGCATCGTGGTTCGCAGCCGCCGAGATCGAGTTGCGGTACCAACTGCTCGGATCGACCGTCGTGTTGCTGGTGATGATTGCGTACGTGAGTCGGGGCTTACTGCCTGACGACCATCCGGTGGTGTTGGCAGCCCACACAGCCCCGGCCCTCGAATCTGGTGATGTCGGTGTCGGCACTCATGGGAAGACCGGTATGAAGTTGCTGTTGGCTGTGGGGGCGGCGGCAATGTTCGGCGCGGCGATGGAGGTGACATCGTTCGAGTGGGCGGCGTTTCGGCTGGCCGATGACTTCGGCACCACGGCCGGTCGGGCTGGCTTGGCGTTCGTGGTGTTCGTCATCGGTATGGCCATCGGCCGGTTGGCAGGTGACTCGATTCAAGCCATTGTCGGCGAACAGCGGCTCACGTGGGTTTCCATCTGGATCACCGGAGTGGGATTGTCGACCGCGTTGTTGATCGACAACCAGGCGGCGGTGCTGATCGGCTATCTGGTCGCTGGCCTCGGCCAAGCGACGCTGATGCCGTACCTGTACGACGCTGCGGCCAAGCTTCCCGGCCGGCGGGGCGCCGGATTGGGAGCGCTCGCAGCGGGCATTCGGGTGAGCACGCTCACCACCCCGGTGATCACGGGGGCCTTGGCGTCGACGTCGTTGTCGGTGGGCTCCGCCGTAGCCATCGTCGCCCTCCCCTCGGTCGTCGGCTTCGCCGCGGTCACCGCCCTGTTGCCCGACGCCAGTCCCCAACCCAAAGCTTGACCGCCTTCAGGCCAGCCGCGTGGCGTTCACTCCCTGAAGTCGCCGGCACCATTCACTAGAGAACGCGGAGCGGCTTTCGGGTGGGGGCTCAACAACGCAGTGCGGCGCGCACTGCGTTGTTGAGGCCGATGGTTCTCGGGTCGCCGGTGAGGCCGCCACCCATCTGGTTCATCACGTAGCCGTAGCCGATGCCGAGTTCAGGATTGGCATACCCGAGGGAACCGCCGGCCCCGGGATGCCCGAACGAACCGTCTTGGAGCATTGGCGTCGACACGTTGTGGAGCCAGAAGCCAGCACCGAATCGGGTTGGCTTGATGAGCGTGAGGTCGGGCCCGCTCGCCCGTTCGGCGCGCACCTGGGCGAGAGTGTCGTCGCCGAACAATCGGAAGCCGTCGATCTCTCCGAACGTCGCTGCGTACATGCGTGCCAGCGACCGGGCGTTGGTGATGCCGTTCGCAGCCGCCATCTCCGTGGCGTGCAGTTCGCGGGTGTTGAAATGGTTGACCGGTGTCATCCGGATCGTGCCATCGAGCGACACCGCTCGGTAGCCATTGGTTCCGCGTGCCATCGACTGCTTCGTCATCGCGATCTCTGCGGGGTCGGTTGGCGCCGGCGCCAGCTGCAGGGTCGCGACTCGCGACTCTTCCGCCTCCGGTAGGCCGATCCAGAACTCCAGGCCGAGCGGTTCGGCAACCTCGTCGGCGAAGAACGTTCCGATGGTGCGACCGTCGATGCGGCGAAGCAGTTCGCCGGCCAACCAACCGTAGGTGAGGGCGTGGTACCCGTGGTCGGTGCCGGGCGTCCAGATGGGAGTCTGCACTTCCAGCGCCTCGACCACCGGTGCAACAGCGCAGACGTCTTCGAAGGTGAGCTGTCGGTCGAATGCGATCAACCCGGCCTGGTGGCTGAGCAGTTGGCCGACCGTGAGGCGGGTGCCCTGGGCAGCGGTGAGCGTCGGCCAGTGCTGCTCCACGAGGTCGTCGTACGAGAGCGCACCGCGTTCGACGAGTTGGGCGATGCAGATCGCGGTCGCACCTTTGGTGCAGGAGAACACCAGCTGCAAGGTGCTGTCATCCCACGGTTGGCCGCTGGCACGGTCGGCGATTCCGCCCCAAATGTCGACCACGGCTTCGCCATCCGCGTACAACGAGAATCCCGCACCGAGTTCGTGGTGGTCGGTGAAGTTCCGCTCGAATGCCTCGGCGACTGCACCGAACCCAGGCTGGACAAACCCCCGCACATGTGCGTACTTCGTCATGTGGTCCAGTCTCGCCCACGTTCGCCCAGAAACGCCTGGCAGACTGCGCTGCATGTCTGACGAACGCATGGACGGCCTCACGGGTGACACCGTTGAGCTGCTGCAGACCTTGATCCGCAACGAGTGCGTCAACGACGGTGCGGCAGACTCGGGCAACGAAACTCGCAACGCCGACGTGTTGCAGGCCTACGTCGAGCGGCCCGGTGTCGACATCGAACGATGGGGCCCGTCGCCCGAACGACAATCGTTCATGGCGCGCATCCCCGGATCCGACCCGAACGCCAAGTCGCTGTGTCTCATGGGGCACACCGATGTTGTGCCGGTGAACGCCGACGGCTGGCGGCACGACCCGTTCGGTGGCGAACTGATCGGTGACGAAATCTGGGGTCGCGGAGCGGTCGACATGCTCAACCTCACCGCGTCGATGGCAGTGGTGTTCCGGGCCCTTGCCGATCGTGATTTTCGTCCGAAAGGCGACCTGATGTTCTTCGCCGTCGCCGACGAAGAAGCCGGTAGCAAACACGGCGCCCAATGGGTTGCCGACCACCACGCGGACGCGATCCGTTGTGACTATCTGCTCACCGAAAACGGTGGGGTGCACAGCGGGCCCGAGGGTCGCAGGTCGATCAGCGTCAACATTGCGGAAAAGGGTGTCGCCTGGCGCCGGCTACGGGTGAAGGGCACGCCGGGTCACGGCTCGATGCCGTTCGGCTCCGACAACGCACTCGTCACTGCAGCCAAGGTGGTGAACGCACTTGCGGCGTATCGTCCGGCACCTCAATTCCATGAGTTGTGGCGCGGCATCGTCCAGTCGCTCGGGTTGGCAGCGGAGTTGGAGGCGAGCCTGCTCGACGAAGCGTCGGTCGACGCAGTGCTCGCCGACCTCCCGAATCGCGGCGCAGCCTCGTTCCTGCACGCATGCAGCCATACGACGTTCTCTCCCAACGTGGTACAGACCATGGGCCGCCCCAAGACGAACACGATTCCCGATGTGGTGGATCTCGACATCGACATCCGCACCATGCCGGGCGAAGACACCCACGAGGTCACGGCGCACTTGCGAGCGGCCCTGGGTGACGCCATGTTCGATCGGCTGGACGTGGAAGTCATCATGGACGATCCGGCATCGACCAGTCGGATCGACACGCCGTTGTGGGATGCCTTGCAACGAGCGGTGGAGATTCCCTTTCCTGACGCCCGACTCAACCCGGAGTTCGGCGTGGGGTTCACCGATGCCCGCATCTTCCGGGAGATGGGAACGGTCGCCTACGGCGCTGGCCTGCTGAGCCCGGCAATCGACGGTGGCGAGTTCGGTCGCCGTTTCCACGGTCACGACGAACGCATCGACATCGAATCCCTCCGACTCACCGCTCACCTCTGGGAACGAATCATCCTCGACTTGATGAGCTGAAACCGAGGCGTGCCAGCGTCTCGGGCGTGGATACGTTGCCGATGCGGACATCGAACCTGATTCGAAAGACTGGACGTGGGTGCTGGAGCAACCGTGCCCCGAGTGCGGATTCGATGCCGCCAGGTTCGACCCGGCCACCACGCCAAGCGCCGTGCTCGACAACGCAACCACATGGCTGGCGTTGCTCGACGACCCGAGGGCAGCGCTGCGACCGTCGCCCACACAATGGTCGGCCGTGGAGTACGCCAGTCACGTGCGAGACGTCTTCGTCCTCTTACTCGGCGTAGTTGGGTGACCAGAGCCCCACGCGGTCTCCCTGCTGGAGCCCTGCAGCGATGAAACCCTTGGCGAGGTTGCCCACACGAGACTGGAACTCGTCATATGTGCACCGGATGTCTTGGTGCACCGCCACGATCGCTTCACCCGAACCGTGCTGCTCGACGGTGGCGGCCAGGTTCGCCGGAATGGTGTCCTCGAGCAATGCTGGCGCGAGCGGCCCGCGTTCGTAAGAGAGTTCCCCCATGCCGATCACCTTAGAACCGCGGCAACTTGAGCGTCGGCCCGCGATTGCGTCGTGTTGCATGGGTCTACGATCAGATGATGGCCGACACCACACCCGGCATGATCTGCGCTCACCATCACCTGTATTCCACCCTTGCCAGGGGGATGCCCGCGCCACCGGTGCAGCCCACCGCTTTCGACGAGATTCTCGAACAGGTGTGGTGGCGCCTCGACGCCGCACTCGATCTGGACATGATTCGGGCGAGCGCTCTCCTCGGCGCAACCGAAGCGTTGATGTGTGGCACCACCGCGATCGTCGATCACCACGAGAGCCCGAACGCGATCGAAGGCAGCCTCGACGTGATCGCTGAAGCGTGCGCAGAAGTCGGCGTACGCGTGGTGTGCGCGTACGGCGTGACCGATCGCCACGGCGCCGAGGGGGCCAGGCGTGGGCTGGCCGAGAACGAACGATTCATCCGCGCTGGTGGGCGTGGCATGGTGGGAGTGCACGCTGCGTTCACGTGCACCGACGGCACGCTTGCGGCCGCTGCGGAATTGGCGGCCGATTTGGGTGTCGGCGTTCACATCCATGTTGCCGAGGGACCATCAGACCACGCGGCGGGGGAGCGATTGGCTGAACTCGCCACCCCCGACTGGCTTCTGGTGCACTGCGTGTCGCTCGACCGCGACCTGCCAGGAACCATTGCCCACAACCCGCGCAGCAACATGAACAACGCGGTCGGCTACGCCAAGCCCGCCCGTCGAACCAACCCGGTGGTCCTCGGAACCGACGGCATCGGGGCCGACATGCTCGAGGAGTTCCGGCTGGCGTTCGTCGCCCACCGCGCCGACGATGTGATGGCGTCGCCCGACACTGCGGCCACATGGCTCGCCAACGCGTACACGCTCGTTCCCGAGGCCGCCCGAGACCGGGTCACATGGAACTACGACCACGCCGACTCGCCGTGGCACGTGGCGTTCACGCCGGGGATCCGTGCGGTCGACGTCGTGGCCGCCGACGGTGAGGTGCTGCTGGCCAACGGTGTGCCCACTCGGGTGGACGTGACAGAAGTACGCGCGAAGGCTGCTGAACAGGCACAGCGCCTGCATGCGCTGCTCTGAAGCGTCCGAGAGCGGAACTGCTGATGAATTGTTCTTGGAGTCGACCCGGTAGACGAAAGTCACACTCAGTTTTCTGTTCGGATGACCGATACTGGGGCAGTGCGTCTTCTGAATCGATTCACCTCGGCCGGGAAGGCTGCGTGGGAATGGATTTCAGCGCGCGCGTGGACACGCGCCGGCGCCATGGCCGCTGTGCTAGCGACCACCCCCCGGCGCCGAGCACTGACCGCAGCACGCCGGGTGACGATCCACCTGAGCGGGTCATTGCTGTTGTCGATCGCCGTCGCGCTGATGTTGTGGAACGACTTCGGCCCCGGCCCGCTCGATGTGTTCATCGTTGGTATCGGTCACCAAACGGGGATCCCTCTGGCGGTGGCACTGTGGGCGACCGTGGGCTCGCTGCTGGCCGTTGCATGGTTGATGGGGCGCAAGCCCGGCCTGGGCAGTCTCGCCACGCCCATCATCGTCGGCCCAGCGATTCAGGGCTTCCTCGAAGTCTTCTCCCGATTCGACGCTCCGGCCGCACTGCCGCTGAAGATCGTGGTGCAGTTGGTGGCCATCACCGTCCTCGGCGTCGGCGCCGGCGCGATCATCGCCTCGGGGCTCGGCGCAGGCATGGGTGAGCTCTTGACGAAAGCTGCATCCGACAGGAGTGGTCAACCCGAGCCGCTCGTGCGCCTCGGCTTCGAGATGACCTGGCTCGCCGGTGGCCTGCTGCTGGGTGGTCCCTTCGGATTTGGCACATTGATCGTCGCCCTGATGATCGGTCCCTCGATTGCGCGTGGTTACCGCCTGGTGGACCGGGCACTCAGCAATGTGAACGAGGTGACGCGGCGGCAGATCCAGGCGCACGCCGCCCCGGCGACAGTGCCTCCACCAGCACGCATACCTATCGCCGCCTGAGGGCGCCCGAGGTCGCCGTCTAGCGCGGGCCCCCCAAACGGCATGCAAGGATGGGTGGATGGAACAGGTGGCCCTCTATCTACAAGACGCGCATCCGATGCGTGAAGGCATCGAGCTCGTGCAATACGCCGAGTCGAAAGGCTTCGATGCCGTATGGCAGGCAGACAGTCGCCTAGTGCGTGACGCCATCGTTCCCATGGCGGCGTTCGGCGCCACCACGAACACGATCAAGATCGGGTCGGGGGTCGTCGACATCTGGACTCGCAACGCCGCCCGTCTTGCCAGCACCTTTTCAACCCTCGATGACTTGGCGCCAGGCCGCTACATCTGCGGTCTCGGAGCCTGGTGGGATCCACTCGCCGCCAAAGTTGGTATCGATCGGGCCCGCCCACTCACGGTGATGCGCGAAGTCGTCACGGCCGTGCGCGCATTGCTCAACAACGAGACCGTCACGATGGACGGCGTGCACGTGCAACTCGATGGCGTGGAACTCGACTACGTCCATCAAGAGCGGCGAGCCAAGCAGGTACCGATCTACATCGGCGCCACCGGCATGCAGATGATGGAACTCACCGGTGAGATCGCTGACGGAGCGGTGCTGAACTATCTCGTCAGCCCTGACTACAACATTCGCGCCATCGAGGCGCTCGCCCGAGGCGCGGCCAAGGCGGGGCGCACCATCGACGACATCGACCGGCCGCAACTGGTGGTCTGCAGTGTCGACACCGATCGCCAAGCGGCGCTCGACGGGTCACGCTTGCTCGTCACCCAATACCTCGGACAGCAACCCCACATCATGAAGGCGTCGGGTGTTCCCCAAGAGTTGCTCGACGAGATCGGTCAGGTGCTCACCTGGCCAGCCACGCACGACGAGGTGCTGGCCGCCAGCAAGCTGGTGCCCGACGACATCGTGCAGATGATCACTGCGTCTGGCACGCCCGATGAGGTGCGAGCCAAGGTCGACGAGTACGTGGCCAACGGATGCACATGCCCGATCCTGTACCCGCTCGGCCCCGACGTGAAGTTGATGATCGACACCTTCGCCCGTTGATGGCAGGGCGTGCCGCGATCTCTGGTCAATGGCTACAAGGATCGCGACGCGGCGGTCGCGATGGCGGTGTTAGCGGGCTCGGAGATCTAGGCGGTCGCGTTGGATGATTCGGTAGCTGCGATCGTGCTGTTCGAGCCATCCCAACTTGATGAAGTTGGCGATGGACTTGTTGACCCGTTCGCGTGATGCCCCCACCATTCCGGCCAACTCTTCCTGGGTGACCGGCAGCTGGAATTCGTCGGCATCGCCTGCCATCTCCAACAGCCGCTTTGCCGTTCTGCCGGTGACGTCGAGGAAGACGGAATCCGACAGCACCGAATCCATCACTCGCAACCGCCCAGCAAGCAACCGAGCCACGTTCCACAGCAACTGCGGGTGTTCCTCGAACAACTCTCGAACCGGCTGGAATGGCACCTCGAGCACATCGCTCGGTTCGAGCGCCCTTGCAAGCGCCGAACGTGGCCCATCGTCGAGCAGCCCCAGCTCGCCGAAAAGATCACCAGGTTCCATGAGCGCAACAACGCTCTCGCGCCTGTCGATCGGGCTGGCGATGGCGATGGCGATGCGACCCAGGCCAACGAGATAGAGCGCGTCTGGAGCGTCGCCTTCGTTGAAGAGCACGTCACCTCTCACCAGTCGACGCTGCGTTCCGCTCGCTTCGATACGGGCCAGCATCTCGTCGGTGGCGTCAGCGAAGAACATCGTCTCCGCGAGCAGTTGTGTGTACTCAGTCATGTCGTCGGCCACGGTACTACCCTCGGTTCGGTGCATCGGCGTCCGAAGGTCTGGGCCATCGTGGTCGGGGGTGGCAGCGGTGCGCGTTTCGGCTCGTTGAAGCAATTCGAACCGTTGGGCTCCGAACGGGTGATCGATTGGGCGTGTCGAGTTGCAGCATCGGTGTGCGACGGCGTGGTCGTGGTGGTACCAGCGGAGTACGCACAGCAGGAGCGGGCAATCGTCGGCGGCGCGAGCCGCAGCGACAGTGTGCGGCGCGGGTTGGCCGAGGTGCCCCCTGACGTCGACGTGGTGTGCGTCCACGATGCAGCCCGCCCGTTCGCCACGGTCGAGCTGTTTCGACGCGTGATCGCAGCGGTCGCAGCGGGTGCAGACGCGGCGGTGCCAGGTCTCCCCGTGGCCGACACCATCAAAGAAATCGACGCCGACGGGGTAGTGGTCGCCACGCTGCAGCGTGATCGGTTGGTGGCGGTGCAAACGCCCCAGGCCTTCAACGCCGTGGTGTTGCGCGCCGCTCACGCTCGGAATGGTGACGGCACTGACGACGCCGCCCTCGTCGAGGCGGCCGGTGGTCGAGTAGTCGTGGTTCCGGGTGAACACTCGAACCGAAAGGTCACCCTGCCCGACGACCTCGATTGGGCCAGGAATGTCGTAGCCGAAGGAACGTGCTGAACATGGAAATCCGCGTTGGCCAGGGCTTCGATGTTCATGCTCACTCCGATGACTCCACTCGAATGCTCGTGCTGGGCGGCGTCGCGTTTCCAGGCGAGCGTGGCCTTGCCGGGCACAGTGACGCCGATGTTCCCGCCCACGCCGCTGCCGATGCCCTGCTCGGCGCGACGGGCCTCGGTGATCTCGGCACACACTTCCCAGACGATGACCCTCAGTGGGCGGGTGCGGACTCATTGTCGATCTTGTCCGCCGTGGCCAACATGGTCAGGGCTGCGGGGTGGGAAATCGGGAACATTGACGTCAAAGTGGTGTGTGCTCGCCCCAAGCTGGCACCTCTGAAAGGCGATATGGAACAACACCTCACCCAAGCAGCAGGCGCGCCCGTCTCGGTCTCAGGGCGTCGACCCGAGGGCCTCGGCGCGCTAGGCCGACGAGAAGGCATCGCCGCGTGGGCAGTTGCCGTTGTCACGCGTGATGGAGTCACTCGTGATGCCGCCGGGTCTGGAGTCGTTGTATGACCGGCGCCCGCCGCGGCGGTTCTTCGGGTCGGGGACCCGGAGCCGGCCGAGGTGGCCGAGCTGCTGCCGGTCGCCGATCTACGGCTCCGAGCAGTCGGGGGGCAGGGCGCACCGGCAAAATTCGAGCCGAGGGCGAAACCAAGTCGAAGCCCCAGAAGGGCCTCGGCGGCGAGCAGGTCGAAGGCCGCCAGGCCGTCCGCGAGCTGCTGTTGGCGCAGCGCCGCAGGGTGCACGAGATCTGGATCTCCTCTGAACTCCAAGACACGGATTCGGTCGACGACATCGTGGCGATCGCCAACGCCAACCGCGTTCCGATCGCCTGGGTCGCACGCAAACGCCTCGAATCCGAAGCTCGCAGCGAGGCACCCCAAGGCGTGCTGGCCAAGGCGGCGGAATTGCCCGAGGCCGACATCGCACAATTTCTCCGTCGGCGAGGTGCGACCGCTCAGTTCCTCGTGGCCGTCGACGGCGTGACCGACCCCGGCAACCTCGGCGCCATCGTTCGCAGCTGCGACGGCGCCGGTGTCGATGTGGTGATCGTGCCGCGCCACCGGGCGGTTCACGTAACCCCCACCGTGGCCAAGGCGTCAGCCGGCGCCATCGAACACATGCCGATTGCGGTGGTGTCGGGCCTTCCCAGCACACTCCAGCGGATCAAAGAGGCCGGCATCTGGATCGTCGGCCTCGACGACGCCTCTGACAAAGAACTGTTCGATATCGGCGACCTGGCCCGCGAGCCGGTGTGTATGGTTTTGGGGGCAGAAGGCGCAGGGTTGTCGCGATTGGTTCGCGAGCGCTGCGACTTGATCGTGAGCATTCCCATGCTGGGTAGGCTGAGTTCGCTCAACGTTTCTGCAGCGGCATCATTGGCGACGTATGAAGTCGCCCGACATCGACGATAATCGGAACACTCGACCACTTCACAAGCTCGGACTCATGAACGAAACAGCCTCCCCACTTCCGGTGTCGAACGGCACTGCGAACCCACTAACCGGCTCTGGCGATGTCGCCTCTGAGCTCGCAATCGACGTGGCCAGGCCCTTCGGTCGCCGCCGCTTCATGCAGGGCGTCGGCGCGGCAGCGGGCGTCGGTGCATTGTCTGCCGTACTGCCAGCCTTGTCGGCGTACGCGCTCACCGCTGGTGCCAGTGCGTTCGCGGCGCTACCGAAGGCAGTTCGTGTCGTCGATACCCGTACGCCAGGCAACTATTCGTTCAATCGTG